>JANYIH010000200.1 GCA_025358745.1 Hyphomicrobiales bacterium | reverse complement strand
CGATGAACGCAGACAGCTAGCGCCTCGCCCAGTCCACACGCCGCCGCAAGCACACTGGCGCGGGCGCCGACGATCAATCGACGAGTGAAATCGTGGATCCTCAGACCAGCGAAATCACTCCCACATTGACGGAGGAAATTTTCGCCGCCGACATGAAAAGGGGGGCCCCATGGGGCCCCTTTTCATGTCTGCGCATCCTCACCGCCACTGGCCCACTTTTCCTCCGCCACCCTGGCGCGAAATCTCTCCCCCGTTGACACCTCGGTCGTGCCGTTTGAATTCTATACACGCGAAAACATCTAGACAGGTCGCCGGGGTCGGGCGCATGGGCGCGTAACGCCTCAGGTTTCGGCCACGCGGCAGTGGACCCGACCGAGAACGCCGAAGTCCGCCTCAACGACATCGCCGGGCCGAAATTCCATCGGGACGACACACGTGCCGGTCGTCACGATCTGACCGGCGGCAAGCGTGACCCCAAGGGACGACAATTCGTTGGCGAGCCATGTGAGGGCGATGCGAGGGTCGCCCAGCACATTCGACCCGACGCCCTCGCGCTCGATGCGGCCCGCGACCCGACCAACCACGCGATGCGATGACAGATCAGTCCGCCGCCACTCGTCGGCGGCCTTCGGGCCGAGCACGAATCGATGCGCGCAGGCGTTGTCGGCGATAATCTGGGGGCCTCCGGCGGTGACGAAATCGGCGTAACGCGAATCGGGAATCTCGATCGCGAGAAACAGGTCGGCTACGGCTTCGAGCGTTTCGGCCGGCGAATACGGTAGTTGACGCGGCGCCAGATCAACGCCCATACGAAAGGCGAATTCGGCCTCGGCGACCCGCATCCGATTGGCGCCGAAGGGAACTGAGGCGCCATCGGGGAACGTCATTTCCGCCAGCAATCGACCCGCCAGCGGTCCCTCGACGCCAATATGCCTCTGCCCGGCCGCGCTGGTCGCCGCGATCTTCCAGCCGAACAGCGGCTTGTCGCTGATCGTCTCGATCTGAGCCTGGATGAAATAGCCTTCGGCTCGATTCGCCGGCCGCAGGTCGGCAGGCAGCGCGTCGAGAACCTCGCCTTGCCGCCAGTGGCGCACCAGCAATTCCGAAGCGGCTTTCGCGGTCGTGAGATCCATAAGCGTTTCTCCCAAATTTGAAGGCGGCGACTGTAATTTGTTTTGCGGCGCGATCAATCTCCTCGAAGAACGTTCGGGTCAACGCGAACCGGACGTTCATCTCGTCATTCGGATTCGCGGCGACATCACCGTCGATTCTGTCCAACAGCGGCCCAAACCAATAGGCCCTCCCGAGCGAACCGCCTCATGCGCGCACCGCAAACGCATCGATGAACCTTCGGTGGAATTCATCGGCGTCGACGTCCATGCAGACATCGGCGTTTTCGCGTCCGACCGCTGTTCGGCGGCGATCGGCGACCACCTGGCCGCGCGTCAAGGTTCCGCTGAGTTCGACATCGACGCACATGCGTTCCATTCGCGCAAGGCTGGCGTCCTCGGCGATGGCGACCGCGAGCGGATCGTGCAAGCCGCAGCCGTCGATGCCGGGATACATCCGGGCGTAGGCGTCGACATAGAATTGCGCGATACTCATCATCGTGGCGCCAACCGGCCCGCCGCGCGCGGCGATCTCGGCGCGCATCGCGGCGTTCAACAATACCTTCATCGTCACATCCATGCCGACGAGCGTGATGTTCGCTCCCGAGCGCAGCACGATCTGGGCGGCTTCCGGGTCGTTCCAGAAATTGGCGTCAGCCATCGGCGAGGAGATGCCATGAATGCCCGGATGGAAGATCGTGCTGCCCATCGCGACGATCTGTTTCAAGCGCGTTGCCGTTTCCGGCGCCTTGGCGAGCGCGAGCGCCACGTTGGTGATCGGCCCAACGGCGCAGAGCGTGAGCGCACCGGGATTTTCGCGCGCCATGCGGACGATGAGATCGGGCGCCGATTCCTCTATCGCGCGACCGCGCGGCTCAGGCAATACGACGTCGCCGAGGCCGTTCGCGCCATGCACGTGATCGGCCCCTCCGCCGAAGGGTCGCAGCAGCGAGCGCCCCGGCCCGCGCGCGACGGGAATATCCTCGCGGCCGAGCCATTCGAGAATCCGCAGCGCATTGTTTGTGGCGGTATCGATGTCGGTATTGCCGAATGTCGTCGTCAGCGCTTCGAGGCGAATGTTTGGCCGGCGCAGGGCGTACAAGATCGCCATCGCGTCGTCGACGCCGGGGTCCACGTCGAGGATCATGCGGGTGATTTCAGACATCTCGGTCGGCCTTTCCCAGGGCATTGCTGTTGCGCGCGCGATGGCTGATCGCGAGCGCCGCGAGGGTGACAACATACGGCGCGATATCGGTGAGTTGATTGGGCAACCCCAAGCCCTGCAAACGCAGCCCCACCGCATCGGCGAAGCCAAACAGGGCGCAAGCCGCCGCGCAATAAAGCGGGTGACCGCGACCCAGCATGACCGCCACCACCGCGATCCAGCCCCGCCCCGCCGTCATGTCCTCGGCGAACACGTTCACCGCGCCGAGCGAGAGTTGTGCGCCCGCCAATCCGCACAGCGCGCCGGAGACGAGCACCGTGACGATCCGATAACGGTTGACGTCGACGCCGAGCGTTTCGGCCGCGTCGGGGCGCTCGCCGACGCCGCGCATGCGCAGGCCGACCGGGGTCTTGAACAGCACGAGCGCGACGACGATGACGAGCGCCCAGGCGCCCCAGGTGATCGCCGTCTGGCGCGCCAAACCCCAGCCGAGGATCGGAATCGATGGCATTAAGGGAATGCGGATGCGCGAGAGGCCGGCGATGGCCGGATCGGAAAACGTGCCGCTGACATTGAACAAGGCGCGCAGCAGATAGGCTGTCAGCCCCGAGGCCAACAAGTTCATGCCGATGCAGATGACGACGGCGTCGCCTCTGAACACTGTCGCGCCATAGGCGAGGATCAACGAAAACGCGACGCTCGCCGCGATCGCCACCCCCACGCCGACGCCTGCGCTGTGCGAGGCGTAGCTGCCGCAGATCGCCGCGAAGGCGCCGATCAGCATCTGCCCTTCCATCGCCATGTTGAACACGCCGACCGCGCCGCACAGGGCGCCCGCGAGCGCGGCCAGCAAAATCGGCGTGATCGCCTGCACGGCCGATTGCATCAGGAATGGCGTCAGGAAATCGCTCAACGTTCGCGTTTCCCGAGTCCGCCGCGCACGGCCAGGAACAGAATGACGATGGATTGCAGCACCAGCGTCAGCACGCGCGGCACGGAGGTCTCGCGTTGCATCGCAAAGCCCCCGGTCTGCAGGGCGGCGAAGAACAGACCCGCGAGGACAGCGCCCGCAGGTTCGCCTTGCGCCAGCAGCGCGGCCATCAGCCCTGACCATGTATAGGCGGGCGACAGCAGCGCATCGTCGATGTAGCGGAACTGTCCGCCCAGCACGATGATCGCGCCAACCAAGCCGGCGATGGCGCCGCTCGAAAACATCGCGCCCAGGGCCTGACGCCCCAGCGCGACGCCGCCGTAAGCCGCGAAACGCGCGTTGGCGCCGCGCATTCTCAGCTCATAGCCGATCACCGTCCGGCGATCGACGAGGACAACCAGCGCGGCGATGACGACGATCATCAGCACGCCCATGTTCAGCGGCCCGATCAGAATCGGCAGCCGCGCGCCGTCGGGCACCATCGCCGTCTGCGGCAGTCCGGTCGTCGTGTCGCGCAGCGGGAAGCGGACGAGATAGGAGACGATTCCGACGGCGGGATAGCTCAGCAGCAAGCTGGAGATCAGCATTGGAACGCGGAAGCGAATCTCGCCCCATGCGGCCAGCGCCGCGTACAGTCCTCCCGCGAGGCCGGCGCCCAGCAGCGCGAGCGCGGCCGCGATCGGCCCGGGAAGCGGAGCTACGAGCGGCGCGACGGCGCCGACCAGCGCGCCGATCACCAATTGCCCGTCGCCGCCGAGATTGATCATGCCGCCGCGCAACGGAATCGCCGCCGCCAGCGTCATCCCAACCAACGGCGTCGCCCAGTTCAAGGTGTCGGGCAGATTCTGCGGCCACAATGCGCCGACCACGATCTGCGCATACGCCTGCAACGGATCGGCGCCGGAGACGAGTACGAGCAGGCCGCCGACGAGGACGGCGACACCAATCGCGACAAGGGCAGGCGGCGCGCGCAGCACGCCGCCGAAGTTCGCCAGCACGCTCACGACGCGGCAGTCCGGCCGGCCATCAGCAAGCCGAGCTTTTCTTCGCTCGCCTGCGATCTCGCCATGTCCGCGACGATCCGCCCTTCGTACATGACGAGGATGCGGTCGCTCAAGCCCAGAATTTCCGTCAACTCGGCGGAGACCAACAACACCGCGCGTCCTATGTCGCGCTCGGCGATCAACTGGCCGTGGATGAATTCGATCGCCCCGATGTCGACGCCGCGCGTCGGTTGCTCCGCGATCAGCACCGGCGCCTCGTGCGACAATTCGCGCGCGACCACCATCTTCTGCAAGTTGCCGCCCGACAGCGAGCCGGCGAGCGCGCGCTCGCTGGCGATCTTGACGTTGAATTTGGCGATCAATTCGCGCGCCCGCTTGACCATCGCGGCGACGTTCAACAGGCCGCGATGCGACAGCGGCGCGGCGCGGTGGAAGCCCATCGCCAAATTGTCCGTCGCATCGGCGCCAAGCGCGGCGCCGACAGCCACGCGATCCTCCGGGATATAGGCCAGTCCCGCATGGCGATGCGCGGCGACGTCTCGCGCCGTGAGGGTCGCGCCGGCGACGCGCACCGCCCCTTTGTCGGGAACGCGCAGGCCCGTCAGCGCCTCGACGAGTTCGGTCTGGCCGTTGCCCGCGACGCCAGCCAGACCGACGATTTCGCCCGCCCGCACCTGAAAGCTCGCGCCCTCAACCAGGGGCTTTGCTCCCGCGCCCGCAACGGTGAGCCCCTCTACCTCCAGCAGGGGCGCGCCGGCGGCGGCGACGCCGCGCGAGATTTGCAGGTCGACGTTGCGGCCGGTCATCGCGCGGACAATCTCGCTCTGCGTCGTTTGGCTCGTCCTCATCCGCGCGACGACGCGCGCGTCCCGCAGCACGGTCACTCGATCGGCGATCGCCATCGCCTCGTGCAGCTTGTGGGTGACGAACAGGATCGTGCGCCCTTCGCCGGCGAGCCGTCGCATCACCGCGAACAATCCGTCGCGTTCCTGCGGCGTCAGCACCGCCGTCGGTTCGTCGAGTATCAGCACGCGCGCGCGCCGATAGAGCGCCTTCAGGATTTCGATGCGTTGACGCACGCCGACCGAGAGCGCGCCAACGATAGCGTCGGGATCAACCCGCAAGCCGTGGGCCTCGGTGAGACTCTCGACCTGCGCGCGCGCGGCGCGGCGGTCGATAAATGGGCCACGCCTGGGCTCGGCGCCGAACACGACATTTTCCCAGACGGTCAGCGAATCAAACAGCTTGAACGCCTGATGCACCATGCCCATGCCCGCCGCGATCGCGTCGAGCGCCGAGGAGAAACGCACCTCGGCGCCGCGCAGCAGAATCCGCCCTTCGTCGGGGCGTTGCAGACCATAAAGCAGGCTCATCAGCGTCGACTTGCCGGCGCCGTTCTCGCCCATGACCGCGAGAATCTCCCCGCTTTCGACGGTGAGATCGATATGATCGTTGGCGAGCAGGGCGCCGTAACGCTTGACGACGCCGATCGCCTCCAGTTCGGGCGCCGGCGCCACGGCGCCTATTTCGCCATCATCGGATCGGCGATCTTGATCTCGCCGCTGACGATTTTGTCGCGCAAGGCCTTCACCTTGGCGATCACGTCGGGTTGGTCGGCGATTGAGCATTTCGACGCCTTCACGTCGTCGCCAAGCCCGGTCAAAGCCATGCCGCCCTCGCTGAGACCGAGCGCGGTGATCGGTTGTTGCGCGCCCGCCATGATGCCCTTGACGGCGAGTTCGACGGCGACGTCGGTCTTCTTTTCGATATTGTCCATCACGATGCCGGGCGCCTGCGGGCACTGATTGACGTCGACGCCATAGGCCTGCGCGTCCGGGGCGTCCTGAAACGCCTTGAAGATGCCGCCGTTCGAGCCCGCGCCGGCCGCCAGAATCCGGTCGGCGCCTTCGGCCAGCATCGCCGCGGCGCGCTCCTGCCCGCGCGCGGGATCGGAGAACGGATTATTGCCGCCGACCCATAGCGTGGTCGCAACCTTGATGTCCGGCCTCGCTTGTTTGGCGCCGGCGATGAAGCCGTCGGTGTAGCGGTGCAGGAAGGGGATATCGAGCGCGCTGATCGCGCCCACCTTGCCCGTTTTGGACGTCAACGCCGCTTCGGCGCCGGTGAGGAAGCTGGCCTCGTATTCGCGGAAAACGGAGCAATAGATGTTGGGCTTCATATTTCCAAAGGGACAGCTGTCGACTTGCAGAAATTTCGTCGCGGGATAGGCGGTCGCGACGTCGGGCAACATGTCGTTGAACTCGAATCCGACGGAGACGACGACCTTCGCCCCCGCCTTGGCGGCGGCTTCCATGTTCTGCTTGCGCGTCGTCGGGTCGGTGCTCTCATAGATCTTGGCTTCGCCTGCAAGCGCCTTGGCGGCGCGCTCCGTCCCCGCCTTGCCCAGCTTCAGAAAGTCGTTCACGCCAATAGGATTGGGCGAGACGTAGACGATCAGCGGCTTGGCGCCGTCGGCGAGACCGGCGGCGCTCGACGCTGCGAGCACCGACGCCGCCGCCAGCCATGGTACGATTTTCATGCCTTCGCTCCCCTCTAGGTGAAACTTTAACCAACTATAAACATGCGCGCGCTCAGTACGGCGTGTCTCCCCCGTCGGCGTTGAGCGCCTGGCCTCGGACGATAAAGGCGTCGTCGCTGAGCAGGAAAGAGATCGTGCGGGCGACCTCGTCGGGCTCGATGCGCCGCTGCAACTGCGAGCTGATCAGCTGGTTGAACACATCCTCGGCTGGCGCCTGGACGAGCTTGCCGTAGGCGAGGGCGACCTCGCGCAACATGTCGGTCGTCACGCCGCCGGGGCACACGCAATTCACGTTGATGTCATGCGGCGCGAGCGCCGCTGATAGGGTGCGTGTCATGTTGATGAGGGCCGCCTTGCTCGCGCTATAGGCCAGCGAGTCGATGTGCCCTTTCTTGCCCGCCTCGGAGGCGACGTTGACGATGGCGCCGCGAACGCCCTTGGCGATCATCGCTTTGGCGACGAGCCGCGAGGCTTCATAGGCGCCGAAAAGATTGGTGCGGAATTGGCGCTCCCAATCCACCCAGGCGACCTCCAGCGGATCGGCGTGCATGACGATAGCGCCGCAATTGACGAGCCCGTCTATGCGGCCATAGCGGGCCTCGACCGATTGCACCGCGGCGGCGATCGAATGGGGGTCGGCGAGATCGACGGCGACGGCGATGGCGTCGCTCAGCTCGGCGGCGGCCTCGCGCAGCGCGTCGACGCGGATGTCCGCGAGCGCGACGTGCGCCCCACGCCGGGTCAAACCAAGGGCGGTCGCCTTGCCGATGCCGCCGGCCGCGCCGGTGACAAGGAAGGCTTTCCCGGCATGCACGGCAAAATCCGAGGGCCCGCGCTCGGCGAGCGGGGAATGTGGATTACGCGTCGAAAACTGCCCCACTTCGTGTCCCGCCCGCCAGCCGTGTGATGGGAACCTATGTATCGGAATTGAATTCTGTCAATCGGCAAGCCACCGGCTGGCCTACGCGAACGGCCGGGCAAATTGACCGTCGTCATGACTGGGCTTGTCCCGGTCATCAATGCGGTTGAGCTTCAGCGCGGTTCAATCAAGCGCCTGCAACTTGGCGAATAGTCTTTTGTCCTTCCAACGCGGCGCGGCGTGGATATCAGGGACAAGGCCGGCCCTGGCGATTCAAACCTCTCGCCTCGTCCCCCGCAACGTGTTTGAGAGCTGTCAGGGATCAATCAGCACGCCGGGATTCATGACGCCTCGGGGATCGAGCGCTCCCTTCACGGCCCGGAGCGCGGCGGCGAACAATTCGGGCCGCTGGCGGTCATACCAGGGCCGATGATCGCGGCCGACGGCGTGATGATGCGTGATCGTTCCACCCGCGGCGATCAGCGCGTCGCTCGCGGCGTTCTTGATCGCCTGCCATTGTTGCAACAGCGCGCCGTGACGGCCGAGCGCGTGAAAGGAGAAATAAGGCGCTGGACCGTCGGGATAGATGTGCGTGAAGCGGCAGGTGACTTCGCCCTTGACGCCCGTCGCTTCGAGGATCGCTTGCTCCGTGGCCGTCTTGATCGCGTCATGGAAGGGTTCGAACCGTTCCCAGGTGATCGAGGTTTCGAACGTATCGACGATGAGGCCGGCGGGCGTGAGAAATTCGCGCGCGTAAGGCATACGTATGAACGCGTTGCGCCACAGACCGGCCGCGCCGTCGCGATGCGCGTCGGCGCCCCCGGTCTCGACGATTCCGCCGTGATCGGCGCCGCATTCCAGCGCTCTTTTCATCCAGGCGTCGAGCGGATGGTCGCCGGATTCGAAGGCGAGCACCATGATCGCGGCGGAACCGTCGCCGGCGCCGGTGTTGTAGGCCTCGTGCGGATCGAGAATGCGGCAGTTCGCGGGATAGAGCCCGGCCTGCGCAATCGCCCGGACCGCGCGCGCGGCGGCGAAGAAAGTGGGGAACCGCAGGCTTGCCCCCGCGCGGTGGATGGGTTTTGGCTGCAAACGCATCCAGGCCTGCGAGATGACGCCCAGGATGCCCTCGGAGCCGACAAACATGCGATCCGGGCTCGGCCCCGCGCCGGAGCCCGGCAGGCGCCGCGTCTCGGCGATTCCGCTCGGCGTCACGACGCGCAGGCTTTCGACGAGATCGTCGATATGCGTGTAAAGGCTGGCGAAATGCCCGCCCGACCGCGTCGCGATCCAACCGCCAAGGGTGGAATACTCAAAACTCTGCGGAAAATGGCGCAGCGTGAGCCCGTGCGGCTTCAATTGTTGTTCCAGCGCCGGCCCGAAGGCGCCGCCCTGTATTAGCGCCGCGCGGGAAGTCGCATCCACCTGCAACACCTTGCTCAGTTGCCGCAGATCGATTGTGACCGCCCCCTTGCGCCGTTCATCGCGGCGATGTTCCACGCCGCCGCAAACGCTGGAACCCCCGCCGAACGGGGCCAACGAAGCGCCGACCTCGCCGGCCCAATCCATCACCGCCGCGATTTCCGCTTCATTGCGGGGATAGGCGACGACGTCGGGCGCGCAATCGAACTGGCCGAGCATGGCGCGGACATAGTCGGGGTAGGATTTGCCGTAAGTATGCGCCGCGCGATCGTATCGTTCCACGCTGCAATACGCCGACAGGGCAGAGGGCGGAACAACGCGAGGAGCGGGTAAAGCCAGGTCCTGAAGGCTCGGCGTCGCCAATGTATCAAAGGCGTCGCGCCCGAATTTTTCATGGTAGCGGCCAAGCACGAACGCCCGTTCGTCGTCGCTCATTCCCTCGCCTTCGCGTCCCCATCCGTACCATTTCAGTCTTGCGGCGCTCATGGCTGCTCCCCCTGCGCGTCGTCTCACGGCTCGCCTGAGGCAGGACACTAAGGCGCCTCGCGTGGCCGGTAAATGCGCCGCGGCTTTTCGGGGCGTAAAGAGTGGATTACGGTCGGGGCCGCGAGCGGGAGCGAGTGTATGTTTGTTCTGGGCGGAATCGACTCTTCGCGGGTGCTCCGGATCGCGGCGCGGCTCGTCGAATTGAAAGAAACCGTCGCGATCTCCGAATCCTCAGCGGGCGGATTGATCGCCGCGGCGCTGCTGACGGTTCCCGGCGCGTCGGCTTATTTTCTCGGCGGCGGCGTAATCTACACCCGCAAGGCGATGGGCGCGCTGCTCGATCTGACGCCGGACAAGCTGGGTGGGATACGCTCCGCCACCGAGCCGATGGCCGCGTTGCTCGCGCAGACGGTGCGGGGTCGGCTCGGCGCCGATTGGGGCCTCGCCGAGACGGGCGCGACCGGTCCGTGCGGCAATCGATATGGCGACGCCGCGGGCCACGCCTGCCTCGCCGTCTGCGGCAAGCGGAAGGCGAGCCGCATATTGGAAACCGGGTCGAGCGACAGGCACGCCAACATGATAGCCTTCGCCAATGCGGCGCTGGAACTGCTGGACGAAACGCTGCTCCGGGCGGACTGACGAGCCCGATTACCTGGCAAAATGGGGGGAGACGGGCAAATGAGCACGCAGCGTTGGCGACGTCGGCCGCTCGGCTCGAATTGGGGCGAGTTCGGCCCCGACGACCAGCGCGGGCGGCTCAATCTGATCACGCGGGACAAGGTGCGTCAGGGTCTCGCCGAAGCGAAAGAGGGGCTGACGTTCTGTCTCAGTCTGCCGCTGGACTATCCCGGCGGCGCGTTGCTCAATCCCCGCCGCCATCCGCCCGCGCTGCGTCCGACCCTGCGCGACGGTCGGCCCAATTTCAACTGCACGCTCGCCGACAGCGATTGCACCGACGTCTTCAACGACGACCTCGCGATCCTGCATCTGCAATATTCGACCCAATGGGACAGTCTCGCCCATGTCGGCGGGCTGTTCGACGCCGATGGCGACGGGGTGGCGGAGCGGGTGTTCTACAACGGCTTTCGCGCGGGCGTGGAGATCGTCGGTCCGACGGAGGGAAGCGGCGCGGGGCTGGCGAGCGCCGAGAGCACCTCGCGCGCGCATGCCCTCGGCATCGAGAACATGGCCGCGCATGGCGTGCAGGGACGCGCCGTGATGATCGATCTGCACGCCCATTTCGGTGACGAACACAGGCGCGTCGGTTACGACGATCTGATGGCGGTCATTCAGGCCGACCGCGTCGAGATCGAGCCGGGCGACATGGTCTGCTTCCATACCGGCTTCGCGCAACGTATCCTGGAGATGAAGCGCGAGCCCGATCCGAAGGTGCTCCATGGAAGTTGCACGTCGCTCGACGGACGCGACCCGCGTCTGCTGAGTTGGATCTCGTCGAGCGGCGCAGCCGTGCTGATCGCCGACAACTACGCGGTTGAGGCGTTTCCCGCATCGGCCAGCGCCGACGCCTGTTGCTCGATTTTGCCGTTGCACGAACATTGCCTGTTCAAGAACGGCATCCATCTCGGCGAGTTGTGGCATTTGACGCCGTTGGCCGATTGGCTGCGCGCGAAAGGGCGCTCGCGTTTTCTACTGACCGCGCCGCCGTTGCGATTGCCGGGCGCAGTCGGCTCGCCGGTCACGCCGATAGCGACGGTGTGAGGGACGCCGCCGGGTTGGCCGCGAGGCTCGAATGCGGCGGCGGACAATTATTGTCTAGATCACCAACATCAGCGCGAGGCTCGCCAAACCCGCGATCGCGCAATAATAGGCGAAGGGTTTCAGCGCGTTGAATTCGTGGCCGTGGAACCAGCGCATCAGCACGACGAGACTGAGGTAGGCGACCACGCCCGCCGTCACCCCGGAAACGAGCGCCGCGAAGCCGAGCGTCGCGCCTTCCCGCAGCAGCTTCGGCGCCTCATGCACCGCCGCGCCGACGATGATCGGCGTCGCCATCAGGAACGAGAATCGCGCGGCCTCCTCGTGCTTGAGGCCGGCGACGATGCCGGCTGAAATCGTCAGGCCGGAACGGGAAAAACCTGGCACCAGCGCGAAACATTGCGCGAGGCCGATCGCCAGCGCCCCTTTCCAGTTCAACTGGTCGAGCTTGCCGACGCCGCGGCCGGCGATCTGGTCGCAGAAATACAGCAGGGCGCCATTGAGGATCAGCACGAAGGCGACGATCCAGGGCTTGGAGAACGCGGCCTCCAGCGGCTTGTGTAGCGCAAAGCCGACCACGACGGCCGGAATGGTGGCGATGATCACAAACAGGAAGATGCGCCGGTCGGCAAGGCTACGCGGATTGTCGGCCTTTACGACCGAGTTCAGGAACGACAGCCAGTCCTTCCAGAAATAGGCGAACAGCGCGATCGCCGTGCCCAGATGCATGACGACGAGATAGGGCAGAAAGTCCTTGTTGTGGATCAGGTCGCCCCAGCCGACGAGGCGGGGAAAGATCACCGCATGACCGAGACTGGAGATCGGAAACAACTCGGTCACGCCTTGCAGCAAGGCCATGACGACAGCTTCGAAAAAACTCAACCTCGCCCCCCGCGCCGCGGCGCCAAGTCCCGAATCGCGCCAGCCGCGTCCGGCGCGACGCCTCTCTTAGAGGACGCGCCGCTTCTCTTAAAGCGAAAGCTCAGCCCCGGTCAGCAGGTCGCCTTGCCGCACTTATGCACCGCGTCGATTTTCGACTTCAGTTCGTCATAGCCAACCGCACCCACCACGACGGCGTCGCCGACCACGAAAGTCGGGGTGCCGTTGATCTGGAGATTGTCGGCCACGCCCATGACCTCCTTGAGGCCGGCGTCGACGTCCTTGCTCGCCATATCCTTTTCGACCCGCGCCACGTCGAGGCCCATCTCCTTGGCGACGCCGAGCGCCTCCTTCTTGCCGATCGGACCGTGCAGGGTCAGCAGCTTGTTGTGGAAATCCCAAAACCGCTCGCCGGGCAACTGATCGCGTACGGCGGAGGCGACGCGGGCGGCCTCGACCGAGCCGGGGCCGAGAACCGGGAAATCCTTCAGGACGACGTGAAGGTTCGGGTCTTCCTTTATCAACCTGGCGATGTCGGGCAACGCACCTTTGCAGAAATGGCAATTATAGTCGAAGAATTCGACCAGCGTCGCATTGCCCTTGAGATTGCCGAGATCGGCCTGGAACTTCGACTGGTAAATCGCCCCCTTGGAATTGGCGACCGCCTTCTGCCGCGCTTCATCGGCCGCCTGCTTGTCGTGCTTGTCGAGCGCGTCGATCGCCTCGCGCAGCACTTCCGGATGGGTGACGAGATAATCGCGGATCAGCGGGCCGAGATCCTGCTTCTGCGCCGGCGTGAAGGAGTCTGCGCGCGCGGTGGGCGCAAAGCCGACCGCGAGGGCGAGGGCGATGATGCAGCGAAGTTTCATTCCAGTCTCCCAGGGGCCGCCTTTTTCAAACCGGCGCATTGTGTTGTCTTTGTGTCCGTTTGCCCTCAGGGCTTCGTCGCACGGCGCTTGACCCATTCCGCCCGCTCGAAATCCTCGAACGCTGATATCATGGCGCGATAGGTCTTTTCGGCGACCTCGGGCGACAATTGCTCCGCCTGCGCCAGGCCGCGCGCCTTGACGATGATCGCCTCGACCCGCGCCGGATCGCTCACGGCGGCGGGATCTTGCTTGAAACGGCCGGCCTCGGCGACATATTTGCCGCGCTCGGCCATGGCGACGATGATCGCACGGTCGATGCGGTCGATATGGGCGCGCACTTCTCCCAGCGTCGCGCAGCATCTGCCGTTGTCGACCGAGGGCTCGCCCCACAGCGCCGGGGTCTCCGCCGCGCTGGCGCCGATCAGCGCAAGCGCCGCGCCCGCGATCCACAATCTCGCCCGCATACTATTCCCGCCCCTCGCGCCCGGCTAAGGGTCGCCCACCGCAGCTTACCCCAGGGACCTGTTTCATGACCATTGCCTTCTGGTGTGTATTCGTCGCCGCGTTCCTGCCCTATGTCGCGTTCGCCTTCGTTCAGGGCGTCGATCCCAACAACATCCGCGCCAATGTCAAGGCGCTGAGCGGACGCTCGGCGCGCGCCCATTCCGCCCATCTCAACGCATTCGAGGCGTTTCCCCCGTTCGCGGCGGCGGTCGTGATCTCGCATCTCTCGCTGGGCGACAACCGGACGACGAACCTGCTGGCGCTCGCCTTTCTCGTCGCGCGAGCGGCGCATATCGCCTTCTATCTCGCCGATCGTCAACCGCCGCGCAGCGCCGCCTTCGGGCTGGGGGCCGCGATCGTGGTCGTGATGTTTTTGCACGCCGCCTGGGGCTGAAGCCTCACTCGGCGGCGGCCGGCGCGCCCAGGGGTTCGGCCGAAGCCTCCGCCCGCTTGGGCTTGCGCGCCGGGCGCCGCCCAGCCAGCCACGAATCGATCGTATCGAGATAAATGTAAACCACCGGCGTGATGTAGAGCGTCAGCACCTGAGACACGCACAGGCCGCCGACGATGGCGATGCCGAGGGGCTGGCGCAATTCCGCGCCCGCGCCCGTGCCGAAGGCGATCGGCAGCGTGCCGAGCAGCGCCGCGAGCGTGGTCATGATGATGGGGCGGAACCGCACCAGCGCCGCCTCGCGGATCGCGCTGACCGCGTCCGCGCCTTCGCGCCGACGAACGAGCGCGAAATCCACCATCATGATCGCGTTTTTCTTGACGATGCCGATCAGCAGCAGAATGCCGATGATGGCGATCACGCTGAGGTCCATGTGCACCCATTGCAGCGCCAGCAGCGCGCCGATGCCGGCCGAGGGCAGGCCCGACAGAATGGTGATCGGGTGAATGTAGCTCTCGTACAAAACGCCGAGCAGGATGTAGATCGTCAGCACGGCGGCGAGCAGCAGCGTGCCTTGCCCCGCCAACGCCTGCTGGAACAATTGCGCGTTGCCGGCGAAATTGGTGACGATCTGGGCGGGCAGGTTGATCCTGCGCTCCAGCGCGCGGATTTCCTCGATCGCCTGACCCAGCGAGGTGTCGGGGGCGAGGTTGAACGAGATCGTCACCGCCGGTTGCTGCGCCTGCCGGTTGATCTGCAACGGCCCGACGGCGCGCCTGAGCGTCGCCACCTCGTCGATCGGCACCAGCGCCCCCGAGGGGGTCGCGACCCGGATGCGCCCGAGCGCTCTGGGGTCGTTCTGGAATATGTCGGACGCCTCCAGGATGACCTGATAGTCGTCGCCGGGCGTGAAGATGGTGGAAATCTGCCGGTTGCCGAAGGCGTCATACAACGCCGAGCGCACCGCATCGACGCTGACGCCGAACGCGGCCGCCTTCTCGCGGTCGATGTCGACGCGCGTCTGCGGGTTGGAAATCTGCAAGTCGCTGTTGACGTCGCGCAGACCCGGCAGCTTCGCCATCTCGCGTTCCATGATCGGCGATTTGTCGAACAAGGCGTCCTGATCGCCCGATTGCAGCGTATACTGATACTGAGCGCGCGCGATGCGGCCGCCGGTGAATTCGAGGTTTTGCACCGGCATCATCAAGGTGCGGATGCCTGGGATGACGGAGGTGGCGGCGCGCAGTCGCCCCGTCACCTTCGCCATCGGCCCGCGTTCCGCCTTCGGCTTCAGCTTGAGGAACAGAAAGCCCTTGTTGGTGGCGCCGCCGAAGCCGACGGCCGATGTGACCTGTTCGACTGCGGGGTCGTTGCGGATCAGCGAAACGACGATCTGCTGCCGGCGCGACATTTCCG
>JANYIH010000179.1 GCA_025358745.1 Hyphomicrobiales bacterium | reverse complement strand
CGAGCGCGTCGGTGGACTGGCGCACTTCCTTGGGCAGGCCGGCCATTTCGGCAATGCCGCCGGCGTTGTCGGTGACCGGGCCGAACGCGTCGAGCGCGACGATCATGCCGGCCAGCCCCAGCATCGTCGTCACCGAGATCGCCGTGCCGTAAAGGCCGGCGAGCTGGAAGGTGGCGAGGATGCCGATGACGATGACGATGGCCGGCAGCGCGGTCGATTCGAGCGAGACGGCGAGGCCCTGGATCACGTTGGTGCCATGGCCGGTGACGGACGCCTGCGCAATCGACATCACCGGGCGCTTGCCGGTGCCGGTGTAATATTCGGTGATGACGACGATCAGGCCGGTGATGATGAGACCGACGATTCCGCACATGAAGAGGCGCGCGCCCGTGATCACCTTGCCCGCGACCGTCCCGATCTCGCCCCAGCCGATCACCAGCGAAGTGGCGATGGCGAGGCCGACAATCGACAATAGGCCGGTGACGATCAGGCCCTTGTAAAGCGCGCCCATGATGGAATTGTCGGCGCCGAGCTTGACGAAATTGGCGCCGACGATCGAGGTCAGGATGCAGACGCCGCAGATCGCCAGCGGATAGATCATCGAGGGCAGCAGCGTGGCGGTCGCTGCGAAGAAGATCGAGCCCAAAACCATGGTGGCGACCACCGTCACCGCATAGGTCTCGAACAGATCGGCCGCCATGCCGGCGCAATCGCCGACGTTATCGCCGACGTTGTCGGCGATGGTGGCCGGATTGCGCGGATCGTCCTCCGGGATGCCCGCCTCGACTTTGCCGACGAGATCGGCGCCGACATCGGCGCCCTTCGTGAAGATGCCGCCGCCGAGACGCGCGAAGATCGAAATAAGCGAGGCGCCGAAACCGAGCGCCACCAGCGAGTCGATCACGACGCGGTCGCCGGGCGCATAGCCCATCGGCCCGGTCAGCGCGAAGAAATAGCCGGCGACGCCGATCAGCGCCAGACCCGCCACCAGCATGCCCGTCACCGCGCCCGACTTGAAGGCGATATCGAGACCGGCGGCCAGCGATTCGCTCGCGGCCTGCGCGGTGCGGACGTTGGCGCGCACCGACACATTCATGCCGATGAAGCCGGCGGCGCCGGAGAGCAACGCGCCGATGGCGAAGCCGATCGCCACGTCCCAGCCCAGGAGATAGCCAAGCCCGAGCAGCACGATGACGCCGACGACGGCGATGGCGCTATATTGGGTGCGAAGATAGGCTTGCGCGCCCTCGCGCACCGCGGCGGAAATTTCCTGCATTCGGGCGGAGCCGGGCGATGCGGCCATCACCTGCTGGATGGTGACGCCGCCATAGACGAGCGCCAATACCCCGCACAAAATTATCAGCCCTAATGCCATAGCGTTCGGCCCCCGGAACATTGAAAAGCCGGCGCTAGCCCCGCGCCGGTCGTTTGGTCAGGGCGCCCTATTGCCACGAACCAAGCCGCCCCGCAACGCACACAAAGCCTAACAAAGGATTTATGCGCGCAAACCCGGCGAAGTCGCTCCGACCATGGTTAACGTCAGAATTTCGGCGCCGCCAAACCTTTGATGCGCGCCGCCGCGACGAGCGTATTGGCCATCAGCATCGCGATCGTCATTTTGCCGACGCCCCCCGGCACCGGCGTGATCGCCCCGGCGACTTGCGAGGCTTCAGCATAGGCGACGTCGCCGACCAGACGGGTCTTGCCCTCGCCCCTCTCCGGCGCCGCGATCCGGTTGACGCCAACGTCGATCACGATGGCGCCAGGCTTCACCCAGTCGCCCCGAACCATTTCCGGCCGCCCGACCGCCGCCACCAGCACGTCGGCGCGGCGCGCCACGGCGGGCAGGTCTCGCGTGCGCGAATGGGCTGTTGTCACCGTGCAATTTCGGGCGAGCAGGAGTTGCGCCATCGGCTTGCCGACGATGTTGGAGCGGCCGATGATGACCGCCTCCATCCCAACGAGCTTGGCGCCGAGATGGGCGCAGGCGCGGTCGATCAGGATCAGCGCGCCCGCCGGCGTGCAGGGGATCAACGCACGCTCGAAGACGCCGCTCGCCGCCAGCCCGACATTGACGGGGTGAAAGCCGTCGACGTCCTTGGCGGAGTCGATAGCCTCCAGCACGCGGCTCGAATCGATCGCCTTGGGCAATGGCAGTTGCACGAGAATGCCATCAATCGCGGGATCGCGGTTGAGCCGGTCGATCAGCGCCAGCAGTTCGCCCTCACCTGTCGTCTCGGGCAGGTCGAATTGCAAGGAGTGGAAGCCGCAAAGCTTGGCCGCCCTGCCCTTGGCGCCGACATAGACCTGGCTCGCCGGATCGGAGCCGACTAGCACGACGGCCAGCCCCGGCGTCAGGCCAAGCGATCGCGCCGACTCCGCGACACGCGCGATCGTCGCATCGGCGACGACAGCGCCGTCGAGAACATAAGCGGACAAGCGGGCCTCCCCGGCGATTTCGACGCGGGGCTCTATAGTCGCGGCGCGGGAGCCTGTCGCGTCGAAAAAGGGGGCGCCTTACGTCCCCTTCGCTGTCTGCGGGATCATCGGCAGTTCGACAATCCGTTTGCCTGTCGCCTTGAACATCGCATTGGCCACGGCGGGCGCGAGCGGCGGCACGCCCGGCTCGCCGACGCCCGTCGGAGCCTCGTTGGAGGCGACGATATGCACTTCGACTCTGGGCATGTCGCTGATGCGGAGCGGCAGGTAGGTGTCGAAATTGGCCTGATCGACGATTCCGCCGCTCAGCGTGATCGCGTCGCGCAAAGCGGCGCCGAGGCCGAAGCCGATGCCGCCCTCCATCTGCGCCTTGACAATATCGGGATTGACCGCCAGCCCGCAATCGACAGCGCAGACGACCCGCTCCACCTTGGGGTCGCCGTTCTTGCCCACCCTGATCTCGGCGACATGGGCGACGAAGGTCTTGAAACTCTCATGCACCGCGACGCCACGGAACACGCCCTCAGGGAGCGGGCTCGACCAACCCGCCTTCTCCGCCGCCAATTTCAGCACGCCGAGATGGCGCGGCTTGTCCTTCAACGTCGCCAAGCGGAAGGCGACGGGATCGCGGCCCGTCTCCGAGGCGATGTGATCGATCATCGTTTCCACGACGAAAGCCGTGTGGGTGTGTCCGACCGAACGCCACCACAAAGCCGGCACGCCGACTTTGGTCGTATGCAACTCCACATGCAGATTGGGCGCGGCGTAAGGCAGATCGCTCACGCCCTCGACCGAGGTCGCGTCGACGCCGTTCTTGACCATGCGGGCAAACGGCGTGCCGTCAAGGATCGATTGACCGACGATGGTGTGGCGCCAGGCCAGGATATTGCCCTCGCCATCGAGCCCGACCTTCACGCGATGCAGATAGGCCGGGCGATAGTAGCCCGCCTTCATGTCGTCCTCGCGCCGCCAGACCAGTTTCACCGGGTCCGGCTTGCCCCAGGCTAGCGCAGCCAACGAAGCCTCGGCGACATAGTCCGACACCGGCACGGCGCGGCGGCCGAACGAGCCGCCGGCGTATTTGGTGATCACCTGCACCTTGTCCGGCGTCACGCCGAATATTCCCGCCGCGACCGCCTGATCGACGGTCGGCATCTGTGAGCCGGTCCAGATCTTCACCTGGCCCTCCGCGTGCTGAACGACGGCGTTCATCGGCTCCATCGCGGCGTGAGCGAGGTAAGGAAAGACGAAATCCTGCTCGATCACCTTCGCCGCCTTGGCCATCGCCGCGTCGGCGTCGCCGATATTGGCCGCGACCGTCCCCGGCGTCCCGGCGAGCGCTTTGTATTCCGCCAGCAGTTCCGCGCTGCCGCGCTTCTCCGCCTTTGACTCGTCCCAGGTCACCTCGACCAGATCACGCGCCTTGAACGCCGGCCACGTGCTGGTGGCGTAGACCGCGACGCCGCGCGGGGTGATCTTCGCATCGAGGAAACCTCGAACCTGCGCCGCCTTGGCGGTGTCGATCCTGGTGGCGAGCGCGCCGAAGCGCGGTGGATGGATGATCGCCGCGACGACCATGCCGTCGAGATGCACATCTTGCGTGTATATCGGCTGGCCGGTGATCTTCGCTTCCGTGTCGAGCCGATGCACGTTCTTGCCGATCAGGGCGAAATCCTTCGCCGCCTTCAGCGGAACGTTGGTCGGCACGGCGAGCTTGGCCGCCGCGTCCGCGAATTCGCCGAAAGTTCCTTTGCGCCCGGAGGGATGGCTGAGCGCCCCGGACGCGACGACGATCTCGGCGACGGGAACGCTCCAGGCAGCGGCGGCGGCGGCGACCAACATCGCACGCGCGACGGCGCCCGCCTGCCGGTATTGCAGATACGAATTCGCCATCGAGGTCGAGCCGCCGGTGCCCTGCATGCCGAAGTACAGGTTCTTGTATTTGTCGGCGTCGGCGGGCGCGAATTCCGCGCGCATCTGCGACCAGTCGGCGTCAAGCTCCTCGGCGACCAGCGTGGACAGGCCCGTCGCGATGCCCTGCCCCTTGTCGAGATGCTTGACGATGACAGTCACCGTATTGTCCGGCGCGATGCGCAGGAACGTTTGCGCGAAAGGAGTCGCCGCATCGGCGAATTCGGGCGCAAGGCCAATCACGAGGCCGGCGCCGGCGGCGATTCTGATGAAGCCGCGTCGTGAGATTGCGAGGGTCATGGCGCTCAGCCTTTCATAATGTCGGCGGCGCGGTGGATGCCGGCGCGAATGCGGTGATAGGTGGCGCAACGACAGACGTTGCCGTCCATCGCGTCGTCGATCTCGGCGTCGCTCGGCGTCGGCTTGTCCGCCAGCAGCGCGGTCGCCGACATGATCTGGCCGGACTGGCAATAGCCGCACTGCGGCACGTCGAGTTCGCGCCACGCCGCGCGCACGGCGTCGGCCGCCTTGCCGGAGACCCCCTCGATGGTGACGATCTTCATCTTGACCGCGTCGGACAGGGTGATCTGGCACGAGCGCGCGGGCGCCCCGTCCACATGCACGGTGCAGGCGCCGCACAAAGCCTGACCGCAGCCGAATTTCGTGCCGGTAAGCTTCAGTTCGTCGCGTAGCGCCCACAGGAGCGGCGTGTCCGGCGCGGCGTCCACCTGACGCGTCTCGCCGTTGACGTTGAGTTGGTAGACCATTGCGTCCTCGCATGTCGAGACACGCCCCGGCCGGTCGAACGGCAAAGCGGAGCGTGCATCCGTTTTACGGCCGGGCGACAGGCGGTCGCAATTCACGTTTGCGCGATCCCGTCCGCGCCCGCGCTCAAGACAAGCGCAACGTCAGACCGTAAACACCTCGCGCGCAACCCGAGAGTCGTCCATGACCCATTTCGCTCCCTTTCGTTCCGCCTGTTTTGTCGCCCTTCTCGCCGGCCTATCCGGCTCCGCCGCACTCGCCGACGGTTCGGCGCCGGTGGCGACGGTCAAGAATCTCGATGCGGACGTGCGCATCGACATTCTCTCCCTCAAGCGCACCGAGAACAACACGGTCACGCTGCAAATCGAGCTGGTGAACAATGGCGCGGGGGATGGGGGGATCACCGCTTCGAACACCAGGCTGGTTGATCTGATCGGACGGCGACGCTACGACGCCGGTCTCGAAATGGCCGCGCCGTGCAACGCCCCGAATGGCGGCAAGAAGCAGTGCTGGATGATGTTCGCCGCGCCGCCGGCCGCCACCAAATCCATCAACGTGCAGTTTTACGGCGATTGGCCGCTGGTCTCCGCGCCGATTTCGGAGTGAACGCCATGAAATGGCGCTCTCTCGCGGTCGCGCTGCTGGCGCTCGGGCTTTGCGGCCCCGGCGCGCGGGCGGCCAATTATCCCGTCAGCACCTTCGGCTTCGCAGCCGACACCCTCAATTTTCCCTCGGACGGGATCGCGTTTCCCTCCGATGCGATCGTGTTTCGCTCTGAAATGATCGAGGAGGACAAAGGCGCGACGCTGGAGGTGACTTTGCCCGCTGACATCCTGTTCGATTTCGACAAGGCCGACATCCGGCCCGAGGCGTCGACCGCGCTGCACGAATTGGCGGACCGGCTGCGTCTGAAGGCGCACGGCCCGGTCGTCGTGAAAGGCTACACCGACGCGCTCGGCAAGGACGCCTACAACCAGAAGCTCTCGGAAAAGCGGGCCGCCGCGATCAAGACGTGGCTGGTCGCCAAAGAGAACCTCGGGCAATTGAAATACACGACGATCGGCTTCGGCGCCCGCGATCCGGTGGCGCCGAACAAGCGTCCCGACGGTTCCGACGATCCCGAGGGGCGTCAGCTCAACCGCCGCGTGACGATCGTGATGACGAAATAGACGGCCGCGCCGGCGCGCCATAAACGTCCGCCGCCGTCTCCTTGAGCCGCGCCTTCAGCCACAACAGCCCGGGGTCGGCGGCGCGCGTCGCCGCCGCCACCATGGTCAGCGACAGCCGCTTCTGGCGCAGCGGCGGCTCGTAGAGTTGCAATCCCAACGCGTCGGCGAAACGCCACGCCAAAGCCGCCGAGAGCGTCGTCACGCAATCGGTGGCGCCGACGGCGGCGAGCGCGACCAGAAAATGCGGCGTCGTGAGCGCGATCCGGCGCACCAGCCCCGCCTCGGCAAGCTCGGCGTCGATCTCCGACACGCGGTCGCCGAAGATCGTCACCGTCGCGTGATCGCGCGCGGAATATTCCGCCAGCGACCAGGGCGCGTCGCCCGGCCGGTCGCCGCGTCGCGCGACCAGCGCCAGCCGGTCCTCGGCGAGCGGTTCGCTATGGGCGCCGGGCGGCAGCGGCGTCGTCGCGGTGGCGAAGGCGAGATCGAGGTCGCCGCTCTCGATATGCTCGCGAATGTCGGCGCCGACGGGAAGAAAACGCAGCGTAGCGCGCGGCGCCTGCGCGCGAATCGCCGCCAAAAGCGGCGGCCCGAGCAACAGCGCCTGCCCGTCGCCGGCGGCGATATGGAACGCGCGATCGAGCGTCGCGGGATGGAAATCGGGCGCATGGATCACGCCGCCGAGCCGGTCGAGCGCGCCGGTGAGATGGGGCAGCAGCGACGCCGCCCGCGCCGTCGGCGCGAGGCCGCCCGGCGCCCTGACGAGAATGGGATCGCCGAGCACCGCCCGCAGCCGCGCCAGCGCGCGCGACATCGCCGGCTGGCTCAAGCCGACGTCGGCCGCCGCACGAGTGACGTTGCGGCGCCGGATCAGCGCCTCCAACGCGGGAAGGAGGTTGAGATCGACGCCGGATAAATTCACTTCACGCATGACGAAGATTATATCTATGCATTTCCGTCATGCACAGGGCCGAGCTATATCGAACCCAAGGCTTTGCACAGGAGACGGGGTTATGAGCGATGCGGTCTTGGTGATCGGCTACGGGCCGGTGGGCGCAGCGACGGGGGCCCAACTGGCCGCGCGCGGCCAGCAGGTGCGGGTGATGCAGCGCAAGCGGCCGCCGGATCTGCCGCAAAACATCGCGTTCGTCAGCGGCGACGCGACCAACCGCGCCTCGCTGCGCACGGCGGCGGAAGGCGCGAGCCAGATCGTGCTGGCGATCGGCCTGACCTATTCCGGCAAGCTGTGGCGCGACCTGTGGCCCAGAATCGTCGGCAATGTCGTGGAGACGGCGGCGGCCACCGGCGCCCGTGTCGTATTCGTCGACAATCTCTACATGTACGGCCCGCAGGACGAACCGCTGAAAGAGACGATGGCGCTGTCCGACTATCCGCTCAAACCTGCGGCGCGCTCGGCGGCGACGCGCATCTGGCAGGCGGCGAGCGCGGCGGGGCGGGTCCGGTTCGCGGCTTTGCGCGGCCCCGATTTCTATGGCCCCGGCGTAAAGCTGTCGGTGCTGGGCGATACGGGGCTGGGCGCGCTGGCGCAGGGCAAGCCGGCGCTGTGGCTCGGCGACGCCGACACTCCCCATGACATCGCCTATGTCCCCGATTTCGCCCGCGCCGTCGTCAGCCTGCTCGACGCGCCCGACGACGCCTTTGGCCAAGCGTGGCATGTGCCCTGCGCGCCGACGAGGCTCCCGCGCGAAATCCTCGCGCTCGGCGCGGCGGCGCTCGACGTTCCGCTGAAGGTGCGAAGTCTGCCGATCTGGGCGATCCGGGCGATGGGCCTCGTCAATCCGCTGATGGGAGAGTTCGCCGAGATGCGCTTCGCCTGGGACCGGCCCTATCGCGTCGATTGCACGAAATTCGCGGCGCGCTTCTGGTCCAACCCGACGCCGTTTGAAATCGGAATACCCAAGGCGGCGCGCTCGTTCCGCGGGCAAATGGCGGCCTAGCGCCCCCACAAGGCGCTTAGTGAACCCAAGACCCTCGCCTCGCGACTAACCGTCAACTGGCGAGGTGGATCGTGGTCGACGAAACGAGATTGGACCTCAGGACGCCGAACGGCGAGACATTTGGCGTGGTCGTGGTGCAAACCAATCATGGACCCACGGACTGGCTCAACCCGGCTGGAAGTCCCGTGCAACTGGCGGATTACATCGACGTCAGCGTGCAAAGCCCTCGCGTCAGAGCCGCGAGCGGCGCTCAACGCGTGCATTTCCTTCAGTTTTTTTGGACGCAATGCGAAGTCGCCACAGCGCACGGCGCCGTATGGGCCGGAGGCGACGCGACCCACCGAAACGACGCCCTCGGAAGGGACGACGTCCATTTCACGACAGATCCGAGCAATAACGACACCCGCCTCTGGTACGTGGATTGGCACTTGGGGGATCCCGCCAACCGAGCCCTTGGCGGACCTGCGGCCCTTCGCAGTCCCTTCTATGATCGACACGCGTGGACGCCCGTCGACACGCCGTCGATCCTGACCATGCGCGATGCTCCAAATTCAAACTCGGCGCCTGAGATCGCCGGCGTTTGCCGCGACAAGTTGACGATGCTGCGTAACAACGGCGCTTTCAGTGGAGCCCGTCTGGGAGCGCGCGAGACGGCGACATCCATCGTCATCAGCTCACACTTCGACACCTACGTAGTCGCCGCGCCCAATCCCGCGCGGCCTTGGAGCGTCTTCTGTCACTTTGAATGGAGCGCAATCCGACGAATCGCGATCTCCGGTCCCCCAGGGTCGGAGACATTCGCGGTGCAGTCGCCGACAATGACGCTGCGGCGTCAAGGCAGGGTTTTTCATCTGCCGGCGCATTTGACGTCTGCGATGAGGCCCGGGTTCGCCGGCTTTCTATGGGTCGCAGGTCGGGGCCAAACTTCGCGCCCGCATCGTCGCCGCTGAGGGCGAGCGTTGGGCGAGGGGACCGGCGATCCCATATGGTCGTGACCAACACCTCGAATTGGCTGCGCCGTGCGAGTTCGCCTCCCGTTTCCAGACCAGATGTTTGACAACCTTGGACCGCGCGCGGCGCGTGCGTTGCACGGTGTATGGCGCTACATGGCCGGACGGGGCGCTTCGAACGTATCTGGAGGGGCGTCCGTAACGCAGAAAGGCCCCATGACCGAGTTCACGGCCCGAACCATCGCCTCGCTCGACAAGATCCCGGCGCAGATCTGGGACGCCTGCGCCAATCCGCCCGATCAAGGCGAATATGTTACGGGAGGCGAGCGATATAACCCGTTCATATCCCACGCCTACCTCAGCGCGCTGGAACGGTCGAAATCGGTCGGCGCGCGCACCGGCTGGACGCCGGCGCATGTGCTGGTCGAGGCGGCGGGACGCCTCGTCGCCTGCGCGCCGGCCTATGTGAAAACCCACAGCATGGGCGAATACGTGTTCGACCATTCCTGGGCGCAGGCTTACGAGAACGCGGGCGGGCGCTATTATCCGAAATTGCAGGTCGCTGCGCCCTTCACGCCGGTCACCGGCCGACGCCTGCTGGTCGCCCCGGACGCGCCCGAGGGGGCGCAGAGCGCGCTGATCGGCGCGCTGCGCGGCTTGCGCGACGCGGTCGAGGCGTCGTCGGTGCACGTCACTTTCGCCGACCCTAGGGATGCCGAAGCGCTCGGCGCGGCGGGATTCGCCCGTCGCACCGGCGAGCAGTTCCATTTTTTCAACGAGGGATATGCCGATTTCGACGCCTTCCTCGCCGCGCTCGCCTCGCGCAAGCGCAAGGCGATCAAGCGCGAGCGGCGCGAGGCTCTGGGCGACGACATCGCCATCGACCTGCTCACCGGAGACGACATAAAATCAAGTCATTGGGATGCGTTCTTCGCCTTTTACATGGACACCGGCTCGCGCAAGTGGGGCCGCCCCTATCTCACGCGCGCGTTCTTTGCCGAGATCGGCGCTGAAATGGCCGACCGGGTGCTGCTGGTGATGGCGCGGCGCGATGGCCGCCACATCGCCGGGGCGATCAATTTTCTCGGCCGAGACGCGATCTACGGCCGCAACTGGGGCGCGATCGAGGAGCGGCCGTTCCTGCATTTCGAGGTCTGTTATTATCAGGCGATCGAATACGCGATCCGCCACAAATTCGCGCGCGTCGAGGCGGGCGCGCAGGGCGAACACAAGCTAGCGCGCGGCTATCGGCCGGTGCCGACCCATTCCGCGCATGATTTCGCCGATCCCCGCTTCGCCCGCGCGGTGCGCGACTACCTCGTTCGCGAGCGCGCGGCGGTGGACGAGCAGATCGCCGATTACGAGGCGGGCCTGCCGTTCAGGAAGGCGGATTAGGCGACAAGCCTGCCGCCGACCAGCGCCAGCGTGCCCGCCATCAGCGGCCGCAACACGCGATCGGGCACCTTCGCGGCGAAATGGCTGCCGATGGCGATGCCGGGGACCGAGCCGATCAGCAGCGAGGCCAGCAGCGAAAAATCGACCGAGCCGATCATCCAATGCCCCGCGCCGGCGATCAGCGTCAGCGGAACCGCGTGGGCGATGTCGGACCCGACGATGCGGACCGCCGGCAGCTTGGGATAGAGCATGATGAGCGCGGTGACGCCGAGCGCGCCGGCGCCGACCGAGGACACCGTCACCAGCACGCCCAGCAGCGCGCCCAGCACCACGGTGAACTGGGCGATGCGCCGCTCGCTCGCGCCCTCAAGCAGGCGCCCATAGTACGAGATCAGCCATTTGCGCAGGATCAGCGTGACGGCCGTCAGCAGCAGCGCGAAGCCCAGCGTCACGGTGATGACGTGATTGGCGGCCGCGGAGCTGTGGCCGAAATAGGCGAGCGCCAGCAGCGTCAACGCCGCCGCCGGCGCGCTGCCCGAGGCGAGCCGCCGCACGATGCGCCAGTCGACCGTGCCATGCAGGCTATGCACCGCCGTGCCGCTGATTTTGGTCAGGCCGGCATAAAGCAGGTCGGTGCCGACCGCCGTCGAGGGATGGATGCCGAACAGCAACACCAGCAGCGGCGTCATCAGCGACCCGCCGCCGACCCCGGTGAACCCGACCAGCAGGCCGACCACAAGGCCGGAGAGCGAATAGAGAGGGTTGATCGCGGCGAGCATCTGAGGTCTCCGGACGGCGGACGCTCTCTTTCAACATATTCTATTATTTCTATCAACTTATTTCTTGTGGGCGCCCGCTTCAGGTTGGGGAACCCTGCCCAGCGTGGCGCGCTCGTAGAATAGCAGGAACAGGCCGCAGCCGACCACCAGCGCCGCGCCGAGAAAAGTGGTGTTCGGCGGCCAGTCGCCGAACACCAGAAAGCCGGAGGCGATCATCCACAGCAACTGGGTGTAGCCGAACGGCGCCAGGGCGGAAGCCGGCGCGAGTTGATGCGCCTTGATCAGCAGCGCATGACCGAACGCCCCGAACACGCCGATGCCGGCGATCAGTCCCCACCCCATCGCCCCCGCCGGCGCGGTCCAGAACCACGGCAACACAGGCGTCAGCGCGACAACGCCGGCGAGTTGCGTCCACAGCAGCGTCGTCTGCCCGGAATCGTGGCCCGCGACCCCGCGCGTCGCCAGCGCATAGCCGGCATTGCACAGCGCGGCGGCGATGGCGACAAGCACGATCGGCTGAAACGCGTTGACGCCGGGTCGCGTCGCCACCAGCACGCCGAGAAACCCCACCGCGATCGCCGCGATTCTGGCGCGTCCGGGCCATTCCCCCAGCAGCGGCCCCGAGAGCAGCGCGACGAAGATCGGCGCGAGGAACGCGATCGTCGAGGTTTCCGCGAGTTGCAGCGTCCTCAGCGCTAGAAAATTGCCGACCGTCGAGCCGAGCAGTAAAATCGTCCGCAAACTCTGCAAGGCCGGGCGACGCGAGCGCAACAGGCGCGGCCGCGCGTAGGCGCGGGTCGCGACGACCGCCACTAG
>JANYIH010000165.1 GCA_025358745.1 Hyphomicrobiales bacterium | reverse complement strand
CGGTTGCCGTATTCGCGCCAGGCGTAGTTCAGCACGTCGGGTTCGCCATGGGCGGCCACGAGCTTGGCGCCGAGTCCCTCGCCGAATGAGAACGTCTCCAGATTGAGCGCGAAATAGACCGCCAGGCCATTGCCGCTCGGCCAACGGTAGACGGGCCGGCGCGGCAGCGCGCTATAGGCGTATCGGCCGTGGTTCGCACGCCGCCCGATCAACGCGCGGCCTCCACTAGCGTCGCGCCGATGCGGGCGATCGCCGCGTCGCGCTCGGGAAGCGTCGCGCTCGTCTGCGTTATATATATGGCGACCACGAGCGGGCCGCGCCCGGGCGGCCAGAGCGCCGCGACGATGCCGCGCGAGCCGTTGTCCCCCGCGCCGGTCTTGTCGGCGATGGCCCAATCCTCCGGCAGCGCCTTGCGCAACAGCGCGCCGGCGACCCGGTCGCCGATCATCCATTGCTTGAGCCGCTCGCGAGAAGCAGGTTTCAGCGCGTCGCCGAGCAGGATCTTGTCGAGATCGGCGACGGCGGAAGCCGGCGTGGTGGTGTCGCGCGCATCGCTGCTCGCGCCTTCGTTGAGGTCGGGCTCCTCGCGGTCGAGCCGAGTCTGCGCATCGCCGAGCGAGCGGAAGAACGCCGTGACGCCCGCCGGGCCGCCGATGGCTTGCAATATAAGGTTGGCGGCGGTGTTGTCGCTTTGCGAGACGGCGGCTTCGCAGAGTTCGGTCAGCGACATGGCGTCGGGCGCGATGTGGTTCTGCGTCACCGGGGAATAGGCGACGATGTCTGTCGAAACGAACACGACGCGCCTCTGCATCGAGGCTTCGCCCCTGTCGGCCTTGGCGAGCAGCGCGGCGCAGGTGAATGCCTTGTGCGTGGAGTCGAGGGGAAAACGTTCGTCGGCGCGATAGCGAAAAAGCTTGCCGTCAGCCTTGTCGAGCACGGCGACTCCAATCCGCGCGTTCAGCCGCGCCTCCTCCGCCCGCACGGCGGCGAGTGGGCCTGCCTCGTCGAACGCCCGCGCGGGCAGGGCGAAGAACAGAGCGGCGAGAGCTAAGGGAAATCTCCTCATCGCCAGTCGCCGAAGCGCGCCTGCAACAAGGCGAGCGCCGCCACCGCGGCCGTATCCGCGCGCAGGATGCGGGGGCCGAGGCTGAGCCGCAGCACGTTGGGCAGTCGGACGATCATCGCGCGCTCCTCCTCGTCGAACCCGCCTTCCGGGCCGATCAGCAACCCGACGCCGCCGTCGGGCGCTTCGCGCAAGGCGTCCAGCGGGTTGGCTAAGGGCGCGTCCTCGTCGCAAAACACCATCAGCCGGTCGGCCGGCCATTGCTCCAGCGCCGTGGTCAACGGCTGGGCGGGGAAAATCTCCGGCAGCCAGATGATCCCGCATTGCTCGCAAGCCTCGCGCGCATTGGCCGCCAGCCGATCCAGATTGACCCGCGCCGCCTGGGTGCGTTGGGTGATGACCGGCCGCAGCGACCGCGCCCCCATCTCGACCGCCTTCTGCGCGAGATAATCGAGCCGGGCGTGTTTGAGCGGCGCGAAGAGATAGTCGAGCGGCGGCGGCGTTTCCTGTTCGCGCAGCTTGCCGGTCAGGGTCAGCGCCGCGCGCTTCTTCTCCACCGGACCAAGTTCCGCCGCGAATTCGCCGTCGCGGCCGTTAAAAACCAGCACGCGCGCTTGCGCCTTCAGGCGCAACACATTGATAAGATAATTCGCCGCGTCCGCCGTCAGCGCGACCACCTCGCCAGGGCGGAGATCGACGTCGAGGCAAAGCCTGGGGGTGGTGTAAACGGTGCGGGCCACGGCGGCGGATGTAACACGCTCGCGCAATCGCGCGAACTGCCTCTTCAGGAGGTCCCCATGCGCCACATTATCGCTTTCGCCGTTTGCCTGCTTGCCGCGCCCGCCCTCGCCGCCGATGCCTCGCGCCCGACGGTCGTGGAGCTGTTCCAGAGCCAGGGCTGTTCCTCCTGCCCGCCCGCCAACGCCGCGCTGGCCCAATATGCCGGCCGGGGCGACATTCTCGCGCTCACCTACGCCGTCACCTATTGGGACAGGCTCGGCTGGAAGGACACTTTTGGACAGCCGGCCTTCACCGAGCGCCAGTACGCCTATGCGCGCTCGCTCGGGGATTCCGGCGTCTATACGCCCGAGGTCGTCGTCAACGGTCGCGCCGCTGGGGTCGGGACAGACGTGTCGGAAGTCGAGGCGCTGGCGCGGCGGACGGATCGCGGCGTGTCCGGGCCGGCGTTGCGGATCGAAGGCGATGCGGTCGAGATCGCCGCGGGCGCGGCGCCTTCGGGCGGCGCGGAGGTCTGGGTCGCGCTCTACGATCCGCGCACGCTGGAAGTGCCGGTGCCGCGCGGCGAGAACGCGGGGCGGACGCTGGGCCATCGCAATGTGGTGAAACGGCTGGTGCGGCTGGGGGAATGGAGCGGCGCCGCGACGCGGTTGGCGCTGCCGGCGTCCGGAGGACTGGCGCGAGCGGTGATCGTGCAGCGGCGCGGGGTGGGGGCGGTGTTGGCGGCGGCGCGGGGGTAGGGGCACGAGGCCGACATCATCTAGTGGCTCGTGGCCTACAGCGGGCGCTTCAAGATCAATGCTTCACATTCAGGCACACGGAAAATCAACAAGTTAGACCTTGCAAGAATCTGGCGAGCAAAAGTGCCTGCGCTGCTCGGGCGCAAACTTCAAACATCGCCACGCTCCCCCCAAACTTGCCCTTTCCCCCCGAATTGTCCATTACGCGCAAAGCCCTGCGAATCCCCGAGCCGCCGATGCGCCTTTCCCGCTATTTTCTCCCCATCCTCAAGGAAACCCCGAAAGAAGCGGAGATCGTCTCGCACCGGTTGATGCTGCGCGCGGGCATGATCCGACAGGAGGCGGCCGGCATCTACGCCTGGCTGCCGCTCGGCTTGCGCGTGCTCAGGAAGATCGAGCAGGTCGTGCGCGAGGAACAGAATCGCGCCGGCGCGATCGAACTCCTGATGCCGACGATCCAGTCAGCCGATCTGTGGCGCGAGAGCGGGCGTTACGACGATTACGGCAAGGAGATGCTGCGCATCAAGGACCGGCACGAGCGCGACATGCTGTTCGGGCCGACCAACGAGG
>JANYIH010000161.1 GCA_025358745.1 Hyphomicrobiales bacterium | reverse complement strand
GCCAGTCGAGGCGCTCCCTGGTGCCGGCTAGGTTCAAGCCGCCGGTGACATGCATGCCGCAGGACACGCCGGAGATCGCCTCGATCTCCTTGTAGAGGTTGATCGTGTATTGCTGCAGCTTGGCGACATTGGGATCGCCGTTCAGCGTGTGCATCCCGCCGGCCGCGTGCCAGGTCGAACCGGAGGTGAGTTCCGAGCGTTCGACCAGCACGATGTCCTTCCAGCCGCCTTTGGTGAGGTGATAGGCGACGCTGGCGCCGACGACGCCGCCGCCGATGACGACGACCTGAGCTTGCGTTTTCATGGCGCGACGCCTCCCGGCGCGAGTTGGGCCGCGCGCGGCGCGGCGGGGACGAAAAACACGACGGCGACGAGCGCGACCAGCATAAGCGCAGCGAGCCCGAAAAAGGCCGAGGACAGCGACAAAGCGTCGGCGACGAAGCCGGTCAGCAGCGGCGCGGGGGCGCGCGGCAGCAGGCCGAAGAACGAGACTGCCGAGATGGCCGCGCCGGCGGAAAGGCCTGGCCGGCGCGCGGCGAGCGAGAAGCCGCACGGCACGATCGCGCCGGTGCCGGCGCCCAGAATGGAGAAACCCGCCGCGCTGGGCGCAAAGCCGAGATCGGCCCCCACCAGCGCCAGCCCGAACGCCGCCACGGCATAGGAGCCCAGCATCAACGCGCGGTCGCTGACGCGGCGGCGCAAGCGATCGATGCCGAAACGCATGGCGCATTGGAACGCGGCGAAGAACGCGGCGCCGAGCCCTGCGTAAGCCGCCAGAGAAGGCGCGGCGTGGCGCAGCAAAAGCGCGGCCCAGGCGAGCGCCGAGGTCTCGCAGACGATCGAGACGCCGATCGCCAGCCCCAGCATGGCGAGCCCGGACTCGAGCACGCGCGGCCCCGACATGCCGCCGACGCGCGGCTCGCCGGGCGGCTCGGAAATGGCCCGCGCCACCGCCACGGCGGCGGCGAGCAGGCCGGCCTCGACTAAGAAAACGGCGATCCAGCCGAGGCTATGGAAAGCCAGCCAGCCGCCGAGCGCCGCGCCGGCCGCGGTCGTTCCGGAGGCGAAAGCGTGGAACTGGGCAAAAATGGGTTTCGCCGACCTTTGCTCGACGCGCGCGCCTTCCGCGTTCATCGCCGAATCGAGCAGACCGCCGAACACGCCGAACAGCGCGAGCGCCACGGCCAGCCAAAGTCCGGTCCTGGCGCCGAGCAGCAGCGCCAGCACGGGTCCCATCGCCAGAAGCGCGGCGAGCAGCGTGCGGCGGATGCCGAAGCGGGCGGCGACCGAGCCGGCCGCCGACATCGCGGCGAGGTAGAGCGCGGTCATCAATGTCAGCGCGACGCCGAACTGGAAGGCGTCAATGCCGATCCGCGCGATCACCACCGCGCTGGCGCCGGCCCAGACGCCGCCGTTCAGCCCGAAGGCGCCGAAAGTGGCGGCGATGGCGCGACGGGGCGAGGAGCCGCGGGCCAAGCCGAACCGCCCCTCACCCTTACCCTCTCCCCGCGAGCGGGGAGAGGGAGACGGCAGACCGTCAGCCATCGTTCAAAAATCCGTCGGCGCGCCGCCTTCGGCCTTGCGGCGGGCGACGAATTCCTCCAGCGCCGCCAGCCGTTCCGGCTCGATCGGCGGCGCAACGAAGCCGGCCAGGCGCGACTTGTAGAGCCGCTCGGCGGTGTCGTAGGCGGTGGGCGCGCCGGCCTCGCGCCAGCTCTCGTAATTGCGCCAGTCGGAGATCATCGGCGCGAAGAAGGCGTCGCGATAGCGGGTCTGTGTATGCGCGGCGCCAAAGAAATGGCCGCCAGGCCCGACCTCCTGCATCGCCTCGAACGCAAGCTCCTCGACATCCACCTTCACGGGACGGAGGAACTCGGCCACCATGTCGAGCAGGTCGGCGTCGAGCATCATTTTCTCAAACGAGGCTTGCAGGCCGCCCTCCATCCAACCTGCGCCGTGCATCATCAGATTGACGCCGCCCATGATTGCGCCCCACAGCGAGAACACGCTCTCATAGGCCGCCTGCGCGTCGAGCGAATTGGCGGCGTTGGCGTTGGACGAGCGATAGGGCAGGCCGAGCCGGCGCGCGAGTTGGCCGCCGATGATGGCGGTCTTCATATATTCCGGAGTGCCGAAGGCGGGCGCGCCCGATTTCATGTCGACGTTGGAGGTGAAGCCGCCATAGACGAACGGCGAGCCCGCGCGGGCCGTCTGCGCCACCACCAGCCCCGCCAGCGCCTCGGCGTGCTGCTGGGCCAGCGCGCCGGCCAGCGTCACCGGGGCCATCGCGCCGGCGAGCGTGAACGGCGTCAGCACCACGACCTGATTGCGCCGCGCCATTTGCAACACCCCCTCCAGCATCGGAGTGTCGAGCCGCAGCGGCGAGGACGAGTTGATGACGGTGAACAGCGAAGGCTCGCGCTCGAACGTTTCCGCGTCGATCCCGCGCGCCAGCCGCGCCATCTCCATGCCGTCGCAGATGCGCTCGCGCCCTAAGCTGTATGCGTGGATCGGTTTGTCCGACAGCGTCAGCATGTCGAACAAGGCGACGAGGTGGCGCACGGAGGCGTGGATGTCGATGGGCTCGACAGGGTAGCCGCCCCAGACATGCACGGCGTCGAGCGTCTGGCCGAGCTTGACGAAATTCTGAAAATCGCGGTGATTTCCGGGCCGCCTGCCGCCTTCGCGGTCGAAAGAGTTGGGCGTGCTCGCCACCGAGCAGAACGCCGTATAGGCGCCGCCGATCTCGACATTGCGCGCGGGATTTCGGGCGTGTAGCGTAAAGCTCGTCGGCGCGAGGCCGATCTGGGATTCCACCAGCGCGGGGTCAAAACGCACGCGATCGGAACCGGGCGCGATGTCGGCGCCGGCGTCTTTCAGCAGCGCCTTGGCCTCGGCGTGCAGGATATCCATACCGATCTCGCCGAGCACTTTCAGCGCAGCATGGTGGATCGATTCGAGCTCGTCGGCGGAGACGAGATTGACGGGGGGAAAGCGCAGCCGGGGCTGCCGGGGCTGCGGCTTCGCGGCGGCGGGCTTGGCCGAGCGCCGGCGCCGGCGCGGCTGATCCTCGGCTTCGTTCGTCATCCCGCTGGCGTCCCGCTGCTTCGTTTGCGCGGAGCCGAGACTAATCACACGGGCAGGGATTGACCATGCCGGAAATAGGCATTGGCGTATGCGCGACTATTTGCCCGCCGGAACCAGCGACGGCCCGGCGGCCGCTTCGAGTTGCTGCCGGTCGGCGGCGAAGCGCGCTATCGCCCAGGAGCGGAACAAAGCCACCGCCTCGTTGCTCAGATCTTCCGGGTGGGTGGTGAGATAATAGCCGTAGCCTTCGTCGAGCCAGATGTCGAACGGGCGCACCAACCGGCCCGCCCTTATGTCCTCGGCGAACAGGATCGGATCGACCAGCGCCAGGCCGTCGCCCATCATGGCGTATTGCACCGCGAGCTGCTGGGTGTCGAACACCATGCCGCGGTCGACCGCCAGATCCGGGCGGCCGATCAGCCTCGTCATCATCTCCCAGAACATGTGACGCGGTTTGTCCTCCAACTTGAGATGCAGGAGGTCGCACGAGGAGATGAATTTCGCGGGATCGGCGTGATCGACCGTCTGCAACAGTTTCGGGCTGCAAACGATGGTCGAGCGCACCATCCACAGCAGATCGTGGATCGCGTCGGTGACGCGCGGCTCGCTGTAGACGATGGCGATGTCGATGTCGCCGTCGGTCTCCGGGCCGGTCATCGGCTTGGACACGACCTCGACGGAGATGCCTGGGTTTTCCGAGCGAAAATCGCGCAGGATCGGTATCGCCAACCGATGCGCGAACGAGGTCGGCAGCGCGACCTTCAGCACCCGCTTCGGCCGGCCCTTCTCCTTGATGACTTCGCCCAGCGCCTGATCGATGCGGTCGAACGATTTCGTCACCACGGGCAGGATGTGGCGCCCCGCCTCCGTCAGCACGAGCTGCTGCGGCCGGCGCTCGAACAGCGCCACTCCGAGAAAGTTCTCCAGCACGATCACATGCCGGCTGACCGCGCTCTGCGCGACGGTGAGCGAATTGGCCGCCGCGGTGAAGCTGAGATGCTGCCCCGCCGCTTCGAACGCGCGCAGCGCGTTGAGCGGCAACCATTTGCGATCCATCTTCCGTCCCTTACGCGGGCCGTCAGCCGATCCGTGTGGCCGCAAGCCGCTCTTCAGACAATGCATAGCCCATTCCGGGCTTGTCGGTCAGCACGATATTTCCGCCGGAGTCAACGCGCAAAGGTTCTTCCATCATAAAATCGCGTGCGGTCACGTCCCACTCCGGGGGATCGTAGGGGTACTCCAGGAACGGCGCGTCGCACAGGCCGGCGGTGAGATGGGCGTTGGCGACGACACCCATCCCATTCGTCCAGGTGTGCGGCGTGAACACCAGATTGTGCTCCTGCGCCATCGCCGCGACGCGGCGAAGCCCCGTGATTCCGCCCACCAGCGCCGCGTCGGGCTGCAATACGTCGAGACAGCCCTGCGTGATGAGATCGCGGAATTCGTACAGCTCGCGCGTCATCTCGCCGCCGGCGATGCGGATGTCCACGCGATCGCGCAGGCGCCGCATTCCCTCGCGATCGCCGCGATGCAGCGGCTCCTCCATCCAATAGACGCCGAGGCGCTCCAACTCGCGCGCCACCTCGACCGCATCTTTGAGCGACCACGAGGGATAGGCGTCCCACGACATGCGCCAGCCCTGATTGCAATCGACCATCAGATCGAGCTTGGCGCCGACGCGGGCGCGCACCGCCTCCAGCGCCTTCACATCGTCGCGCCAGTCGCCGCGATGGAAGCGAATCTTTAGCGCGGGGAATCCTTGCCCGAGATAACGCTCGGCGGCGTCCGCCAGCTCGGACGCGCTTCGCAATGTGCCGGACGACGCGTAGGCCTTGACGCGGTCGCTAAGGCCGCCGAGCAGTTTCCACACCGGCTGTCCCGCGAGCTTGCCGGCGAGATCCCACAAAGCGAGATCGAGCGGCCAGCAGCGGCCCCAGTGAAAACTGATGTTGTTGAGGATGCGCCAGTGGCGCTCGATCTGCATCGCGTCCTGCCCGACGAACAGATGCTCGTGGCCGGAGAAGCCCAGCATCATGTCGCCGGAGCCTACTCCGGTGACGCCGATGTCGGTGTGGACGCGCACGACCGCCGCGTCGAAGCTGGTGCGCGGCTGCGTGTCCCAACTGGCGCGGAACGGCGGGTCGAGCGGCAGCCGGTGGTGTGTGATTTCGATGCCGGCGATGATCGCTTTTGCAGCTTTGGCGGACATGGGGTGCGCGGTCCTCAGATGATGCGACGCTGGTGATGCGCTGGCTTATCATGCGCTTGCATTGGCGCGAAGCCGGCGGCAATGTCGGCCGGGCCGGGCTGCACAAGCGCCTCGGATGCGAGGCCCCATGCTGATCGTCCATCACCTCAACAATTCCCGCTCGCAGCGCGTGCTGTGGCTGCTCGAAGAGCTGGGGCTGCCCTACGAGATCAAGCGTTACCAGCGCGATCCCAAGACGATGCAGGCGCCGCCCGAGCTCAAACAGGTGCATCCGCTCGGCAAGTCGCCGGTGCTGACCGACGCAGGCGCCACAATCGCCGAGACGGGAGCAATCGTCGAATATCTGGTCGAGCAGGCGGGCGGCGCGCTGCGGCCGCCCTTGGGCGCGCCGGAGCGGCTGCGCTGGACCTACTGGATGCATTACGCCGAGGGCTCGGCGATGACGCCGCTGCTGATGCGGCTGATCTTTTCGAGGCTTCCCGCAGGCTCGCCCGCGTGGCTGCGCCCCGTGGCGCGCCGCATCGCCGCCCGCGCGCTCGAAGGCTATGTCGATCCGCAGATCACGACGCACTTCAACTATATCGAGAGCGAATTGGCGAAATCGACCTGGTTCGCGGGCGAGGATTTTTCCGCCGCCGACGTGATGATGAGCTTTCCCCTGGAAGCCGCTGGCGCGCGCGCGAACGCGTTCGCCGGCCGGCCCAGGGTGAAGGCGTTCGTCGAGCGCTGCCACGCGCGAGCCGCCTTCGGCCGCGCGTTGGAGAAGGGCGGGCCTTACGCCTACGCGTGAGGGCGGTCAGCGGGCGGCCGGCGATCCCGCGACGTTACACGCGTCGGGCGCGCATTCGCAGGCTTTGCGTATGGCGCGTCGGCGCAGCGCGAGGAGGGCTGCTCCCACCGCAAGCAATACGATCAGGAGCCCTGCGGGGGTGGACACGAAAGCGCCGACGCCCAGCCCCGCGAGCGCCGAGGCGAGCAACACGGGCGCAGCGCAACAGGCTGCGGCGCCGCCGCCCGCAAGGATCGCAAGTTTCCAGAATTTCATTCACCCTCTCCTGATCGTCGGGAGCGGCGATCTTGGCGCCTCAAGTCGCTTGAGGTACAAGCGAAAAATGAGGAGTCCGCAGCAAAAGTCGGCGCGCGCTTTCGGGATCGGCGAACTTTCGCGACGCACCGGCGTCGCCGTGCCGAACATCCGTTACTACGAGGAGATCGGCCTGTTGCCGGAAGCGCCGAGGGGCGCCGGCGGGCAGCGATATTACGACCGCGATGATCTGAAGCGGCTGACGTTGGTCAGGCAAAGCCGAGAAATGGGATTCTCTATCGAGCAGACGCGCGCGCTGCTCCACCTTTCCCAGGCGTCGAACCGAAAATGCAACGACGCCCGCGACCTCGCGCTCAAACAGCGGGACGCCGTGCGGCGCAGGATCGACGAATTCAGGGCCTTGGAGGCGGCGCTTTCCCGGCAGATCACGGAATGCGAGGCGTCTTGTCTCGACGGCCCTGCGCCCGCGTGTTGCTTGTTCGCCGACAGCCCCATCTCCTCGTGACGGCGCGAAGCCTGTCGGCGCGCCGCCCGGCATGAGACCCGCGACGGCCTACGCCCTGTTGTTTCTCACCGCCTGTCTCGAAGCGGGCGGCGACGCCCTGATTCGATCGGGACTCCAAAGCCAGGGGCTCGCGATGCGCGTCCTGGGACTGGCGGCCGGCGGCTTGGTCCTATTCGGCTACGGCTTGCTCGTGAACGCGCCCGCATGGGATTTCGGCCGACTGCTCGGCGTCTACGTGACGATGTTCTTCGTGGTCGCGCAGGCGCTGAACTTTTTCCTGTTCGGCGTGAAGCCGGCGCCGCCGTTGCTGGCGGGCGGGGCGCTCGTGATCTTGGGCGGCCTCGTGGTCGCGTTCTGGCGCGATTAGCTGAGCGTCAACGTTCGATGCTGCTGGTTCGGCGGATTTTCTTCTGCAACATCAACACGCCATAGAGCAGCGCCTCCGCCGTCGGCGGGCAACCCGGCACATAGACGTCGATTGGCACGATGCGGTCGCAGCCGCGCACGACCGAATAGGAATAGTGATAATAGCCGCCGCCGTTGGCGCAGGACCCCATCGAAATAACATAGCGCGGTTCGGGCATCTGGTCATAGAGCTTGCGCAGCGCCGGCGCCATTTTGTTGGTCAGCGTTCCCGCAACGATCATCACGTCGGATTGGCGCGGGCTGGCGCGCAGAGCCATGCCGAAACGGTCGAAATCGTAGCGGGCGGCGCAGAACTGCATCATTTCGACGGCGCAGCAGGCAAGGCCGAAGGTCATCACATGCAGCGATCCGCTGCGCGCCCAACCGATCAGCGCCTCGACGCTGGTGAGCGCGACCCCCTTGTCGGCGAGCTGGTCGGAAAAGCTCGGGAAATCGTAGTTCGATCGCTGTGCGTCCAAAACAGCCGGGGTGCTTGGCATCGCTCGTCGCCTCCGGAAGGTCCGGGACATCTTAGGACGACGCCGGAGGGCGGTACAGTATATTGCCGGCAGCGGAACCCCCGCGATTCGTCGAAGGAAACGATCCGAACCGGCGCGCGGTTCGCTGAATTGGGAGATGTTCTGAACGGGCGGCTTCCCCTCGCGGCCGGCGCGCGTTAAACGACGCGCCGCTCCCGAGACCTTTGACCCCCAATGCAAAACCCTGTCGCGCGCCGGCGCACCTTCGCCATCATCTCGCATCCCGACGCCGGCAAGACCACCTTGACCGAGAAGCAGCTGCTGTTCGGCGGCGCTATCCAGCTTGCCGGCGAAGTGCGCGCCAAGGCCAATCGGCGCCAGACCCGCTCGGACTGGATGGGCATCGAGCGC
>JANYIH010000134.1 GCA_025358745.1 Hyphomicrobiales bacterium | reverse complement strand
GATCGATGGCATAGCCGTGCGCTTCATCGGCGAAGCCGAGTTTGAGGCTGACGGAATGGCGGGGGACGGTTCCCTGGACAGGGTAGAGGCCGCGCTTGACGCTGCGCGCGATGCTTTCCGGACCGGCCCACAGCGTCGAGGCGAAGCCGCCCTGTTCCGCCAGCGACGCGACGACGCGACCCTGCGCCACCTCCGCCATCAGCCGCAACGCGCGATAGAGGCTCGACTTGCCCGACCCGTTGGCGCCGGTAACAACGTTGAGGGCGCCGAACTCCAGCCTGATGTCGCGCAGCGAGCGGAAACCTGAGACGGCGAGCGTGCGGATCATGGTGCGAGCCTCGCAGCCGCTGCCAGCCGCGTCAACTTGAGGGTTGTCAATCTCGGAGGCGGAAAGCTACGCTAAAGTTCGAACCACCCGACGGCGAGAACGGCGTGACCAGACATGATGAACATCACCGGGTTGATCGGGTGGGCTGGCTGCGCGCTGGCGTGCTCGGCGCCAACGACGGCCTGATCTCCACGTCGAGCCTGATCATCGGGGTCGCCGCCGCCTCGCCGACTCCGGGCGCGATCTTCGTCGCGGCGCTCGCGGCCTGGGTCGCGGGCGCGCTGGCGATGGCGGCGGGCGAATATGTCTCGGTGAGTTCGCAAGCCGATTCGGAGAAGGCCGATCTCGCCCGCGAGCGTGGCGAGTTGGCCGCCGATCCCGCCGCCGAACGCGAGGAACTCGCCCAAATTTATGTCGGGCGCGGGCTCGACCTTTCGCTCGCCTATCAGGTAGCCGATCAGTTAATGGCCAAGGACGCGGTGAGCGCGCACGCGCGCGACGAACTTGGCATCTCCGAAATCACCGCCGCCCGACCATTGCAGGCGGCGCTCGCCTCGGCTGCGACGTTCACGGTCGGCGCCGCGCTGCCGACCTTGCTGGCGTTGCTGACGCCGCCGAATATTCTCATTGCGGCGGTGGTTCTATCTTCGTTGGCCTTTCTGGCGTTGCTCGGCGGCGTGGGGGCGGCGACCGGCGGCGCGCCGGTGATGAGAGGCGTGATCCGGGTGACGGTCGGCGGCGCGATCGCGATGGCCGTCTCTGCTCTCGTGGGTCGGATTTCCGGCGCGGTTGTCTGAGGCAGATCGGGACACGCATGAAGGATTGGCTGACCGGCGCGATGTTTCGCCGTGCGCTGCTCGCCGTAGCGCTCGCGGGATTGCTCGTCGGCCTCGCCGCGCTTGGCGTTGGGCGGCGCGATTGGGCGCAGGCGGCGTTCGCGGCCGGCGCGGCGCCGGTGATCGCGGGCCTTGCGCTCTCGATGGCGCGGGACCTGCTGGCGGGCCGGATGGGCGTCGACGCGGTCGCGCTGGTTTCGATGTCGGCTGCGCTGTGGCTCGGTCAATCCCTGGCAGGCGTGGTGGTCGCGATCATGTACGCCGGCGGCAATCTGTTGGAGGATTTCGCCGTCGCGCGCGCCGAACGCGATCTGAGGTCGCTGGTTGATCGCGCGCCGCGCGTGGCGCATCGTCGCATCGACGACGTCATCGACGACATTCCCGTCGAGCAGGCGGCCCCCGGCGACATCCTGTTCGTGCGCGCGGGCGAAGTGGTCCCGGTCGACGGGCTGATCCTGAGCGCGACGGCGGCGCTCGACGAGGCGGCGCTGACGGGCGAGCCGATTCCGGTCACGCGCAACACCGGCGAGGCCGCCCGCAGCGGAACGCTCAACGTCGGCGACACGTTTGAGATGCGCGCAATCGCCAGCGCGGGCGAGAGCACCTACGCCGGCATCGTGCGCATGGTGACGTCAGCGCAGACCGCGAAAACGCCGTTCGTGCGGATCGCCGACCGCTACGCGCTGATCCTGCTGCCGGTCACGCTGGCGCTGGCGGGCGCGGCCTGGGCGCTGTCGGGCGATGCGACGCGCGGGTTGGCGGTGCTGGTCGCCTCGACGCCATGTCCGCTGATCCTGGCCGCGCCGGTCGCCTTCATCGCCGGCGTGTCGCGCGCGGCGCGGCTCGGGATTCTCATCAAGGGCGGCGGGCCGTTGGAGGCGCTGGCGCGAACACATACCGTGATGTTCGACAAGACGGGGACGCTCACCGTCGGCGGTGCGCGGCTGCTGGCGATCGAGACCGCGCCGGGGAGCGAGGCGGAGAGCGTGCTGCGGCTGGCCGCCTCGCTCGAACAGGCGTCGAGCCACGTGGTTGCGGCGGCGATCGTATCGGCGGCGCGGGCGCGCGGCCTGACGCTCGCGACCCCCGACGAGGTGCGCGAGACGATGGGGTCGGGGCTGGAGGGGACGGTCGAGGGGCGGCGCGTCAAGGCGGGGTCGCGCGCCATCGTCTATGGCGCGCAGGCGCTGGAAAGCTGGGCGCTGCGCGCCTTGCGGCGGGCGTCGTGGCGGTCCGCGTTGTGCGTGTTCGTGGCCCTCGATGGGCGCGTGGTCGGCGCGCTGATCCTGGCCGACGAATTGCGCAAGGAGGCGCCGCGCGCGGTGCAGGAATTGCGCCGGGCGGGCGTCAAACGCATCGTGATGGCGACCGGCGACCGGGCGGACGCCGCGGAGACGATCGGCGCGGCGCTCAACCTCGACGAGGTGTTGTTCGAGCGCTCGCCCGCCGACAAGGTCGAAGCGGTGCGGCTGGAGCGGCGCGCGCATCTGACCGTGATGGTGGGCGACGGGATCAACGACGCGCCGGCGCTGGCGGCCGCCGATGTCGGCATCGCGATGGGCGCGCGCGGCGCCAGCGCCTCGTCCGAGGCGGCCGATGTCGTGCTTTTGGTTGATCGGCTCGACCGCGTGTCCGACGCGCTCGCCATCGCGCGCCGGGCGCTGGGGATCGCCAAGCAGAGCATCGTCGTCGGCATGAGCCTGTCCGGCCTCGCCATGATTGCCGCCGCTCTGGGCTATCTGGCGCCGGTCGAGGGCGCGCTGACGCAGGAGGCGATCGACGTCGCCGTCATCCTCAACGCGCTGCGTGCGCTGACGCCGGGTCGAAGCGCGCCGCGCCGGGCGATGCCGCTGAAGCAGGCGCAATCGCTGCATCGCGACCACGCCAGCCTGAGCTTGTCGCTCGATCGGCTGCGCGAGATCGCCGACGCGCTCGATGACGCTGACTTCGAGGACGCGCGCGCGCTGGTCGCGGAGGCGCACACGCTGGTTGCGCGCGACATCGTCAAACATGAGCGGGAGGACGAGAGCCGCGTCTATCCCACGCTCTTAACTTATCTTCACGATCCCGATCTGTTGCACGCGATGAGCCGGGCGCATCGCGAGATCCTGCATCTGGCGCGGCTGCTGGCGCGGCTCGCCGAATGGCTGTCGAGCGATGCGCCGGACCGCTTTCTCGTGCGCGACGCGCAGCGCGCCATCGAGGCGATCGAGACGCTGACGCGGCTGCATAGCGCGCAGGAAGAAGATATCTACGAGGGCGCGGGTTAGCTTCCCTCAGGCGGCCTTGCGCGCCCGGGGTTCGGCGCGTCGCAGCGTGTTCAACCAGCTCGGCGATTTAGTGGCGACCACGTTGTAGCCGCGGCGCGGATTGCGTTTCATCGCCGCAACCTCAGCCACGGGATCGCGCGTTTCGTGAAAGACGCCGTTGTCATGGACGAACACCGACAGGCCGAGTTCGCCCGCGACGAAGAAAGTGTTGGCGTGGGTTCGGTCGGAGCCCTGTTCCTCGTAAATCAGCAGCGTGTCGCGGGCGAGCATCTGCGCCGCGCCCCTGAGCGCGGCCTGCTCGACGCCCTCGACATCGAGTTTCAGCGCCAGACGCGGGCTTGATTGCAACAACGGCGAACGCGAAAGCACGCCGTCGAGGCTCATGCGCGGCGCGGTCTCGGCGTTGGGGCCGGCGGTCGCCGCCTCGACGATGGCGAGGCCCTCGTGGGTCGGGCCGCCGAGCGTGACGAAGCCGCCGTCGATCTCGGCGACCGCGGCGTGCAGAACCTCGAAGCGGTTCTGGTTGCAGGCGGCGTTGGCCCGCAACTCCGCCATGTTGCGGCCGGAAGCTTCGATGGCGATAGCGGGATGGCGGCCGAGGTCTGCGCCGGTGACCAGCACCGACCAATAGCCGAAATTGGCGCCGCAATCGACGAAACTATAATCCTCGTCGCGGATCAGATGAAACAGCGCCAGCATTTCGGGCTCGTAGATCACGCCGGGCGCGATCAACCGGCTCCAGTAAGCGTCGCCGAAGGGAAAGCGAAGTTGGCTATCCTCGTTGAGCTTCAGCACGACGTGGCGGTTCGGGGCGGCCTGCCGCAGCACGGCGGCGATGCGGCCATAGCCTTTGAAATGCGTCGGCTCCAGCAGGCGCGACGAGGCGCTGAGGCCCGTGAGCGCAAGGCGTTCGAACAGCGAGACATTGCCGCTGGAGACTCCGTCGGCGTTGAGAACGATATCGGGCATGTACGCCGCCTTGGTTGTAATAGTTAAAACTACTTGAAACAAAATAACTGCAATTGGTTGAGGCGCCAATCATATGCGCGCGTTAATATTACTTCTTGTAACTAGGGATGCCGATCTCATAGGAAACTCTGCGGGTCCACATCCACCGTCACGCGCACGCCCCCGCGCGGCGGCGGGGCGGCGGCGATGAGGGCGCGCAGGAAAGCTTGCAGATCGACGCCGCGCGGCGCCTTGACCGCCATTCGATAGCGGCGGCGGCCGCGCAGCAGCGCGATCGGCGCTTCGGCGGGACCGAGCAGGGTGATTTCGCCGGGCTCGGCGGCGCCGGCGGCGGGCGCCAGCGGGAAACTGGCCGCCAGGCCGTGCGCGGCGCGGGCGATGGCGCGCGCGTGGCCTTCCGCCGCGCCACCGTCCTCGGCCGAGACGATGATCGCGGCGAGCCGGCCGAACGGGGGCAGTCCGCCGCGACGGCGCTGCGCGATCTCGGTCGCGTAGAACCGTTCGACGTCGCCCGACAACAGCGCGGCCAGCACGGGGTGTTCGGCCTGATAGGTCTGGATGAAGGCGCGGCCGGGCTTTTCGCCGCGACCCGCCCGACCCGTCGCCTGACGCAAAAGCTGGAACGTGTGCTCGGCCGCGCGGGGATCGCCATTGGCGAGGCCGACGTCGGCGTCAATCACGCCCACCAGCGTCAGCAGCGGGAAGTCATGCCCCTTGGCGACCAACTGGGTGCCGATGATGAGATCGTAATCGCCGCGCGTCACCGCCTCCAGATCGGCGCGAACGCGCTCGATGCCGCCTGTCGTGTCGGAGGAGAGGATCAACCGGCGCGCGTCGGGAAACAGATGCTCCGCTTCTTCCGCGATGCGCTCGACGCCGGGACCGCAAGGGGTGAGCGTGTCGGCTTCCAGGCAGACGGGGCAGGCGGTCGGTTTGGGCTCGACGTGGCCGCAATGGTGGCACATCAGCGCTTTGCGGAAGCGATGTTCGACCAACCACGCCGAACAATTGGGGCATTGGAAGCGATGGCCACAGGCGCGGCACAAGGTGAGCGGGGCGTAACCGCGCCGGTTGAGGAACAGCAGCGCCTGCTCGCCGGCCGCCATCGTTTCCTCGACCGCGTTGACCAGAGCCGGCGCCAGGAAGCGGCCGCGCGGCGGGCCGGCGCGGCGCAGGTCGATGGCGCGTAGATCGGGCAGCGCACGGCCGCGATAGCGCGCGGCGAGCTTCAACCAGCGATAGCGGCCCTGTTCGGCGTTGACGCGGGTTTCAATCGAGGGCGTCGCGGAGGCGAGCACGATCGGCGCCTTTTCGAGCCGCGCCCGCACCACCGCCATGTCGCGCGCATTATAGATGACGCCGTCTTCTTGTTTGTAAGCGCCCTCGTGTTCCTCATCGACGACAACAAGCGCGAGATCCTTGAACGGCAGGAACAAAGCCGAGCGGGCGCCGGCGACCACGCGCGCCTCGCCGCTCGCGACCGCGCCCCACAGCCGCTCGCGCCGACGCGGCGTGACGCCGGAATGCCATTCCGCGGGACGTACGCCGAAGCGGGCGGCGAAACGGTCGAGGAATTGCGCGGTGAGCGCGATTTCCGGCATCAGGACGAGCGTTTGCGACCCCAAGCGCAAAGCGGCGGCGATCGCCTCGAAATAGACCTCGGTTTTGCCCGAGCCGGTGACGCCGTCGAGCAGGAACGGCGCGAAGGCCCGCGCCCGCACGGCCTCAGCCAGCGCCTCGGCCGCCGCCGCCTGATCCGGCTCCAGCGCGGTCGTCGCAAAATCGGGATCGGGCAGGGGGGCGGCCGGTTCGGGCGGCAGCGCGACGGCCTCCAGCGCGCCATCGGCGAGCAGGCCGTCGATCACGCCGGCGGACACCTGCGCCCTGGCGATCAACTCCGTCTTGGCCAACGTCGCGCTGTCGGCCAACGCCGCGAGAATTTTCGCGCGGGCGGGCGTGAGTTTGGTTGGCGGCTTTCCCGTCGCGGCGTAGCCGAGGCGCGGCGCGGGCGGCTCGACGCTTTCGGGCGTGCGCAGCGCCATGCGCAAGACCGAGCCGCGCGGACTCAGCGTCCAGCGCGCGATCCAGTCGACGAAATCGCGCAATGGCGCGGAGACCGGCGGCACGGGCAGTCGCGCCGTGACGGATTTCAGGTTGCCGCCGTCGCCCGGCCGCGCCGCCCAGACGACGCCCAGCGTCGTGCGCGTGCCGAGCGGCATGGAGACGACGTCGCCGGGCGCGAGGTTCAGTTCGGGCGGACTGCGATAGGAATAGGCGGTGTCGACCGCCACCGGCGCCAGTATATCGACGATGACAGGGGGGCCGTCAGCCGCCACGCGCGTCAAGCCAGAATTTCAGCAGGTGATGCGCAATGGCCATCGGATTGGGCGCGGCGACGCGTTGCGGGTGACGCTTCTCGAACATCGCGCGCACTTCCTCAAGCTCGAACCAACGCGCGTCTTCAAGTTCCTCGCCGTCGATGACGATCTCGCGCGTGACGGCGCGCGCCAGCGCTCCGATCATCAGCGAGGCGGGGAACGGCCACGGCTGCGAGGCGACATAGCGAACCTCGTCGCAAACGATCCCGCTCTCCTCGTGGATCTCGCGCCGCACCGCCTCCTCGATCGTCTCGCCGGGTTCGAGAAAGCCGGCCAGCGCAGAATACATGCCCTTGGGAAAGCGCGCCTGCCGGCCGAGCAGGCAGCGCTCGCCATCCACGCACAACATGATGACGACGGGATCGGTGCGGGGGAAATGCTGGGCCTTGCACGCGTCGCATTCGCGCCGCCAACCCGCCGCGGCGACGCGTGAGGGCGCGCCGCAATTCGCGCAAAAACTATGGCGCGTATGCCAATGCGCGATCGCCTTGGCCTGACCGAGCATCGCCGCCGTCTCCGGCGCGACGAGGCCCTGAAGCGCAATCGTGCGCAGATCGACCGGCTCCAACTCGGGGCGGCCGGGCACGACCAGCACGCGGCGGTCGAGGAAACCGTCGCTGTGATCGGCTTGCAACTCGACGGCGGCGTCGGGCAGCAGCGCGACGAAATGGGGCGCGCCCTCGCGGTCGAGGCCAAGCAGAATTTCGAGCTGCGCGGGCCCAAGCCGTTCGGCCAGCGACAAAGGCCAGAACGCCTCGCGACGGTCGCGGCCGAGGATCGGCATGTCGCGCGCGATCAGAGCGAAGCGGGCGTCGGCGCGGGCGCGAAGCTGCGCCACGTATGCCGCGTCGTCGCGCTTGGCCGAGACGCGGTCGAGGGCTGAGCCGGCGAAGGCGAAGGCGAAAGCCGGAGTTGTCTCGAAAAAGGCGTCTTTCATCGTTCAACCCCCGACTGGCCAAGCCCGCTCGGGACGGATTAGCATTGGCGGGCTCTGAGTCGGCAAGAAAAAATCGAGCGTGAGGGGAGCCGGGACCGATGGCAGTGCGCATGACGAGGCGCGGCGCGTTGCAAGGCGGGGCCGCCGTGCTAGCGGCGGGACTGGCGCGCGCGCGCGCGCAGGACGTGGAGTCCCATGGGCTCTCCGCCTTTGGCGATCTCGCGCTGCCGCCCGACTTCAAGGCCTTCGCCTATGTCAACCCCCAGGCGCCCAAGGGGGGCTTGCTGTCGTTGCAGATCACCTCGACGACCGGCAATCAGAATTTCGAGACTTTCGATACGCTCAACGTGTTCTCCAAACGCGGCAATGGCGCGGCGGGTATGTCGGAGACGTTCGACACGCTGATGGCGGGCCATGCGGACGAACCGGATTCGGTCTATGGCCTGCTCGCCCAATCCGTCCGCATCAGCGCCGACAAGCTGCAATATCGGTTCAGGCTGCGCGGGCAAGCGAAGTTCGCCGACGGCTCGCGCGTCACGGGCGCCGACGTCGCGTTCTCGCTGAACACGCTGAAGCAGAAGGGCCATCCCGTCTTCGCCATCCTGCTGCGCGAGATGGAGACCGCGAGCGCGGAAAGCGACGACGTGGCGCTGGTGCAATTCGTCAAGGGCCGCGGGCGCGACGCGCATCTCATCGTCGCGGGCATGCCGATCCTGTCGGCCGCGTGGTGGAAAGGCCGCGATTTCGACGCGCCGACGCTTGAGGCGCCGCCGGGCTCCGGTCCCTACAAAGTCGCCAGGTTCGAGCAGGGCCGGTTCATCGAATTCGCGGCTCGACCGGACTACTGGGGCCGCGACCTGCCGGTGAATGTCGGGCAAAACAATTTCGTCACGCTGCGCTACGAATATTATCGCGAACGTCAGGTCGCGTTCGAGGCGTTCAAGTCGGGCGCGATCAACTTCCATCAGGAATTCACCTCGCGCACCTGGGCGACCGGATACGATTTTCCCGCCGTCAACGACGGGCGGGTGTTGAAGGAGACGCTGCATAACGGCGCGCCGAGCCAGATGCAGGCGTGGTATTTCAACCTGCGCCGCCCCGTCTTCGCCGACCCGCGCATCCGCGAGGCGATCACGCTGTGTTTCGACTTCGAATGGACCAACAAACAGGTGATGTTCTCCGCCTATAAGCGGGTGACGTCGCATTTCCAGAACACGGCGATGGAGGCGAAGGGCAAGCCCGGCGAGGCGGAGTTGAAGCTGCTGGAGCCCTGGCGCAGCAAGGTGCCCGACGAAGTGTTCGGCGAGCCTTATCTGCCGCCGGTCTCGGACGGTTCGGGCAACGATCGGACTTTGCTCAGGCGGGCCAATGAATTGTTGCTGGCGGCCGGGTGCAAGCGCGACGGCGCGCAGTTGAAGCTGCCGAGCGGCGAGCCGCTTGCGTTCGAATTCCTCGATTCCTCGGAACTGTTCCAGCCGCATATTTCGCCCTGGCGGCAGAACATGAAGAAGCTCGGCATCGACGCCCGCTCGCGCGTGGTCGATTCCGCGCAGTACAAGGCCCGCGTCGACGCGTTCGACTTTGACCTGACGGCGCTCAACATGGGCGGCAGCCTGACGCCGGGCACCGGGCTCATCAACGAGATGGCGTCGTCCTCGGCCGATATACCCGCCTCGCGCAATCTCAGCGGCGTCAAGAGCGCTGCGATCGACGCGCTGGTGCAGCGCGCCGTAGAGGCGGCCACGCGCGAGGAGTTGACGACCGCCTGCCAGTGCATCGACCGGGTGTGGCGCGCCGGGCGCTACTGGGTTCCGGCCTGGTACACCGATGCGTTCCGCGTCGCGCATTGGGACGTGTTCTCGCGACCCGAGCGTCAGCCCAATCTAGGCGTCGGCGCGCCGGGCACGTGGTGGTGGGACGCCGACAAGGCGAAGAAGATCGGGCTATGATCGCCGCGCCATGCTGAGCTATCTCGCGCGTCGTCTCCTGCTGATGATCCCGACCCTGTTCGGCATCATCCTGGTCTCGTTCGCGATCGTGCAATTCGTGCCGGGCGGGCCCGTCGAGCGGGCGATCGCGCAATTGCAGAACGCGGATCAGGCGGGATCACTCGGCGGCGTCAACGCCGGCGCGGTCGATGTCGCCTCGCGCTATCGCGGCGCGCAGGGGCTCGATCCAAAGTTCATCAAGGAGTTGGAGAAGCAATACGGCTTCGACAAGCCGGCGTGGGAGCGGTTCGTGATCCTCGCGCGCGATTACGCCACTTTCAACCTCGGCCGCAGCTATTATCGCGCCGAGCCGGTGATCCAGTTGATCCGCGAGAAGCTGCCCGTCTCGATGTCGCTCGGGCTGTGGATGACGCTGATCTCCTATGCGATCTCGATTCCGCTCGGCGTCGCCAAGGCGGTGCGCGACGGCTCGCGGTTCGACATGTGGACCTCCGCGCTCGTCATCATCGGCTATGCGATCCCCAGTTTCCTGTTCGCGATCCTGTTGCTGACGTTGTTCGGCGGCGGCTCGTTCTGGGCCTTTTTTCCCTTGCGTGGCCTCACGTCGGACAATTTCGCCGACCTCGACTGGCCGCATAAGATGCTCGATTACCTCTGGCACATCACGTTGCCGGTCGCTTCATTGGTGATCGGTTCGTTCGCCACCTCGACCCTGCTGACGAAGAACTCCTTCCTCGACGAGATCCGCAAGGCCTATGTGCAGACGGCGCGAATGAAAGGCCTGACCGAGCGCCAGGTGCTCTATGGTCACGTCTTCCGCAATGCGATGCTGATCGTGATCGCCGGTTTTCCCGGCGCGTTCGTCGGCGCGTTCTTCACCGGCTCGCTGCTGATCGAGCGGGTGTTCACGCTCGACGGGCTCGGCTATCTCTCCTATGAATCGCTGATCAACCGCGATTATCCCGTTGTGCTCGGCACCCTTTATATCTTCGCGCTGGTCGGGCTGGTGGTGAACCTGCTTTCCGACCTTACCTACACGCTGATCGATCCGCGCATCGATTTCGAGACGCGCGAGGTTTGATGAAACTCTCGCCGCTCAACCGCCGCCGTCTCGCCAATTTCAAGCGCAACCGGCGCGGTTACTATGCATTCTGGCTCTTTCTCGTCATGTTCGTGGCGTCGATGGGCTCCGAGTTCATCTGCAACGACCGTCCGCTGTTCGTTTCCTACAAGGGCGAGGGGCTGTTTCCGGTGTTCGTCACTTACGCGGAAGACAAGTTCGGCGGCTTCGAGGCGATCACCGACTATCGCGACCCCGTGATAGCGGACGAAATCGAGGCGCACGGCTTTATCCTTTGGCCGCCGATCCGCTTCGCCAACAACACGACCAAGCTCGATCCGCCGACGCCGGTGCCTTCGCCGCCGACCTGGGCCTTGAGCCAAGCCCAGTGCAAGGCCGCGCTCGCCAAGCGCAAGCCGCCGGCGGATGGCGGGACGTGCCGCGATCTGGAGATGAACTGGCTCGGCACCGACGCCAACGGGCGCGACGTGGTGGCGCGGTTGTTCTACGGCTTCCGCATCTCCGTGCTGTTCGGCTTGATCCTGGCGGGCGTCTCCTCTGTGGTCGGCGTCGCGGCGGGGGCGGTGCAGGGCTATTTCGGCGGGCGGGTCGATCTCATCATGCAGCGCGGCATCGAGATCTGGTCGTCTTTGCCGCAGCTTTACATCCTCATCATCCTGTCGGCGCTGCTGTCCCCGAGCTTCGGCGTGCTGTTGGGGATTCTGCTGCTGTTCTCCTGGGTCAGCCTCGTCCATGTCGTGCGGGCGGAATTCCTCCGCGCCCGCAATTTCGAGTATGTCAATGCGGCCCGTGCGCTGGGGCTGGGCGATTTCAAGATCATCGTCAAACACGTGCTGCCGAATGCGATGGTGGCGACGCTGACCTTCGCGCCCTTCATCGTCAATTCCTCGATCGGCGCGCTGACCTCGCTGGATTTCCTGGGGCTCGGGATGCCGCCGGGTTCGCCTTCGCTGGGCGAATTGCTGTTCGAGGGCAAGGACAACCTCTCGGCGCCGTGGTTGGCGCTGTCGGCCTTCTTCATCGTCGCCGCCATGCTGTCGCTGCTGGTGTTCATCGGCGAGGCGGTGCGCGACGCCTTCGACCCGCGAAAGACATTCGCTTGAGCGCGCCTCTGCTTGACGTCCGCGATCTCGCCATCGCCTTCGGCGAGCGCCGCGTGGTGGACGGCGTCTCGTTCTCGCTTGGCCGGGGCGAAACGCTGGCGCTGGTGGGCGAGTCAGGCTCGGGCAAGACGGTGACGGCGCAGGCGATCGTGCGGCTGGTGCAGGGCGCGACCTTTCCCACGGGGCAGATCCTGTTTGACGGCGCCGACACGTTGACGATGAACGAGCGTGACTTGCGCGCCGTGCGCGGCGGCCGGATCACCATGGTGTTTCAGGAGCCGATGACGTCGCTCAACCCGCTGCACAATATCGAGCGGCAGATCGCGGAGATCATCGAGGTGCACGGCGGGCGCGGCGGCGCGGTGCGGGCGCGGGTAATCGAGCTGTTGCAGGAGGTCGGCATTCCCGATCCCGCAAGCCGGCTCGGAGCCTATCCGCACCAGCTTTCGGGCGGGCAGCGCCAGCGCGTGATGATCGCGATGGCGCTCGCCAACCGGCCCGACCTGTTCATCGCCGACGAGCCGACCACCGCGCTCGACGTGACCGTGCAGGCGCAGATCATCGAACTGCTGCGCGATCTCCAGGCCAAATATGGCATGGCGATCCTGTTCATCACGCATGACCTCAATCTGGTGCGCCG
>JANYIH010000094.1 GCA_025358745.1 Hyphomicrobiales bacterium | reverse complement strand
GATCGATTTCGCGCCCGCGCCCTGCTGACGAAGATATCTCTGTTTCTGTATCTTCTTCTTCTTCTGGGGCTGTGACATTCTGTGACATTCTGTGACAAGTTGTGACAGTCACGCCATCGCCATCTCCGGCCGCGCCCGGCTGCGCCCGATGCAGCCGCTCGGTGGCCCGCAGCGCCCGGGATTGCCGCTGGCGTTCGGCCGCGCCGACGACGCTGTCGCTATTGCGCTGCCGTTTCTCCCATGCCTCGACGGCGCCGCCGTGGATCATGCCGAGCTCGGTGAAGGCCGCGAACACCGGCTCGATCGCGCCCAAGCTCTCGCACAGCGTAGCGGCGACGCGGCGCGGCGTAGCGACAAAGGCGCCGCAATCGTCGACCTCGGAAGCGCTTTCGAGCAGCGCATGCCAGACGGCTATCACCAATGCGCGCGAACATCCCGCGACCAGCGCCGCCTCGGCGATTTTTGGATCGCCCACCAGCCCGACCCAGGCGCGATACCACGGGTTAGCCATGCCGGCGCCTCCCGACCGCGAGCCGCCTCATGATCGCCGCGCCGGTTTTTCGGCGCCGCCGCGGCGGTCGGTCCAGATGGACGGCGGCGCCATCACCCGCTCGCCGTTGATTTCGATGCGGGAGACGTCGAACCATCGGCCATCCGGGAGCGCGCCGTCGGCGTTGACCGGCGGCACGAGCACGACTTGCACGCAGCCGTAGAGGTCGAAACAAACCGAGGAGACGACGCCTGAAAATTTCGTCACCCGGTCAACACCGGTAAATCCGAGCAAATCCAGGCTGTTTTCGACGACATCCATCACGATTTCCCTTCTGCGAAAGCCAACGCCTCGTAAAACGCCGCGATCAGCGGCTCGACGCAATCGCGGTCGACGACGAAGCCCGCCGACGCAGGGGCGCCAGGAAAGGACACCTTCGGGTCGCCGCGGTGCGCGCGCAACGCCGTCGCGAACAGATCGACCCAGACGCGGATCAGCGCGATCGGCGGCCGCAGCGGGTCGGCAAAGCGCAGCCACGCCTCGCCCCGCCGCGCCGCGACGATCGCGACCTCGCCCGCGTTCAGCGACACCGTGGTCACCCAGCCCGAGAGGACGTCGCTCATTGCTGGCCGACCAGGGCGACGAATTCGACGAGGCCGGCGGAGATGAGTTCCACCTGGTCGTGGGCGAGAGGGACAACGACGCAAATATCGTCGCCGTTTTCGCCGACGACATGGTGGGAACGATCGACGAATCCGGCGCGAGACTCGCTCAGCGAGACGTATTTGCAACCCTGCGTGGTCACGACGCTCCACCTCCCCAACAAAAAAACCACAATGAGGATCCGATCTGGAGCAGCGCCCACGCGCGGAAGCCATTCCGGCCCGGCCAAGGTTGCTCCGGCGCGAAGACCAGAATAAGCGAGCCGCAAATAAGGTTGAAGGCGTGAATTCCGGCGATCAGCGTCATCCGTCCCTCGCCAATCTGCCCACCGCCGGGGGCCCGCGCCAACCCGCGTTGAAGATCAGCCAGCACACATCCATCCGCCCGTTGCCGAGCCGCTCGCCGACGGCGGTTTTGCGCGCATAGATCGGGCCCGGCCACATCGACGGACGCGGCGTCACGAACAGGATTTCGCTTAAAGACAGCGCCTCCAGCCAATGCATCGCCGCGTTGAGCCGCGTCACCGGCGACAGCAGCGCGACGTTTTTCGCCCGCGTGACGGCAGCTTCGGCGAAGGCGCGGATCAGGTTCTCGCCGCAGCCGAACGGCGGATTGCCGACGATCGCGAACCGATCGCCGGCGCGGCGCGGCGGCCGCCAGTCCGGAGCCAAGAAATCGACGCCGCCGGCGATCTCAGGCGCGCGCTTGATCAGATCGGAGCCATAAGCCCGCAGACCCGCCGCGCGCGCCGCCAGCACGACATTGCCGAACCCGGCGCAAGGGTCGACAATCACAGCGCCCAGCGCCCGCTCCGCGAACAGCCGGGCGCTGACCCAGCGTTCCTCGACGTAATGCTCATGCGG
>JANYIH010000037.1 GCA_025358745.1 Hyphomicrobiales bacterium | reverse complement strand
GCAGCGATCGAAATCGATCGTGCCGCCCTGCACGCTGGCGACGAGATCCTCGGCGCCGACGACATCCGCGCCGGCGTTGCGCGCTTCGTCCGCCTTGGCCCCGCGCGCGAACACGGCGACGCGCAGAACGCGGCCGGTGCCGTTGGGCAAGTTGACGACGCCGCGCACCATCTGGTCGGCGTGCTTGGGATCGACGCCGAGATTGATGGAAAGCTCCACCGTCTCGTCGAATTTCGCGCTGGCCTTGGACTTGACCAGCTTCACCGCGTCGTCAAGCCCGTAGAGCTTGGTGCGCTCGATGCCCTCGCGGGCCTTCTTGATCCGCTTTCCGATGTGAGCCATGGCTTACCCCACCACCTCGACGCCCATCGAACGGGCGGAACCTTCGATCATCTTCATCGCGGATTCGATCGTCTCGCAGTTGAGATCGACGATCTTCTTTTCGGCGATCTCTTTGATCTGCGCGCGGCTGATCTTGCCCACGAACGCGCCCTTTCCCGGCGTCTTGGAGCCGGAAGCCGGCTTTTTGCCTATCTTCAGGCCAACCGCTTTCTTGATGAAGAAGGTGACGGGGGGCTGGCGCATTTCGAAGGTGAAGGAGCGGTCCTGATACGCGGTGATCACGACCGGAATCGGCGAGCCCTTCTCCAACTGCGCGGTGCGCGCATTGAAGGCCTTGCAGAATTCCATGATGTTGAGGCCGCGCTGACCCAGCGCGGGACCGATCGGGGGCGAGGGGTTGGCGGCGCCCGCCGGCACTTGCAGTTTGATATAGCCGGCGATTTTCTTCGCCATGAGGCTGCTCCAAAAACGACAGGGCCGTAACGGGACAGATCCCGAACGGCCTCAGCCTGGGTTGCAGTTCGTGGTGCAAACGAGGGTCCGGCTGGCGACCGGGCGTTCTTCCACGGGGTGAGAGCGCGCGGTTAGCAGGTTTGCGCAGGGTGCGCAACTTGCGCGGTCAGCGTTTTTCCTTCGGCCCGGCTTTGCCGACGTCCTCGGGTCCGGTCTCGCCATGACCGGGCGCGGTGGCCGAGGGTGGGTCGCTGGCGGGGAACGAATCTTCCAGTTCCTCGTCAAGTTTGGTGTCTTCCTCCGCCCGCTTCTGCGCCTTATTCGGGGCGTCGGGCGTTTCTTTCGGGGCCCTGACCATGTCGGCGTCTCCATAATGCCACATAGCGGAAACCCGCGACGACGCCGGGGGGTTCCCCCCAGAACGCCGGATTCGCTTTGAACAAAAAACTCCGACGGCCTTCGCCCTACCCCGCCTTCTCGATCAGGCTCTTGGCGGCCGCGCGCGCTTCCCTCGTGACTTCCGCACCGGCGAGCATGCTAGCGATCTCTTCGCGCCGCTCGCTGGCGCCGAGCGTGATGACGCGGCTGGCGACGTGGGCGCCGACGTCGTTCTTGACGATCTTGAAATGGGCTTGCGAACGCGCCTCGACCGGCGACGCATGGGTCACCGCACGAAAGGCCTATTCCTCAAAAAATTCCTCGTCAACTTTCTTGATATACAGTGTGTCCTCAATTCTACATCCAACACCAAATTGTAACATTAGTCTAGTCAACTCACTTCCGTCTATTAATACGATACGTTTACTTAATCCTTTCGCAGTCTCTTTCGCGCTTATGGAAAAAGAAGAAGTGGTCATAAACAATCCTTTTGCAGCCTTAAATGTATCCAGAGCACCGAAAAAATCCCGTATCATCCCCGGCCCGATTGCGATCTCAGAGTAACGTTTGGCTTGCACGTAAATACGATCCAGCCCAAGCGGATCTTGATCAATCACGCCATCAACGCCGCCGTCGCCGCTTTTTCCCAAAGCCCGGGCCGCGTTCGCGGTCGATCCGCCGTAACCCATTGCAGTCAAAAGCTTAATCACGAGCTTCTCAAAAAACATCGGCGGCGCCGCAATGATTTTGTCCAAGATTTCCCGACCAAGCTCAGTTTCAAGCTGCCGCTGCGCGGCACGCATCGCTTCGTCCGGAGTAAGTTTCACTGCGGCAACAGACAGTTCCGGACGGTCGTTGTCCGTACCCTCTTCGCGCTCAGGTTCCCGAAACGAGCGAAAAGCTGGGTATTTCTCCAAGAATTTTATGTCTATCCGCTTAGGAGACGTCACGAGTGTGCGTCTGCCTTCTTCCGTGATCTGGAATCGACCGCGACCGGTCGCTTCGAGCAGGCCGGCTTTAGTCAAATAGCTTTTGGCCCAATGAACACGATTTGCAAATGTCGTATGTCGTCCAGATGGCAGAAGGGTCGAGCGTTCTTCGTCAGTTAACGCAAAATCGATGGCAAGCCGCTGAACTACGTCACCTATTCGCACTTCGCCGGAAGCGCCCGATTGAAGGACTGGCAGCATCAATGTTTGAAAGTCTGGAATCATTTCTTGCTCGCAAAAAGAGGATGCTTTGAAAAGCGAAATAGCTACCCCGCCTTTTCAATCAGGCTCTTGGCCGCCGCGCGCGCCTCCCGCGTCACCTCCGCGCCGGCGAGCATGCGCGCGATCTCTTCGCGCCGCTCGCTGGCGCCCAGCGTGATGACGCGGGTGACGACGCGGGCGCCGACGTCGTCCTTGAGGATTTTGAAATGGCGCTGCGAGCGCGCCGCCACCTGCGGCGCATGGGTCACCGCCAACACCTGCGCGCGCGCGGCCAGGCGGGCGAGGCGCTGGCCGATGGCGTCGGCGACAGCGCCGCCGACGCCGGTGTCGATCTCGTCGAACACCAGCGTCGGCGCGGTTTCGCGCTCGGCCAGCGTGACTTTGAGCGCCAGCAGGAAGCGGGAAAGCTCACCGCCCGAGGCGACTTTCATCAATGGTCCAGGACGCGAGCCGGGATTGGTCTGCACGACGAATTCGACCTTGTCGTAGCCGTCGGGGGAAATCGCCTCCGGCTCGACCGCGACTTCCGCCGTGAAGCGCGCGCGTTCCAGCTTCAGCGGCGGCAGTTCGGCGTTGACGGCGCCGCTCAACTCGACGGCGGCTTTTGCGCGCGCGGCGGAAAGCGCGCGCGCGGCTTCCCCATAGGCAGCGCCGGCGGCGGCGAAATCGCGCTCCAGCCGGACCACGCGCGCGCGGCCTTCGCTCAAGTCGGCGAGTTCGCCGGCATATTTCTCCGCCAGCGCGGGCAGCGCATCGACGGCGACGGCATATTTGCGCGCCATGCCGCGCAGCGCAAACAGCCTTTCCTCGCAGGTCTCCAGTTCGCGCGGATCGAAATCGCAGGCCCGCATCGCCGCTTCGACTGATTGCGAGGCGATTTCGAGCGCCTCCATCGCCTCGTCGAGCGCCTTGACGCTCGGCTCGATGATGTCCGGCGCCTGCGCGGCGCGGCGTTGCAGCCGGCGCGAGATCGAGGCCAGCATCGGCAGGATCGCCGAATCGCCGCTGAGCGATTGGAGGGCGTCGCTGATATCGGCGGCGACCTTCTCGCCCTGCATCATCGCCTGCCGGCGCGTCGCCAGCCGTTCCTCCTCGCCGGGCTCGATGGCGAGCTTGGCAAGCTCCTGGCTGGCGTGGCGGGCGAAATCGGCTTCCTTCTCGCGCGCCGCGACATCGGCCCGCGCCTCGCGCAAGTCGCGCTCGCACGTCTTCAGCGCGGCGTGGCGGGTCCGCGTGGCCTCGACCATTGACCTGAGGCCGCCATAGGCGTCGACCAGCGCGCGATGGCTGGAGGCGTCGAGCAGGGCGCGCTCGTCGTGCTGGCCGTGGATTTCGACCAGACCCGCCGCCAGCGCGCGCAGGGTCTGCGCGCCGACGCTCTGGTCGTTGACATAGGCGCGGGTGCGTCCATCCGCCATCTGCACGCGGCGCAGGATCAACTCGCCCTCGACAGGCAGGTCCTGGGCGGCGAGCAGCGCGTGGACGGGATGGCCGGCGGGCGGTTCGAACACCGCCGTCACCTGGCCCTGCCCCGCCCCCGCGCGCACCAGCCCGCCATCGCCGCGCGCGCCCAGCGCCAGCGAAAGAGCGTCGAGCAGGATCGACTTTCCGGCGCCGGTCTCGCCGGTGAGGATGGTCAGTCCGCGCGCGAAATCCAGCTCAAGCTGGTCGATCAGCACAATGTCGCGAATGGAGAGCCGGGCGAGCATCGAGGCCGCCCGCCCTCAGGTCGGGACGACGGCGTGGAACAGTTTCGTGATCCAGGAGCCGGGGTGCTCCTGCGGGCTCAGGCCGCCGCTCTTGAGCAGGGTGTAGGCGTCCTTGTACCATTGACCGTCGGGAAAATTGTGCCCCAGAATCGCCGCCGCCGTTTCCGCCTCGTCGGTGATGCCCAGACCCATGTAGGACTCGACCAGACGGTAGAGCGCTTCCTCGGCGTGTCGCGTCGTCTGATAATAGGTCAGCACGTTGCGGAAGCGGTTGATCGCCGCGGTGTAGTTGCGCCGGTGCAGGTAGAAGCGGCCGATCGACATTTCCTTGCCGCCGAGTTGGTCGCTGGTCACTTGAATCTTGACCTTGGAATCGGCGACGTATTCGGAGGTCGGATAGGTCTGCGCCAGTTGTTTGAACAGCTCCAGCGCCTTTTGCGCGTGGTCCTGATCGCGGGAGATATCCAGAATCTGCGCGTAATAGCTGCTCGCCTGGAGATAGAGCGCGTAAGGCGCCTCGGTCGACTTCGGATATTCCTTGACGTAGCGCATCGCCGAGCCGGCGGAGTCGTCGTAACTGCCGGCTTGGTATTGCGCATAGGTGGTCATCAACAGACCTTTGCGCGCCCAGTCGGAAGAGGGGTATTTCTTGCCCAGATCGGTGAATTTCTTGGCCGCCTCGGTCGGATCGCCATTGGCGAGTTTCGCCAGACCCTGATCGTAGACCTGGCTCGCCGGCACCACCGGCTCAATCACCGTCTTGTAGCGCTCGCCCGCGAAAGGATTGAAATCCTCCAGCGAGGAGCAACCGGCAAGGCCTGTCGCCAGCGCGACGGCCCAGGTCACGCCGCGCCACCGCGATGCCGGGACGCGCTCGAATATTGATAAGGTCATACACCCTTCCCCGACGGCCCGCCGCGCCGACCGACCGCTGCTTAACCCAACGCGCGTCGGCGGCCTAGTCCCGTCCCGACCCAGCGAACAGCATGGGAATATGGCGCGATGACGCCCAACGGCCGATTTCGGTCGTTGCGCGTAGATATTCAGTCCGCATTGGCCGCGAACGCCGCCGCCGCCCGGCTCGGCGCAACGCCGGCGGAGCGCACGAAACGGCGCGAAGCCGCATCGACGATTTCGTAATTCGCCTTGTCGGCGAACAGCGCGCCCAGAATCGCGGCGTTGAGCGCATGACCGGGGCGATAGGCGTGATAGGCGCCCAGGATCGGCGCTCCGGCGAGCGAGAGATCGCCGATCGCGTCGAGCGCCTTGTGGCGCACGAACTCGTCGCGATAGCGCAAGCCCTCGGGGTTGAGCACCCGTTCGCCATCGAGCGCGACGGAGTTTTCTAGGCTGGAGCCGAGCGCGAAACCGGCGGCCCACAGCTTTTGCACGTCGGCAACGAAGCCGAAGGTGCGCGCCCGGGCGATTTCGGTGCGGAAGGTCTGGGGGTCGATATCGAAAGCGCGCCGTTGCCGGCCGATCGTCGCGGCTTCGAAATCGATCTCCACGTCCACGCTGAAGCCGCGCTCGGCGGGTTTCAGCTCGGCGCGGCTGCGCCCGTTCTCGACATACACCGATTTGAGAACCCTCAGATATTTGCGGCGGCGCGCCTGGGTGACGAGGCCGACGCCGTCGATCGCGGTGACGAACTGGGCGGCCGAGCCGTCCATGATCGGCGTCTCCGGCCCATCGATCTCGATCAGGGCGTTGTCGACGCCAAGGCCCGCGAGCGCCGCCATCAGATGCTCGATGGTCGCCACCGAAGCGCCGGCGCGGTCGCCGATGACGGTGCAGAGCGCGGTCTGGAGGACATTGCGCCAACGCGCCTCGATCAGACGGTCGGCGCCGTCGGCCATGCCGGTGCGCAGGAAAACGACGCCGTGATCGGCCTCGGCGGGGTGAATGACGATGCGGGCGGGAGAAGCGGAATGAACACCAACGCCACAGATTTCAACGCGATCGGCGACCGTCTTTTGAAATCCGTGCCTCATCGTCAGTCCAAGCCCCTGCTCTTCTGCGCGTTGCGTAAATGGGCGAAAAGTTGAACCCGCCTCAACTCGCCCAGCTCCCCCGAATCGTCTTGTGCATATTCGGGATCAGACTTACGCGCACTTTCGATGCCTATTAGTCATGCGTTGCGAAAAAGTCCAAATCACCTTTGATTACCAATCGTTACAGTCTCTAAGTTAGAGAATAGCGCATATATTTCAATATCTTATTTCAACATGCAAAAATCGCGCCGCCCTAAATCCGCTGTTTGGCGGACCCACGGCGGCGCGAAGGCGGATTGCGGCCGAATCAAGCCCCGTTGGAGCGACGCAGGAACGCCGGGATCTCCAATTGATCGTCGTCATGGGCGACGACGCGGGGCTGCTGGCGGCCTTGCGCGTCGAGTTGACCCTGCACCGGGCGCGGCGGTTGACGCAATTGCGCCGGGGCCGGCTGGGCGAGCTGGCGCGGCGGCGCCAGCGTCGGGCTTTGGCGCGGCGCGACGTCCTCGGGACGTGTGATGCCGAACGCGGCGAGTTTTTCCAAAAGCGAGCGGCGACGCTCCGGCGCGGCCGGCGGCGCGGCCGTGATTTCGCCGCGCGCCTGACGCACGACCGGCTGCACGACGGCGGGCAACTCGTCGACGGTGGGCATGCGCACGGCGCGCACGATCGGCTCCGGCGCCGGCGGGATCATCTCCTGCGCGAAGGGTTCCTCCTCGTAGGTCATGGCGGGTGCGGGGGCCGGCTCCATCGCCTTGATCGACGGGCGCGGTTCGACCTCCGCGACGGTCGCTTCGAGGGCGATCGGCGCCGGGATCGGCTCCGCCGTCACAACGATCGGAGCGGCGGGCGCGACGGCGACCGGCGCCGGCGCGGCGATCGGCGCGGTCGGCGGCGCGGCGACGGGACGCATCGCGGCGCGCGAGGGGCCGGGCTCCATGCGGTGCGCGGGCAGCGGCTCGGCGCGCTCGATGGTCGCCTGATCGATGCCGGTGGCGACGACCGAGACGCGCACCACGCCGACGAGCGCGGAATCGAAGGTCGCGCCGAGGATGATGTTGGCCTCCTCGTCGACCTCCTGACGGATGCGGCTGGCCGCTTCGTCGACTTCATACAAGGTCAGGTCGTTGCCGCCGGTGATCGAGATCAGCAGGCCGCGCGCGCCTTTCATCGAGACTTCGTCGAGCAGCGGGTTGGAGATGGCGGCTTCGGCCGCCAGCACTGCGCGGCGCTCGCCGGTCGCCTCGCCGGTGCCCATCATCGCCTTGCCCATCTCGCTCATGATCGAGCGCACGTCGGCGAAGTCGAGGTTGATGAGGCCCTCTTTCACCATCAGGTCGGTGATGCAGGCGACGCCGGAATAGAGCACCTGATCGGCCATCGAGAAGGCGTCGGCGAAAGTGGTCTTTTCGTTGGCGACCCGGAACAGGTTCTGGTTCGGAATGATGATCAGCGTATCGACCGCCTTGTGCAGTTCGCCGATGCCGCCCTCGGCGAGCTTCATGCGCCGCCCGCCCTCGAAATGGAACGGCTTGGTCACCACGCCGACCGTGAGGATGCCCATCTCGCGCGCGGCGCGGGCGATCACGGGCGCGGCGCCGGTGCCGGTGCCGCCGCCCATGCCGGCGGTGACGAACACCATATGCGCTCCCGCGAGGTGGTCGCGGATCTCGTCGATCGCCTCTTCGGCGGCGGCGCGCCCAACCTCAGGCTTCGAGCCGGCGCCGAGGCCCTCGGTCACCTGGAGGCCCATCTGGATGATGCGCTCCGCGCGCGACGACGCGAGCGCCTGCGCGTCGGTGTTGGCGACGACGAAGTCGACGCCGACCAAACCCGACACGATCATGTTGTTGACCGCGTTGCCGCCGGCTCCGCCGACGCCGCACACCATGATGCGGGGCTTCAGTTCTCGCAGTTCAGGAGCCTTGATGTCCATTGTCATATCCGCCTCGTTGCCTTTTGGCGCCCGCCGGCGCTTTCCCTAAGTCAGTTGTTCCCTAGGCCGCCGCCGCGACGCGGCCGCCCGGCTCCTCGTCAAAAACTCTGCTTCAGCCAGCGCGTGACGCGCGAGACGTAGCCGTCGTCGGGCGCATCGTCCCGGATCGCTCCCTCCTTCGGACCGACGTGTTCGACGCCGACGGCCTGCGGAAAGATCATCAGGCCGACGGCGGTGGCGAAGGCAGGGCTTTTCGCCGTTTCCGGCAGCCCCTCGATCCCGAGCGGGCGCCCCATCCGCGCCTGCGGCGAAACGATCGCGCGGGCGAGATCGGGCAGGCCCGGAAGCTGACTGGCGCCGCCGGTAAGCACCAGCCGGCGCGCGGCATGATCGGCGAAACCCGCCGAGGCGAACCGGTCGCGCGCCAGTTCGAGAATTTCCTCGATGCGCGGGCGGATGATTCGCACCAGCTCGGACTTGGCGACCTGGATCGGCCGCTCGGAATCGTCGCCGACGCGGTGGATCGAAATCGTCTCGCGCTCGTCGGCGTGCGAAGCTGAACTCGCGCCGTAGAGCGTCTTGAGGCGCTCGGCGTCCGCCAGGCTGATGGAGAGCCCGCGCGCGACGTCCAGCGTCACGTGATGGCCGCCCACCGGCACCGAGTCGACATGCACGAGCCGGTCGTCAGCGAAGGCCGACATGGTGGTCGCCCCGGCGCCGAAGTCGATCAGCGCCGCGCCGAGTTCGGCCTCGTCGTCGACCAGAGTGGAGAGGCCCGCCGCGTAGGGCGAGGCGACGATGGCGGAGACGCGCAGGTGGCAGCGCTCGATCGCCAGCATCAGGTTGCGCGCGGCCGAGACGTCGCACATCGACAGGCTCAGCTCGGCGCCGAGCGTCTCGCCGACCATGCCGCTGGGATCGGCGACGCCGCGTTGGGCGTCGAGCGAGAACCCCTTGGGGATCAGGTGCAGCGCGGCGCGGCCGGGACGGGCGGCGGTCTGCGCGGCCGCTTCCAGCACGCGGCTCGTTTCGGACTCGCCGACCGGCGCGCCGCGCATCGAAACCTGGGCCGAATGCACGTGCGAGCCGAGCCGACCGCCCGACATATTGACGACGACGCTCTCGACCTCGACCCCCGCCATGCGCTCGGCCGCGTCGACGGCGAGGCGGATCGCGTTTTCGGCCGCGTCGAGATCGACGATCGCGCCGCCCTTGACGCCGCGCGAACGTTGCTGGCCAAGGCCGATCACTTTGCAGCGATGAGTGCGCCCGCGCAGCATCGCGCCGCGCTCCATCGGCGCCAGCCGGGCGATCATGCAGACAACCTTCGAGCCGCCGACGTCGAGCACCGCGAGCACGGCGCCCTTGCGCGCATGCAGCGGCTTCAGGCGCGGGGTGAGGAAGAGCGCGCTCATTGCCGCTCGCCCTTCTTCGGCTTGATGGCGGCCAGTTGACTCGCCCGCGCGTCGGCGGCGTCGGACGAAAGCCGCGCGAAGGCGCGCCCAGGCTCGCGCAAGTCGAGCGAAAGAATGTCGCGCTCGAGAATCCGATGCTCGCGTTCGAGCTTGATCAGGGCCGGCATGACGGAGGCCGGATCGTCCTCCGGCAGCTTGACGTCGACGCCGGTCTTCATGTGAAGATTCCAGCGGCGCTGCGAGACGAACACGCCGGCTTCGATCTTGGCGCGCAATTCCTGCGCCGCGTCGAGCAGCGCCAGATATTCCTTCAGCCGCTTGTTGGCGCCCTCGCCGACCACGAACGGCAGGTCGTTGAGCCGGGCTTCCTTCAATTCGTCGAGCGCCGCGCCGTCGGCGGCGACGATGGAGACCTCGCCCGCGCGCTGCCACAGCGCCGCCGGCGCGCGCTCGACGATGTCGACCACGAGCCGGTTGGGGTAGAGCTTGCGCACGCTCGCGCTCGCCACCAGCGGCGTCTTTTCGAGCTTGGCCTTGGCCGCGTCGACGTCGAAGAAGGGGATCGAACTGTTGGGCGTGACGCCGGCGATATCGAGGATCTCGCGCTCGCCGAGGCGGGCGACGCCCGAGATCGTAACGATTTTGACGTCAAAGCCGAGGTGGCGGGCGAAAAAGTCGCGCAAGGACCCCTGTGAGGCGACGAAGGCCTGATATTGGCCGCCGCGCACCGAGCCGATGATTCCGGCGCACAAAATAAGCGCCGCCGCCAGAGCGACGCCAAGCCCACGCGGGATCCTGCGCCGGAAGCGCCCCAACCCGTCGTCGCCGTGGCCCGCGCGCTCGCGCCGCAGCAGCACTCGCCGCGCGGCGGGCGCGGAAACGGGGCTCAGCGCGCCGAGCGAAAACGCCGGCTCGGCCTGGCCCGACCAGACGAGGGCTTCGCTCACCGATCGCACGACGCATCCTCCACAATCCACTCCACCAGCTCGCCGAAACCCAACCCGGCGTGAGCCGCCATTTCCGGCGTCAGCGACGTCTCGGTCATGCCCGGCTGGGTGTTGACTTCGAGACAGATCAATTCCCCGTCCTCGCCCTCATCCGGATCGAACCGGAAGTCCGCACGGGTGACGCCACGGCACCCCAGGACGCGATGCGCCCTGAGCGCCAAGTTTTGAACGTCGTGGTAAATTTTCGGTTTAATTTCTGCGGGAAGGACGTGAAGCGAGCCCCCTTTCGCGTACTTTGCGTCATATCCGTAGAAAGCTTCCGACACCGGACGGATTTCGATCACGCCGAGCGCGCGGTCGCCGAGCACGGCGCAGGTCAACTCCTTGCCGGCGATGAAACGTTCGGCGAGCAGTTCGTCGCCATAGGGCCAATCCTTGCGCCCGACCTCCTGCGGCGGGTGGGCGCGGTCGGCTTTGACGATGACGACGCCGAAAGAGGAGCCCTCTGCGACCGGCTTCAAGACATAGGGCGGCGGCATGGCGTGGCGCCTGGCGGCGTCGTGGCGGTCGATCACGACGCCTTCCGCCACAGGCACGCCGGCGGCGGCGAGCAAGATCTTGGCGCGTTCCTTGTGCATCGCCAGCGCCGAGGCCAGCACGCCGGAATGGGTGTAGGGAATTTGCAACAGCTCCAGCAACCCCTGGATCACGCCGTCCTCGCCGACTTTGCCGTGCAGGGCGTTGAAAGCGACGTCCGGCTTGAGCTTCGCCAGGACTTGCGCGATGTCGCGGTCGACGTCGACGCGGGTGACGCGATAGCCGCGCACTTCCAGCGCGTCGGCGCAGCCCTTTCCGGAATTGAGCGAAACCGGCCGTTCGGCCGACCATCCGCCCATGAGGACCGCGACGTGTTTCATTACTGCACGAACTCCGCCTGACGGCTCGCCAAAGGTAAAGGAGCATTAAGCCGCCACTGTTAATGACCCCTTAAGTCAGCGCGATTTCGGAACAATTTTATGTTTTGAGAACCACGTCCGGTCGTGGCGTTTTAACACCTGGCTCAGATTGCGGCTTGCCAAGGGGGGCGAGCGGCTCTATCTACTGTGCGCGTTTCGCGCCTGGGGAGGCGTACGAATCGTCTGCCGATGGCGGCTGTCGGGTTTTTGGAGCCCGATATCGCTGTTCGGCGATGAAGCGAAGTTTCCCGCGCATAAGGTTTAACGTTCGCCCGGTTTCCCTGCGGAGCTGTTCCCAGGGAGTTTGCGAACGTCGAGCGTCGTTCTGTTTCGAACGACTGCGCGCGCCGCGAGACAACATCGGCGTCCTTTTGCGAGGACGCGCCCAGAGCGGCGTCGCCTGATGCGTACGCTGCTTGTGTCGCCAAGGTCCTTATGTCCGGGTCGCCCGCTCACCGCTCGCTTGCTTCGCCATCCGGCGCGGCGCGTGGCGCTGTCGCGGCCCGCCGGTCCGCCCTGCGGCTTTGCCGCATCGTCTCTCCGGCCTCCGGAACGTCCCCGTTTCCACAATCCATCTGCGCGCCGCGCCCAGGCCTCGCCGTCTCTCTGCGAGCCTCGAGGTTCACGCGAAGGCGCGCCGCGAGAGTTCAAAATGTCCAACAAAATGATCATCGACGCCTCCCACCCGGAAGAAACCCGGGTGGTGGTGCTCAGAGGTAATCGGGTCGAAGAATTCGATTTCGAGTCCGCCAATAAAAAGCCGCTGCGAGGAAACATCTATCTGGCGAAGGTGACGCGCGTGGAGCCCTCGCTCCAGGCCGCCTTCATCGAGTATGGCGGCAATCGCCACGGCTTCCTCGCCTTCTCGGAAATCCATCCCGACTATTACCAGATCCCCGTCGCCGACCGGCAGGCCTTGCTGGAGGAGGAAGCGCGCTCGCATCGCGAGGACGAGGACGAGCCGAACAACGAGCGCCGCAGCCGCCGCCGCCGCCCGCGCGCGCAGGAAGCCGCCAGCCATCGCGGCGCGCGCGTGTCAGGTCCGGTCGTCCAGAACGGCGAGTCGAACGGGTCCGATCCCATCGGCGACGAGGGCGCGCCCTATGTCGCGCCGGAAGACTCCGCGCCGGCCGATACGAGCGAGCCGCCCTTCGGCGCCTCGGAAGAAACCAGTGTGGACGGCTTCGCCAGCGTGGATTCGGACGAACCGTCCGACGAAATGGCGCCGCGGCTCGAACTTGGGCAGCCGGCGATCGTGGAGGGCCTTTCGCCCGACGAGGACGGGCCGACAATCGAGATCGAGCGGCAGGCCGCGCGCGACGAGGCGGCCTTGTCCGTGGCGGACGAAGCCGAACCTCATCATGAGGCCGACCACGATCATTCCGACGACGAGGAAGAAGCGCACGACGAGGTCACCACGCTCGGCGGCGCCGGCGAGGGCGACGAGCCGGTCCGCAACGTGCGGCCGCGCGCCGACGACGAAGGCGATCCGGTCGAGTCGATCGGCGGCGACGCTATGGACGAAGCGCCGCGCCGCGCCTCGCGCCCGCGCCGGCATTACAAAATTCAGGAAGTCATCAAGCGCCGTCAGGTGCTGCTGGTGCAGGTGGTCAAGGAGGAGCGCGGCAACAAGGGCGCGGCGCTGACCACTTACCTCTCTCTCGCCGGCCGTTATTCCGTGCTGATGCCCAACACCGCGCGCGGCGGCGGCATCTCCCGCAAGATCACCAACGCGCAGGATCGCTCGCGCCTGAAGTCGATCGCCGAGGAACTCGACGTGCCCGAGGGCATGGGCGTGATTCTGCGCACCGCGGGGGCGGCGCGCACCAAGCCGGAGGTCAAGCGCGATTTCGAATATCTGTTGCGAATGTGGGAGACGGTGCGCGAGACGACGCTCGCCTCGAGCGCGCCGACGCTGGTCTACGAGGAGGGTTCGCTGATCAAGCGCGCGATCCGCGATCTTTACTCCAAGGAGATCGACGAGATCGTCGTGGCCGGAGAGGCCGGCTACAAGGAAGCCAAGGACTTCATGCGGCTCCTGATGCCGGGCAACTCCCGCGCCGTCACGCCCTACCGCGACACCGCGCCGGTGTTCGCCAAATCCGGCGTCGAGTCGCAGCTCGACGCGATGTTCTCCAATCAGGTCACTTTGCGTTCGGGCGGCTATATCGTCATCAACCAGACCGAGGCGCTGGTCGCGATCGACGTCAACTCGGGCCGCTCCACGCGCGAGCACAATATCGAAGACACCGCCGTCCGCACCAATCTGGAAGCGGCCGATGAGATCGCCCGCCAGTTGCGCCTGCGCGATCTCGCCGGCCTGATCGTAGTCGACTTCATCGACATGGAGGAGACGCGCAACAACCGCGCCGTCGAGCGGCGCATGAAGGATGCGCTGAAGAACGACCGGGCGCGCATCCAGGTCGGCCGCATCTCGCATTTCGGCCTGCTGGAAATGTCGCGCCAGCGCATCCGCACCGGCGTGCTGGAAGGCTCGACCGTTCCATGCGCCCATTGCATGGGCGCGGGCGTGGTGCGTTCGACCTCTTCCGTTGCGCTGCACGTGTTGCGCGTGCTGGAGGATTCGCTGATCCGGACCGCGCAATACGACATGACGGTGCGCGCCCGCACGCCGGTCGCCCTCTATATCCTCAACCACAAGCGCGCCCATTTGCGCGAGCTTGAGCGCCGCTTCGGCGTCGAGGTGCTGATCGAGGCCGACGATACGCTCGCCGGCGGCGTCAATCATGCGCTGGAGCGCGGCGAACTCGCGCACGGGCCGCGCGCGGATGAGCCCGAGGTTGCGGCTCGGCCGGGTTACGGCGTCATTCCCGAGGACGACGCGGCGCTTGACGACGCGCCCGAGCCGGAGGCCGAGGAAGAAGAGACCGAGACCGTCGAGGCCGAGGTCGAGGTCGTCGAAGGCGAGGAAGAGCAAGGCGAAGGCGCGGAAGTTTCGGCCGAGGAGGCCGAGCGCCGCCGCCGTCGCCGCCGGCGGCGACGGCGCGGCGGTGAGCGGGGCGACCCCGCTGTCGCTGATGCGCCGCAGCCGGCCGACGACGGTCTGGCCGTGGTCGCCGAGATCGGCGGCGATTTCTCGCAAGCGACCGAAACCGCTCCGGAGGAAGGGGGGCGGCCGAACGGCTCGCGCCGCCGTCGTTCGCGTCGCGGCCGTCGCGACCGGTTCGGGCCGCGCTTTGGCGAGGCTGGCGAGGCGGAGGCGGGCGCCGAGGTTGCGGAGGCAAGCAGCCAAGAAACAATAGTCGGCGAAGAAACGCATCTGCTGCACGGCGACGCCACTATGGGTGGAGTCGAAGCCGCCGCCGGCATGGATTCGCCGCCCGCCTCGATCGCCGAGGCGCTGGAAACCCCGCTGCCGGTAGAATACCCGACGGCCCCGCCGGCGCCGGAACCTGTCGCGCATGTCGCAGCGGCGCCGGTCGAGATGGCCCCCGAGCCGGAGCCGGCCGAGGACGAACCGCCCCGCCCGCGCCGCACCGGCTGGTGGCAGCGCGCCAAATCGACGCTGGTCGGGGAATGATCGGCTACGCCGATTTGTGAGTGATTCTGCGCCCGGGCTTGGCCCCGGGCGTTTTCTTTGCGGCGAATAGCGATTTACTGAAATTTCGTTTCGCGCTAGCCTGCCTCAATGAGCAGCAGCGAGGAACCCGCGCATCACGACCTCGGCGGCGCGCCCCGGTTCATGTGCGAAGCCGTCGACGTTCGGCCGCATGAGCTGACCGATTTCGACCGTGACGTCGACGCGCTTCGCTCCGTGCTGAGCGCGAAAAAGGTCATGTCGGTCGACGAACTGCGGCGCGGCATCGAAGCGATACCCGAGGCCGAATATCATCGCCTGAGCTACTACGAGCGCTGGATGCGCTCGATCGCCGACAACATGATCCGGAGGGGCGTCGTCACGGAAGGCGAACTCCAGGCCGAGGTGAGTCGGCCATGAGATTTTCGGTCGGCGACGAAGTCTCGGTCAGGAACGACTGGCCCGAAAAGCGAGGGCCGGCGCATATTCGCACGCCTCACTATGTGCGCGGCCGCAAGGGACGCGTCGTGAAGGAACTGGGCGCCTTTCCCAATCCCGAGGATCTGGCGTTCGCCCGGCCCGCCGATCCCAGACAGCTCTATCACGTGACGTTTCCGATGCGCGGGCTCTGGCCCGACCCCGCGTCGAACGACGAGGTGCTGGTCGAACTCTACGAACATTGGTTGGAGGCGCCATGAACGTGCTGGAAGCCGACGGCGCAGCCCTCCTCAAGGCGATCACCAAACTGCTCTCGGCCAAGGGCGTGTTGACCGAAGCGGAAATCGCTCAGCAACGATCTGCGGTCGACAATGCGCCGCCGGGTCAGGGCGCGCGCATGGTCGCGCGGGCCTGGACGGACGCTGACTATCGGGCGCAACTCCTGAGCGACGGCTCCAGCGCGGCCGAGGCGATGAACATTCCCATGCGCGGCATGCCGCCGCTGGGCGTGCTCGAAAACACCGATGAGGTTCATCACCTCGTCGTCTGCACTTTGTGCAGTTGTTATCCCAAGGCGATCCTCGGCTACCCCCCCTATTGGTATAAATCGGCGGCCTATCGCGCCCGCGCGGTGCGCGATCCGCGCGGCCTGCTGGCCGAGTTTGGAACGATATTGCCGCCGCAGGTCAAGCTGCGCGTGGTGGATTCGACGGCAGATTATCGTTGGATGGTGCTGCCCAGGCGGCCGGACGGCACGCAGGACTGGAGCATCGAGCGCTTGGCCGCCATCGTGCGTCCGGGCGACATGGTGGGCGTCACAATTCCCACGACCGAATGAAACCGCTGCTGGCGAACTGGGGGTTCTGGGCGCTGCTCTCGGCCGCCTTCGCGGCGTTGACCGCGATCTTCGCCAAGATCGGCGTCGAGGGGGTCAATTCGGACTACGCGACCTTCCTGCGCACGCTGGTGGTTGTGGCCGTGCTGGCGGCGATCCTGACCGCTTTCGGAGAATGGCGGCCGCTGGGGACAATCGGCGCGCGGACTTATCTGTTTCTCGGCCTTTCGGGTCTTGCCACCGGCGCCTCGTGGCTATGCTACTTCCGGGCGCTGAAAATCGGCGACGCCGCGCGCGTGGCGCCGATCGACAAGCTCAGCGTCGTGCTGGTGGCGCTGTTCGGCGTCGCCTTTCTCGGCGAGCGTTTGTCCCCGCCCAACTGGCTCGGCGTCGGGCTGATCGCTTGCGGCGCGGTGCTGGTGGCGTGGCGGGGCTAGTTGGCGTAGCTCAGCGCGGCCGACGCCGCCGGCTTGGCTTCGGGCTGGTTCGACAGGAACGCGGCGACCTCGTCGGCGCATTGGCCGGCGACCGCGTCGAGCGAAGCGTCCGACATCAGGCTCCAGGCGTCGCCCGTCCCCTTGAGCGCAAAACTGTCGTTGAGACGCGCAAGCCGGATGCGGCGCGCGTCGAACACGTCCACGACATAATCGAGCGAGGCGCCGTCCTGAGCCGGGCTGGCGGCGAGATAGGCGCGCAAGAGATAGCGCGCCTTCGCCGGCGCCGTCGCGACGACGCCGCGCGACTGGAACTGCTTTGCTAACGCCTGATTGAACGCAAGCGAGGCCGCCCCCGGCGCGCCGTCGAGCGAGACCACCGCGACCGTCGCCTCCGCAAGGCTGACGCCGTCGCGCTTGACGATCGGCGCCGGGCTCAGCGCCGTTTCGGCCGACGGCGGCGCGCCCGTGTCGGCGCAGCCGGAAAGGCCCGCGAGCGCGACCACCAAGCCAAGACCTCGCAACAGCGCGCTCATCGAGCCCCCCAACACGTTAAGGGCGTGTTAAGCCTATTTGCGTTGCAGGTCCAGATCGGGCGCGTTGAGCGGCGTGGCGGCGCCTTGCGTCGTGACATAGGTGCGTCCCAGGCAGAGCGCGGTTTCCGTCTCGCTGTCCATCAGGATCATGTGCAGGAAATAGACCTCGCCCTCGCCGAGGGGGTGCGGATTGGCCTCATAGAACATCGGCGCATCCATCCAGGACGGCGTGAACCGGGCGCCCAGCGCATAGCCGCAGGCGTTGAGCCGATGGCGCGACAGGCCGTGGGAGTCGAGCGTGCGGGCATGGGCCGCGAACACGTCGCCGGCGGTGCGGCCGACCTTGAGTTCGGCGGCGCAGGCGTCGAGCGCCGCGCGGGCGGCGGCGTGATAGACCTCGTGCAGCGGCTTTGGCTGGCCGACGATGTGCGTGCGCATGATCGCGGCGTGATAGTGGCGGCTGACGCCGGCGAATTCGAGCGTGATCTGATCGTTGGCGTCGAGCCGCCGACGCCCGCTCTTGTACCGGCACAGCAGCGCGTCGGCGCCGGAGCCGATGATGAATTCATTGCCGGGATAATCGCCCCCGCCTGAGAAGATCGCGTGATGCATGGCGGCGAGGATTTCGCCTTCGTCGGCGCCGGCGCTAGTGGCGTCGAGCCCGGCGCGGTCGGCCAGATCGCTGAGCCTCGCCGCCTCGCGCACGCAGGCCAGTTCCGCGGGCGACTTCCGCAACCGCAGGCACGGGACCATGCCGGAAATGTCGACGAGTTCGCGCCCCGACAACGCCGCCTCCAGCCGGCGACCGTGGAAATGGGTGAGACCGGCCGTGTCGAATTCGACGCCGAGCCGCCGTCCCGCCCCCAGATCGTCGAGCATGACGCGCAAGTCGTTCGTCGGCTCGGCGTCGCTGCTGTCCTTCCAGATGCGGATAGCGCCGATGTTTGAGGTGCGTTGCGCCTGACGCAAGTCGGCGGAGCGGGTCAGCAGCGCAACGCGCCCGTCCGCGCCGACATAGAGGCACTGGAAGAAGCAGAAGCCGAATGTGTCGTAGCCGGTGAGCCAGTAGTCGCTCTCCTGCGCGAACAACAGCGCGCCGTCGAGGCGGCTTTGCGCGAGGGCTTCCAGCAAGCGCTGCTTGCGCGCCGCCATTTCGTCGGGGGAAAAGTGAACTGCCATTGCGCGCCTCCGTCGCCCGAGTGTTTCGGCGCGAGAGGGAGGCGTCAAGGGCGCTCCACCAGCGCCCTTCGAGGCATTGCGGTCTTAGCTCAATAGACCATCATACCCGCGCCCACGCCTACCGCCGCGACGCCGCCGAGAAATCCTATTCGGCCTCCAAACGCAAACGCCTTTTCGATCAACACAAACAGCGACAACGCCGCCACCCAAGCCAGGTTCATCACGCCAAAGACGAATAGCAACGCCATCAACAGCGCGCAGCAGCCAAGGCAATAGAGCCCATGCGCGAGGCCGATGCGCGCCGCACCCGTCCAACTGGGACGCCACAGACGCATCAGGAACGACATCGGCGAGCGGCACGCGTCAAGGCAGGCGCGTTTGAGCGGCGTCAGCTGATAAAGGCCCGCCGCGATCAGCAGCGCGCCGCCGATGCGACGGTCGCCGAACGCCAACGTCATTTCCGAGATAAAGCCGGTGCGGATGAGGAGCCATTGGGCGATCGCCGCCACAAGGGAAAACGCCGCCCACGTCGCCAAATACACCAGCGCGAAAACCGTCGTCGAGGCCAGCGCGGCGCCCTGCGCGCGCGCGCCGCGCGCCAGTCCGCCATAAGCCAGAATCATCGGCGCCGCTGAGGGCAGCATCATGGCGATCATCATCAGCAGCCACATCAGGAAGGCGCTTATGAGATAGCGTCCGGCCTCGGCCGTCGAGACGCTCATCGCGCCGCCCATGTCCATGTCGGGCATGCTCGACGCCGCCATGGAATTGCCGGCCATGTCGACGCTTTGGCGCCACAGCCACGCCCATGCGAGCGCGGCCATCAGCGCAAGGCAGGCGCCGACGATCCAGCGATCACGCGCGAGCGCCCGCTCGATCATCGCGTCAGACATGACTTGCGGCCCTCAGGCGACGCCGTTCGTCGTCAGATGCAGCATCGCCAGATGCGAGTGGGATTTGTCGAATGAAAGGGCGATCGGGCCCTGGGCGCGCGTCTTGCCGCTGGCGAACTCCGCCTCGCGATATTCGAAGCCGTGCGGCAAAACGACCCGCACCCGATGTTCGGCCCCCGTCACGGGGTTGCGAATAGGCTCGATCGCGGTGTCGATCACCCCCGCGACGCGCACGCTGCCGACGCGCTTTTCGAGATCGAGGTCGAATTCGATTCTGGCGAACACCGGATCGTGCATCTTGGCCAGAGTGGGCGCGAACACGTTGAAGATTGTCGCGCCGGGCGCCGTTTCCTGTCCGCTGAGGATGGTGAGCAGCGCGTTGCGCTGCGCCTCGCTTGCATTGTCGCTGATGACGACGAAGGCTTCGCCGTTGCCCTCGTGGATCGCCTTGGGCCAGGCGAACATGCCGCAGAAGGCCACGCCGCCGAGATCGACGTCGCCGAAATGACCCTCGTCAATCTTCACCGCGGTCATCGCGCGGCAATCCCCGAACGTCGGTAAAGCGTTGAACTGGCAGGGACACCCGAAACTGCAATTGCAATTGGCGATTTCCGGTCCGCGGATCGACCAGTCGACGTAAGCCATCTTTTCCTCCGTAACTGTCGGGCTCGGGAACGCGCGTCGGGTAGCGGCACAGCGACTAAGACGGAACCCGTTGTGCGGGAATAGACATTTGTCGAAAGAAGCATCGCGCCCCGCCGACGCGAGCCTGAAAATTTATCCCGTTTTTCTCAATGCGGCAATAGCGCCGTGATCGGTCGAATCCGCAGCCCCCGCAGGGGCGCGGCGTGGCTTGCGCAAGACCATGCAGCCGAAAAGCCGCCAGCTTCAGCGATAGACCAGCACCGGTATCGCGCTGTGGGTCAGCACCTTCGCCGTCTCGCTGCCGAGCAGCAGCGCCGAGACGCCGCGCCGCCCGTGCGAGGCCATGACGATGAGGTCGCATTTATTCGACGTCGCGCATTCGATGATCGCGCGCCACGGCTGATCGCCGACATCCTGCACCGTCTCGACCGGGACGCCCGCCGCTTCCCCCGCCATGCGCGCCTGGGTCAAGGTCAGTTCGGCGTAGCGCTGCGTCTCCGCCTCGAATTCCTCCTGACCGCCGACGACGCCGATCATGTCCATGCTGCCGATCTGATAAGGCGGGCGCACCGTCAGCGCGATCACTTTGGCCTTGCTCTGCTTGGCCAATTGCATGGCGTAGAGCAGCGCCTTGCGCGACAGGTCCGAGCCGTCGGTGGCGACAAGAATATGCTTGAACATGAGGCGGCTCCTGGCGAATCGGCTTGGGTCTGACGCAGGATGGGGCGGATGCGGCGACGGCGCCGTGACGCAAGTCAACGCGGAAACCCGTTGCGGATCGCGCCGCCGCACGGCATGGGAGGCGGGTTCAGAATCGGCTAAGAGCGCGCCATGACCCTATCCAGCATGACCGGCTTCGCCCGCGCCCAAGGGACGCAAGGCGCCTGGCGCTGGGCGGTCGAAGTCAAGTGCGTCAACGCCAAGGGGCTCGACCTGCGGCTGCGCGTTCCCCTAGGCTTCGACCGGATCGAGGCGGAAGCGCGGGCCAAATTGTCGAAAGCCCTGGCGCGCGGAACATTGTTCGCCAACATCTCGGCGCAGCGCGACGGCGCCGGAGTCGTCGCGCGGGTGGATGAGGCGCTGCTGGCCGAAGTCGCCGCCGCCGCGCGCTCGGCCGCCGAGCGATTCGGCCTCGCGCCCCCGACCCTCGACGGTCTGCTCGCCGTGCGCGGCGTGGTCGAGGCGGTGGAGCGGGAGGACGACGAAGCCTCGAAGGCGGCGGTCGCCGCGGCCATGCTGGGAAGCCTCGACGTCGCCATCGCATCGGTCGTCGTCGCGCGGCGCGCCGAGGGCGACGCGCTGCGCAAAGTGCTGGCCGAGCGGCTCGACGCGGTCGCCGCGCTGACGCAGGCCGCCGACGAGAACCCGGCGCGAAAACCCGAGGCGGTGCGCGCGCGGCTTGCCGCCTCGATTGCGGCGCTGACCGGCGCGGCGAGCGGTCTCGACCCCGCGCGGCTGCACCAGGAGGCGATTCTGCTGGCCGCCAAGGCCGACATCCGCGAGGAACTCGACCGGTTGAAGGCCCATGTCGCCGCCGCCCGCGCGCTGCTGGGAGAGGGCGGACCGGTCGGGCGCCGGCTCGATTTCCTGGCGCAGGAATTTTCGCGCGAGGCCAACACGCTTTGCGCCAAATCGAACGACGCGACGCTGACGAATCAGGGGCTCGAACTGCGGGCGCAGATCGAACAGTTTCGCGAGCAGGTGCAGAACATCGAATGAGCGAGGCGATGCGCAGACGCGGCATGATCCTTATTCTGTCCTCGCCCTCGGGCGCGGGAAAAACCACGCTGACGCGGATGCTGTTGCAGGACAAGGCGCTCGACCTGACCCTGTCGATCTCCGTCACCACGCGCGCGCGCCGCTCCTCCGAGGTGGACGGCGTGCACTACCAGTTCATCGACCGGCATCACTACGATCAGATGAAGTCGGGCGGCGATCTCCTGGAAGCGGCGGAAGTGCACGGCAACGGCTACGGCACGCCGCGCCGGCCGGTGGAAGAGGCGCTGGCGGCAGGCCGCGACATGCTGTTCGACATCGACTGGCAGGGCGCGCGCCAGGTGCGCGAGGCGTTGGGGGCCGACGTCGTCAGCGTATTCATCCTGCCGCCGTCGATGCAGGAGTTGCGCCTCCGGCTTGAGCGCCGCGCCGAGGATTCCGCCGCCACCATCGAGCAGCGGCTCGACAATTCCAAACGCGAGATCGAACGCTGGCGGCTGTACGATTATGTCGTCGTCAACGACGATTTGCAGCACGCCTATCGCCAAGTCACGTCGATCCTCACCGCCGAGCGGGCGCGGGGCTTGCGCGTGGCCGAGGGAATCGAGGGGTTTGTCGGCGAGCTGCTGAAGGCCTGAGTCGCAGGGGCCGGCGGGGCGTGTCAGATGCAATGAGAGAAATTCGCACGCGGACTGGCGATGCTGGGCGCAGGGCTCGGCGGGGCCGCGCTGGCGCTGCAATTCGCGCTGATCGTGCGCCAGATCGGGACGCCGTGGCTCGCGGCGTGGCGCTTCGTCGGCTTTTTCACAATCCTCTCCAATCTGCTCGCCGCCTTTGTTCTGTTCCGCGCGGCGATGCGCCGGCCCTGTTCGCCCAGGCTCGAATTTGGCTGCGCGACGGCCATCGTCATGGTCGGGTTGGTCTATTCGCTGTTGCTGCGCGCGACCTGGAGCCCGCAGGGGGCGCAAAAGCTCGCCGACATCGCGCTGCACGACGTCGCGCCGGTTCTCTTCCTCCTCTATTTCCTGACGCGCCCGCGCCCGGCGCTGAGCCTGTCCGATGCGCTGGCGGCGCTGGCGTTTCCGCTCGGCTATGTCGTCTATGCGCGCGCGCGGGGCGGCCGATGGTTGGTACGCGTACTGGTTCCTCGATCCGAGCCGGCGCGGCGCGGGACGGATGGCGCTGAGCGTGATCGCGCTCGCCGCCGCCTTTTTCGCCGCCGCGATGGCGCTGCGATGGCTGTCCAACGCGCTCAACCCCGCGACGACGCGCGCAAATGCGCTTTCCCGTTCAGATAAATCCGTCTAGCTTCAGGGCAAAACGGGCGGCGGGGCGGATATGGACGAATTCCTACACGGGGCATTTGCGTTTTTTGGCTATTTCGGCGGCGCGATCGCCTTTTTCCTCGCCTTCGGCGCGATCTACCTCAAGCTGACGCCGCATCGCGAATTCGAGCTGATCGTGCGCGAACACAACGCCTCGGCCGCCATCGCGCTGTCGGGCACGATGCTGGGCTTCGCCATCGCGCTCGCCGGGGCGATCCACAACACCCGCTCCGTGCTGGAATTCCTCGCCTGGGCTTGCGTCGCCGCGTTGGCGCAACTGATCGCCTATGGCCTGGCGCGGCTGACGCATCCCAATCTGTCGCAGTCGATCGAGCAGAACGCGCTGGCCTCGGCGATCTGGTTGGCGGCGGTGTCGATCTCCGCCGGCATCGTCTGCGACGCCTGCATGAGCCCATGACGGCGTCGAGATTTGGCAAGCGCGGACCCGCGCCCGCGCCGCAGCCCCCGCCGCCGCGTCGGATGCGCTCGAACGCGGTGGCGATCGGCCTGATCAGCGTGTTCGGGCTTGGCGTCACCGGCGCCGTCGCCTATCAAGAATATTATTGCTGGCCGCCCAAGCAGGGCCAACCCGACACGCGGCCGAATTGGTGCTCCCACCATAGGTCGAGCTATCGTAGCAGCGGGCATGGTTGGGGATTCGCATCCGGCGGCGGGAGCAGCGTCGGCCACGCCAGTTTCGGCGGCTTCGGCGGGCATGGCGCGGGCCACGGCGGCGGCTCGTGAAGCGCGTCGCCTACCCCGTGCGCGCCAACATGACGCGCGAATTCGCCGAGATTGGCTTCCGGCCGACCTTCGACGACGGCGCGCCCTATTGGGACGAGAGCGCGGCCTATGTGTTCCGGCTCGACCAGATCGAACAGGACATCGAGAAGGCCGCCGAGGAATTGCACGCTTTATGCCTGCATCTGGTCGACGAGGTCGTGGGCCGCGAGCGGCAACTGGCGCGGCTCAAGATTCCCGAACACGCCTGGGGCGTCATCGCCGAGAGTTGGCGCCGGCGCGACCCCTCGCTCTACGGCCGGTTCGATTTCGCCTATGACGGGCGCCATCCGCCCAAGATGCTGGAATACAACGCCGACACGCCGACAGCGCTGTATGAGGCCGCCGTCGTGCAGTGGCGCTGGCTGGAGCAGGGAATCGCCGACGGGCGGCTGCCGCGCGACGCCGATCAGTTCAACTCCGCGCATGAGAAGCTGATCGCGCGGCTTGGCGAAATCTGCGGCGACTGGGGTCTGCATCTGGCCTGCATGACGAGCGCCGCCGACGATTCCGGCACGCTCGCCTATCTCGCGGATTGCGCGCGACAGGCCAAGGTGGAGACCGCGACGCTCGATATGAGCCAGATCGGGCTGTCAAGCGCGGGCTTTGTCGATCCCAAGGGGCGGCTGATCCGGCGAATTTTCAAACTCTATCCCTGGGAATGGATGTTCGCCGACGATTTCGGCCGCGCGCCGGCGCTCGCCCAGACGCGCTTCCTCGAACCGCCGTGGAAACAGATCCTCTCCAACAAGGGGGCGCTGGCGCTGTTGTGGGAGAAGGCGCCGCGCCATCCCAACCTGCTGGAATGTTATTTCGAGGACGCGCGCGAGGCGCAGGGCATGCGCCGCTATGCGCGAAAGCCGCTCTATTCGCGCGAGGGCGCCGACATCGAGTTGATCGGCGGGGCTGAGGTTATGCGCGGGGTGAGCGATGGGTACGGGGCGGAAGGGTTCGTGCGCCAGCAATTGCAGCCGCTGCCCGAGTTCGACGGCCGCTATCCCGTGATCGGCGCCTGGATCGTCGGCGACAAGGCGGCCGGCATGGGCGTGCGCGAGGATGCGACGCCGCTGACGACGGAGCGGGCGCGGTTTCTGCCGCATGTGATATTGGGGTGATGGCGCATCGGGGCGCGGTTCGCTTTGTGCGATTGTTGAGCGAACCCTGCCCAAACGCGTTTGGTTGATGCGAGTCGCCCGCTCCAAGAGAGTTGGCGCGATGCCTCACATCCGCAAGACTACAGGTCGTTTATTTGAAACCGATCGGCCAGCGATCGACGATCTTATACGGTTTGACGCCATCAAGGCTTACCCACCAATACATCGCGCGAACGAACTCGCCAGCGGTTCCCCAAAATCCCCGCTCATCCAACTGCGCCGCCCAGAACTCCCCGCTTTCACCCGCGAATTGCAAGAGTCTGCCATAGTGGCCCTGCATCGAGCGATTGTGAAATTCGTCAATCCCCTCAAAGTCATGGGTGAAGACCGCTTCCCCGAACGAGGCAAGCGCGCCGGCGCTGCCATGCAGCGCTTCACTCAGCGAATAGCCCTTGGGGGCGAAGTAGGCGATCGCTGCGTCTACGCCCG
>JANYIH010000035.1 GCA_025358745.1 Hyphomicrobiales bacterium | reverse complement strand
CGGCGGTCGCTTTCGCGACCGCCGCCTCCCCCGATCAGGTGTTCATGGCCTCCACCGGGGTGATCGGCGAGCCGTTGGAGGCCGCCCGGATCACCCATGCGCTCGATGCGCTGGCCGCGGCGGCCAGGCCCGACGGCATGAGGGAGGCCGCGCGCGCCATCATGACCACCGACACGTTTCCGAAGGTGGCGACCCGCACCGTCAAGCTCGGCGAGGCGGAAGTTCACATCGCCGGCATCGCCAAGGGCGCGGGCATGATCGCGCCCGACATGGCGACGATGCTGTCGTTCGTGTTCACCGACGCGCCCATATCGGCGCCGGCGTTGCAGGCGATGCTGGACAAGTCCGTGCGGACTTCTTTCAATTGCATCACCGTCGACAGCGACACCTCCACCTCCGACACGCTGATGTTGTTCGCCACCGGCGCGGCGCGCAAGCGCGGCGCGCCTGACATCACCGACGCCGCCGACCCGCGCCTCGGCCCCTTCAGCCACGCGCTGGACAAGGTGCTGCTCGATCTCGCGCATCAGGTCGTGCGCGATGGCGAGGGGGCGCGACATTTCGTCGAAGTGCGCGTCGAGGGCGCGGCGAGCGGCAAAGCGGCCAAGCGGATCGCGATGTCGATCGCCAATTCGCCCCTCGTCAAGACCGCTATCGCCGGCGAGGACGCCAATTGGGGCCGGGTGGTGATGGCGGTCGGCAAGGCCGGCGAAAAGGCTGAGCGCGACCGGCTGGAGATCTATTTCGGAAACATCCGCGTCGCCCACGCTGGCTTGCGCGATCCCGATTACGACGAGGCGGCGACCTCGGCTTATATGAAGGGCCAGGACATCGTCATCACGGTCAAGCTCGGGATCGGGGCGGGCAAGGCGAAAGTCTGGACCTGCGATCTCACCAAGGAATATGTCGCCATCAACGGCGACTACCGCTCGTGAGACTCATGCTGGTCGTCGCGATCGCGCTGGTCGATGCGGACGACCGTGTGCTGATCGCACAGAGGCCAGAAGGCAAGGCGCTCGCGGGGCTGTGGGAGTTTCCCGGCGGCAAGATCGAGCCGGGCGAGCGGCCGGAAGACGCGCTGATCCGCGAATGCCAGGAGGAACTCGGCGTCGAGGTCAAGGCGGCGTGCCTGGCGCCGCTGACTTTCGCCAGCCATCCCTATGAGGATTTTCACCTGCTGATGCCGCTTTATGTCTGCCGCAAATGGCAGGGATTTGTGCGCCCGCGCGAGGGGCAGGCGCTCAAATGGGTTATGCCGAAACGCCTGCGCGACTATCCGATGCCGCCGGCCGACGCGCCGCTGATCCCGCATCTCGTGGATTTGCTGGGTTGAACGCAAAGTCCCGTCGCGCTCACGAATTCGTGTATTTCTCGTAGCGTTGCGCAATCGCTATAGTCGCGTTCTGGGCGACGCCTTTCGAGGATTTGCTTTCTCGGCGACCGATTTTCCCTACAAGTCCAAAGTGAAGCTCGTCTTGAAGCTGAGAAAATCAGCCGCAAACAGGAGGAAAACATGAAGAACCGAATTTCCCTTGGCGCATTCGGCGCGATGGCGTTCGTTGCGCTCGCCGCTGCGCCTGCGCTCGCCGCGCCGACCCCCGATTGGATAGGCGCCTGGTCGGCCAGTGTGCAACCGGTCTGGACGCCTGACTTTCCCTTCCCCATCGGCTTGCCGCGGTCGTTGTGGCTACAGACGATCCGGCAGACGGTCCGCACTTCGGTCGGCGGCCACAAGGTGCGCATCGTGCTGTCGAATGAATACGGCGACGAGGCGCTCTCCCTGGCGGCCGCGCATGTCGGGTTGAGCGACGGCGGCGCGAAAATCAAAGACGGAAGCGATCGCGCGCTGAGCTTCTCGGGCCGGCTGAGCGTATCGATCCCGCCCGGCGCGCGGATGATGAGCGACCCGATCGATCTCGACGCGCCGGCGTTTTCGAGCCTCAGCGTCAGCCTTTTTTTCAGCGAGCCGGCTCCGGTGTCGACCGTCCATTGGGACGGCGCACAGACCGCCTATATCGCCGCCGGCGACCACGTCGGCGACCTCGATATCAAGGCGGACGCCACCTCGCGCGCGCGCGCCTTCATTTCGGAGGTTCTGGTCGATGCGGCGCCCGGCGCACGGACGATCGTCACTTACGGCGATTCGATCACCGACGGCGCCGCCTCGACGCCCGACGCCAACCATCGCTGGCCTGACCTCCTCGCGGAACGGCTGCACGGCGAACTCGGCGACAAGATCTCCGTCCTCAACGAGGCGATCTCGGGCGAGCGGGTGCTCACCGACCGGATGGGCGCCAACGCGCTCGCCCATTTCGACCGCGACGTGATCGCGCAACCGCATGCTTCGACCGTGGTCTTGATGATGGGCATCAACGATATCGGCTGGCCGGGCAGCCCGCTTGCGCCACATCAGGCCGCGCCTTCGACGGACGACATCATCGGTGGCTACAAGCAGCTGATCGACCGCGCGCATATGCGTGGAATGCGAATCGTGGCGGCGACGCTGACGCCGTTCGAGGACACCTTCAAGGGCGCGCCGCTCGAAGGTTACTATAACGAGGACAAGGAGAAGAAACGACAGGTGGTCAACGCCTTCATCCGCTCAGGCGCATTCGACGGAGTCATCGACTTCGACGCGCTGACGCGCGACGCCGCCAACCCCAAGCACATCCAGGCTCAGTTCGACTCCGGCGACCATCTGCATCCCAACGACGCCGGCTACAAGGCGATGGCGGAGGCGGTCGACCTAAAGCTGCTGACCGGCGATTGACGGACGAATATTGAGCGGGCGCGACGCCTTCGGCATCGCG
>JANYIH010000029.1 GCA_025358745.1 Hyphomicrobiales bacterium | reverse complement strand
TTCTTGTCTTCCGCCGCGTTGGCTTCCGCGTCCTTCACCATGCGGTTGATGTCGGCCTCGGACAGGCCGCCCGAGGCCTGGATGCGGATCTGCTGCTCCTTGTTGGTCGCCTTGTCCTTCGCCGTCACGTTGACGATGCCGTTGGCGTCGATGTCGAAGGTCACTTCGACCTGCGGCACGCCGCGCGGCGCAGAGGGGATGCCGACGAGATCAAACTGGCCCAGCGCCTTGTTGTCGGCCGCCATTTCGCGCTCGCCCTGGAACACCCGGATCGTCACCGCAGTCTGGTTGTCTTCCGCCGTCGAGAACACCTGGCTCTTCTTGGTCGGGATCGTCGTGTTGCGGTCGATCAGGCGGGTGAACACGCCGCCCAGCGTCTCGATGCCTAGGGAGAGCGGGGTCACGTCGAGCAGCAGCACGTCCTTGACGTCGCCCTGCAACACGCCGGCCTGAACCGCCGCGCCGATGGCGACGACTTCGTCAGGATTGACGCCCTTGTGCGGCTCCTTGCCGAAGAACTGCTTGACGACTTCCTGCACCTTGGGCATGCGAGTCATGCCGCCGACGAGCACGACCTCGTCGATCTGCCCCGCCGCAAGCTGCGCGTCCTTCAGCGCCTTCCTGCAAGGCTCGACGGTGCGCTGGATCAGATCGTCCACCAGCGCCTCGAATTTTGCGCGGGTGAGCTTGAGGGCGAGGTGCTTGGGCCCCGAAGCGTCGGCGGTGATGTAGGGCAGGTTGATGTCGGTCTGCATTGCGGAGGACAATTCGATCTTCGCCTTCACGGCCGCCTCCTTCAGGCGCTGGAGCGCGAGCTTGTCCTTGGTCAGGTCGATGCCCTGCTCCTTCTTGAACTCAGCCGCCAGATATTCGACCAGACGCATGTCGAAATCCTCGCCGCCGAGGAAGGTGTCGCCGTTGGTCGACTTCACCTCGAACACGCCGTCGCCGATTTCGAGAATGGAAATGTCGAACGTGCCGCCGCCGAGGTCATAGACCGCGATCGTGCCGGCCTTCTTCTTGTCGAGGCCATAGGCGAGCGCGGCCGCCGTCGGCTCGTTGATGATGCGCAGCACTTCCAGGCCGGCGATCTTGCCCGCGTCCTTGGTCGCCTGACGCTGGGCGTCGTTGAAATAGGCGGGAACGGTGATGACGGCCTGCGTGACCGGCGTGCCCAGATAGGCCTCGGCGGTCTCCTTCATCTTCTGCAACGTGAAGGCGGAAATCTGCGAGGGCGAATATTGCTTGCCGTCCGAGTTCACCCAGGCGTCGCCATTGGCGGCCTTGACGATCTTGTAGGGGACCAGCCCCATGTCCTTCTTGGTCATCGGATCGTCGAACGAACGGCCGATAAGGCGCTTGATGGCGAAGAAGGTGCGCTCGGGATTGGTGACCGCCTGACGCTTGGCGGGCTGGCCGACGAGGCGCTCGCCGTCGTCGGTGAAGGCGACGATGGAGGGTGTGGTGCGCGCGCCTTCCGAATTTTCGATCACCTTGGGCGTCGCGCCTTCCATGACCGCAACGCAGGAATTGGTCGTCCCCAGGTCTATGCCGATGACTTTAGCCATTGTTGTTTCCCCATGTTTCGCGAGACCGCGAGGCCCCGAAGCGGCCAGGCGATGGATGCGCGTCAGCGGTGACTTTCCCGAAACGCGCGCTCCGGTCCCCGATGCTCGGTTTCAATTCCGGCGATTGGATTTTCCACCCGCCGAAGTTGGGCGGTATATAGGAGGGGCCCTGAGGCCGCGCAAGGCGCGGCCGTAACGGCCGCTGCGGCGAAAATGCGGGTTTTTCGCTATAGAAGCCTCCACCGAATCCCTTTGTTCCCGCGCCGGCGATTCCGGCCCGTTACGGATCCGCCGAATGAAGAAAATGATCCTCCTCGCCGCCGTCGTTTGCCTGGGCTCCGGCGCCGCGCTCGCGCAACTCGCTTTGCCCGGCGCGTCGCTCAACGAATCGCCGGCCGGCGACGCTGCGGCGCCTGCCAAAGTCGCCAAGCCGAAACACCATTTCCATCGCCTCGCCGCCAAGCCGGCGACGATCGAGCCCGCGTTCGGGCGTCTGCTGCGCCTCAACGGCCGCACCGGCGATCTCATGTTCGAGCGCGGCGACGCCAGGTCGGTGCGGATCGTCAGATACACTCTGCTGGGCGAAGTCGTTTCCAAACCGTCGCAGCAATGTCGCATCGACATTGTCGCCGACAAACCGATCGAGGCGACCCTGCAGGGCGAGCCGGAGGGCCTGCCGCGCTACGCCGCCGACATCGCCGCCTGCCCGCTCACGTTCGACCTCGTCGGCGACGGCGCGATCGTGCCCGCCCAGCCCAACGCCTGCGTGTTCGCGGCGGCCGATTGTCAGGCCAATCCCTCGGGCGTCTGGGGGCCGGAACTGAGCGAGTTGGAAAAGGACGCCAGGTCGATTTCGCAGCAGCGCGCCGCCGCCGACCGCGCGATTCAGGACAGCTTGCGCGCCCTGGCCGGGCGCGACAAGGACGCGCCGGCCAAATTGTCGCGCGAGTCCAGCGATTTCGCCGCCCGTCGCGACGATCTCTGCCAGAATTACGCCGGCGAGACGCGGATCGGTTTTTGCGCCTCGCGGATGGCGCTGGCGCGCGCGGAGCAACTCGCCAAAAGCGTCGCGGCGGCAGGTCCGCCGAGCGAGGCCAAGGGGCGCAAGCGGCATAAAAAGAAGGAGCCGTGAGGCGCCTTGGCCGGCGGTCAAGGTTAAGAAAGGGTTTCTTCGTTTGGCCCCGGTTTCGATGTTATCTTGGGCGCGAAGGGCCGCCGCGCCCCGTCACGCAGAGGTCGCGATGGACAACGAATTCATGCCGCCGCACGAACACCCCGAAGGCGAACGCGCCGCGAACGGAGAAACCGCCGCGCCGCTCGACGCCGCCGCCGTCATCGAGCAGGTCCGCGAATTGCTGTTCGGCGACCATCGCCGCAGCACCGAAGGCGCGCTGAAGGGGCTGGAGGATCGCGTCGCGGCCCTGACGGCGACGATCGAGGCGCGGCTCGCCGATCTCGAACGCCGCCTGCACGAGGTCAAAGCCGAGACCGACCATACGCGCGACGCCCATGTCGAGGCGATCGGCTCGGCGCTGGCCGAGATCGGCGACCGCATCAAGGGCCTGACCGTACGGCCGCCGCAATAGGCGCATGATGGACAAGGCGCCCGAGGGGGAATTCGCGCGCCTCAAGGCGCTGCTATTCGGCGACGATGCGCTGCGTCTCGCCGAAGCCGAGCGGCGGCTGAAAGCGCTGGAAGCCCGACTTGGCGAGGCGGCGTCAACGCCGGGCGAGGCGACGCTGCCGGCATTCGCGTCCAAGGCGGAAGACCTCGAAACGCTGAAGAAGGCGGTTGACGACGCGGCCGCCGTCGGCGGCGGGCTGTGGCTGTCCTATCTGCTCGCATTGTTCTACCTCATGGTCGCGGCCGGCTCGGTGACGCACGCGGACCTGTTTTTCGAGAAGCCGATCAACCTCCTATTGCTCAACGTTCAGCTTCCCATCGTCGCCTTCTTCGCCCTCGCGCCGCTGCTGTTTCTAAGCCTCCACGCCTATACGCTGGCGCATCTGGTGATGCTGACGGAGAAGGCCAAGCGCTTTCACAAGGCGCTCTATACGCAGATCGGCGAAAGCGCTGATATGGCCGAGGAGGAGAAGGGCCGCCGCAAGTTGATCCGTGACGGCCTGCGCGCGCAATTGCCGAGCAACGTGTTCGTGCAATTCCTCGCCGGCCCGCCGGAACTGCGCGACGACGGGTTCGGCCTCGCGCTGCGGGCGATCGGCTGGAGCACGCTGGCGTTCGGCCCGGTGCTGCTGTTCCTGCTGTTTCAGGTGCAATTCCTGCCCCACCACAGCGCGTTCATCACCTGGACGCACCGCCTAGGGCTAGTCGCCGATCTCGCTCTGGCGTGGTGGCTGTGGCGCCGAATTCTGGGCGGCCGCGAGGCGGACGAGAGCATCGCGCCGCCGCGCCCGGCGCGTCTCTCCTGGGTCTGGAAGCCGATCGGAATCGCCGCGAGCCTCGTCGTGGTTGTGTTCTCGTTCGCGCTCGCGACCTATCGCGGCGAAGGCGTCGCGGCCGCGCTCGCGCGTTTCGACCGCGCCGGCGTCGTGGCGTCGTTGCATAGCGAGATCTTCCATTCCAAGGTGATGGCGGAAACGGGGCGGCGGCGATGGCTGCTTTCCGACACGCTGGTGCTGCCCCGCCTTGATGTGCTGGACGAACTCAAGATCGCCGATCCCGAGCGCGTGAAACGGAAAGACTTCCTATTCATCGCGCAAGTCCGGGACCTCGCCGGCGCGGAATTTCAACGAGCACACCTTGAGCGGATCGATTTCACGGGCGCGAACCTCGCCGGCGCAGATTTTGCGGAAGCGCAGATGGATCGTGTATCGCTTGCGGTAGCGCAGCTCCTGGGGGCGTCGCTCGATGGAGCGCATCTCCAGGGGGCGCGGCTCTTTGGCGCGCAGCTCCTGGGGGCGTCGCTCTTTGGCGCGCAGCTCCAGGGGGC
>JANYIH010000014.1 GCA_025358745.1 Hyphomicrobiales bacterium | reverse complement strand
CCATCGGCCTGTGGGCGGGCCTGTTTCCGCAGATCATGCAGGGCATCCAGATCGACACCAGTCATTGGCGGCATCTGTTCGTGCTGTGCGGTTGCGTTTATGGCCTAGTCGCCGCCGAGCGGCGCTTCAGCGTCGGTCGCGCGCTCGCCGCCGCGCCCTCGCGGGAAGGCGCGTTTTCGACCACGAGCTGAAGTCCCTCGCGGGGCCGCCTTGTCAGGCCGCGCAGGGCTTCCAGCGCCGCGCGCGGCCAATCGCGCGCCATGAAGCGCCGCTCAATCTGCACGTAGTAGGTCAGACCCACGGCCACGACGACGAGCGCGGTCAAACCGAACATTGCCGCAACGCCCGCCAGCGGCAGATGGGGCGCGTGCTTGGCGACCGTCACCGAGATCATTTGAATGATCTGGAGGTGGACCAGATAGATCGAATAGCAGGCGCCGCCGATCAGGCTGATCCACGGCGCGGCGCAGAAGGCGCGGAAACTTGAACGCGCGTCGAAAGTGGAGGCGAAAATCGCCGCCAGAGCGAGATAGGTCGCGGCCAGACGGGCGGCCTCCAACCCCGCCGCCGCGCGCTCGCCCGGCGCGGCGACCGCGATGAAGACCGCAAGGCCGCCCCAGCCCAGCGCCGTCGTCGCCGGCGCCGGCAGGCTCGCGAGGCGAGCCGCGAGCGGCTCGCGGGCATAGGCCATCAGGATGCCGACCCAGAAATAGTTGAAATAATGCAGCAGCGAATAGCCCACATGCAGCGGCCCGAAAGTTTGCAGGCCCAATAACGATAGATTGACGCCGGTCGCCAACAGCAGCACGGCGATGGCCGCCCGCTCCGCGCCCGACCGCAGCGCCGCCAGCAGCGCGAACAGCAGCGGGGCGAGGAGGTAGAATTGCACCTCCACTTCGAGCGACCAACCCGGCGGAAACAGGCGCGGAAAATTGCCCCACAAGAGATCGTGCAGATAAAACAGGCTGGCGACCAGGCTGAGGTTGAGCGAGTGCGGCTCGACATCGAACCTGTGCGTTCCCTCGGGCGAAAAATGCGTCAGCGTCACCAGCGCCCAGGTGGCGACCAGCAGCAGGACATAGGGCGGCTCGATGCGGAGAATTCGGCGCCCGAAATAGCTTTTCAGGAAAGCCCCGCTGAGCGGGCTCTCCTTCGCCTTCAGCGCTTGGCCCGCAAGGACGTAGCCGCTGATTGCGAAGAACAGGAACACGCCCGGCGGCGCCAATTCCAGTAACGGCGCGAACAGCCGACCCGCCACCGCATCCTGATAGCTGGGAAAGAAACGCGCGGCGCGCTCGATCGAATGGCCGAAGATGACGAAGGCGATGGCGAAAAAGCGCAGGCCGTCGATCTCCGGCCGATAGGCGCCCTGGCTGATCTTGCGCTGGAACTGCGCGGGTATCGACGAGAGCCACGCCGCGCCGGCGGCGATCTGGGGAATACGCATGCAACGCTCGCCGACACGCTCGACGCAATCGAGCCTGCGGCAAGTTAGGCGCGAAGGGTTAGGCGCCCGTTAAGGCGCCGCCGAACCTTTACCGATCCAGAACGATGATCCGTCCCGCGCAGCGACGCGCGCGCCCGCCAACCCCACCTCGGCGCCGGGCCTGGCGATGATCGCCAGACCTCCCGCCATCGCGGCGCGCCAGCCGCTTGTCCCCGCTTCCAGCGAAGCGTCAAGGAAATCGCGAAAAAACGGCGCGACCCTGTCTGGTTCTGGATGCGCGAAGGCGAGTTCCACGACGCCGGTCGCGCCGTTGGGATGGACCTGCGCCGCCGCGTCCCAGAAATTCTGCGGGTGTTTGTGCTGGCAGACGAAAAACCCCGCCTCGGGCATGTCGGCGCATTCGGTGAACGCCAGCGTGAAGGCGACCTCCATTTCGCGCCCCTGCCGCATCCCCAAGCGGGCGAAATCGAAACCGGCAAAGGCGCCAAGCCCCTTGGCGGCGAAGGCGAGCCGGTCCGCCGCCGCATCGGCCGAGCGCAGCGCAACCATCGCCAGCCCCTCGCGCCGGGACAGAAACTCGGCGAGGAAGCCGGCGAACGGGAACACGGGATCGTCAGGCGCGGGTTTGACGAAACCCTCGCCGAGCCCGACCAGTTCGAGGAAGGCCCCGTCGAACTGGATGATGTGATTCTCCGTGCCCCAGGGATGCCGGTTGCGCGGACCGACGCGAAAGCCGAGTTGGCGATAATGCTCGGCGCCCGCCCCCAGGTCGCGGCAGGCGATGACGAGATGGTCCAGCGCCCGAGCCACTCAGGCGGTCTGCTTGAGCTTCACCACATTATGCAGCGTCTCGTCGGCGTTCTCGAAGAACCGGCGCACGCCGCGCGCGGCCTGGCGGATGCGCTGCTCGTTTTCCACCAGCGCCAGCCGCACATACTCATCGCCGTGCTCGCCGAAGCCGATGCCCGGCGCCACCGCAACATCGGCTTTCTCGATCAGCAGTTTGGAGAATTCGAGGCTGCCGAGATGGCGGAATTTCTCCGGCACCGGGGTCCAGGCGAACATCGACGCGCGCGGGGACTCGATCGCCCAGCCGGCGGCGGTGAAGCTCTCCACCATCACATCGCGCCGGCGCTTGTAGGTCGCCCGCATCTCGTCGATGCAGGCCTCCGGCCCATTGAGCGCGGCGGCGGCGGCGACCTGGATCGGCGTGTAGGCGCCGTAATCGAGATAGGATTTCACCCGCGCCAGCGCCGCCAGCAGCCGCTCGTTGCCGACTGCGAAGCCGATGCGCCAGCCCGCCATCGAAAACGTCTTCGACATCGAGGTGAACTCGACCGCGACATCAAACGCGCCGGGCGCCTGCAACACCGAAGGCGGCGCCTCGCCGTCGAAATAGACCTCGCCATATGCGAGATCGGACAGGATGAAGATGTCGTGCTTCTTGGCGAAGATCACGAGGTCTTTATAGAAATCGAGCGAAGCGACCATCGCGGTCGGATTGGAGGGATAGCAGACGACGACGGCGATCGGCTTGGGGATCGAATGCTGGATCGCCCGCTCCAGCGCCACGAAATATTGCGGGCTGGGCTCGGCCGGCACAGAACGGATCACGCCGCCCGCCATCAGGAAGCCGAAGGCGTGGATGGGATAGGAGGGATTGGGGACCAGCACGACATCGCCCGGCGCGGTGATCGCCTGCGCCATATTGGCGAAGCCCTCTTTCGAGCCGAGCGTGGCGACGACCTGAGTGTCGGGGTTCAGCTTCACGCCGAACCGGCGTGCGTAGTAGCCCGCCTGCGCGCGACGCAGGCCGGGGATGCCCTTGGAGGCGGAATAACGGTCGGTGCGCGGCTTGCCCACCGTCTCGACCAGCTTGTCGATCACATGCTTGGGCGCGGCGAGGTCGGGATTGCCCATGCCGAGATCGACGATGTCGGCGCCGGCGGCGCGGGCCTTGGCCTTGAGCTTGTTGACCTGCTCGAAGACGTAAGGCGGCAGCCGCCGCGTATTGTGAAAATCCGACATCGCCCGCTCATCCTCATGTTCGGCGCAGCTTGCGCGCCTGGGCTCGCGCGAGAAGCCCGAATCCGCCGCCCGCGCCCCGCTTTTAGGGCCGGGCGTCGGAAAGGGGAACCCGCCGTCGTTGAAATTTCATGCCGGCGCAGGGTGCGGCGCGCTCATCGCGCCTTTTGTTTCTCCGCGCGCTTAGGGTCTCCCGCAGATCGACGCGACGATCCTGCGCGCGTCTTCTGACCCGCGCCTTCGAGGTCCGCGTCCATCGCCTTCAACTGCGCCGGCGTCTTGACCGTCGAGCGCGGCTCGTCGGGCGCGGAGAAGACGGGAATGGCGGCGGGCTCCTCGGAGGGTCTGCTCGTCTTGACGAAATCGGGCGGATCGGCCGGCCTCGCCATCAGGCCGGTCGACTTGGCGAGCGAATCCAACAGCGATTCCGCCGCCGCTGGCGTTGCGGCGAGCGCGCAGGCGAGCGCGATCAAAAGCCTCATTTTTCGCTTATCCTTGGCGCGATCGTCGAAAGACTGACTGGCGTCACAAAGCGTTGCCAGACTATTATGACCGAAAAGGGATCGGCGCCGCCGGCCGCGTTCGCAGAGGAAAGCCCATGACCACCCCATCGCGCGCCAAAGCCAAGCAAGCCGCGAAGAAAGCGGCCGCGCTGGGCGCCGACGCGTCGAAAACGCAGGCTTCGCCCCCCGCCGCCAAGCCCAAGAGCCCCGCCCCCGTCGATGAACGGCCGCCTGAGCCGGCCGCGAAAGCCGCAGCGCCAGCCCCGCCCGACTCCCGGCCGACACCGACCGCGCCGCCGGCGACGCGCGCAACGCCGCTGCCCGATTTCGAGAAGCTGTCGCGCAACGTCGCCCGTTTCGTCGAGGAAGGCGGCAAGGCGCTCGCCGCCGTGCTGAAACCGGCGGAAACCGGTCGGGCCGATTCGCTGACGGCAAAACCCGAGCTCGCCGAGGTGTTCACGACGCTCGGCCGCATCGCCGAATATTACGCCATCGACCCCAAGCGCGCGCTGGAAGCGCAGACCGCGCTGTCGTCCCAGTTCTTCACGCTCTGGGGCTCGACGCTGAAGAAGCTCGGCGGCGAAAAAGACCCCGACGTTGCGCCAACTGAAGCCGGCGACAAGCGTTTCGCCGATCCCGAATGGCGCGACAATCCCTATTTCGACTTCATCAAACAAGCCTATGTGCTGACCTCGCGCTGGGCCGACGATCTGGTAAAACGCGCCGACGAGCTTGATCCGCACACGCGCGAAAAGGCCGCCTTCTATATGAAGCAGGTGACGGCGGCGCTGTCGCCCTCCAACTTCCTGGCCACCAATCCCGAGCTGTTGCGCACGACGCTGGCCGAGAGCGGCGAGAATCTCGTGCGCGGCATGAAGATGATGGCCGAGGACATCGAGGCCGGCAAAGGCCAGTTGCGCATCCGGCAGGCCGATGCGGCGAAATTCGAGCTGGGCCGCAATCTCGCCGCCACGCCCGGCAAGGTCGTGTTTCGCAATGAGCTGATCGAGTTGGTCCAATATGCGCCCACGACGCCGACGGTCTACCAGCGCCCGCTGCTGATCGTGCCGCCGTGGATCAACAAGTTCTACGTGCTCGATCTCAATCCGGAAAAATCCTTCATCCGCTGGGCGGTCGCGCAAGGGTTGACTGTGTTCGTCATCTCCTGGGTCAACCCGGACGAGCGTCATATCGACAAGGGCTTCGAGGCCTATATGCGCGAGGGGATTTTCGCCGCGCTGGAGGCGATCGAAGCCGCCACGGGGGAGAGCGACGTCGCCGCGGTCGGCTATTGCGTCGGCGGCACGCTGCTCGCCGTGACGCTCGCCTTCATGGCTGAGATCGGCGACAAACGCATCTCCAGCGCCACTTTCTTCACCACCCAGGTCGATTTCACCGACGCGGGCGACCTCAAGATATTCGTCGACGCCGAGCAACTGCGGCTGACCGAAAAGAAAATGGTCGAGACCGGCTATCTCGAAGGCTCGCAGATGGCGACCGCCTTCAACATGCTGCGGCCGAACGAACTGATCTGGTCCTACTGGATCAACAATTATCTCAAGGGCAAGGAGCCGATGGCGTTCGACCTCTTGGTGTGGAACGCCGATTCCACCCGGATGCCCGCCGCCAACCATCGCTTCTACCTGCGCCACTGTTATCTGCAAAACGATCTGACCAACGAACGGATGGTGATCGAGGGGCGCACGATCTCTCTGCGCAAGGTGAAGGTCCCGGTCTACGATCTCGCCGCGAAAGAAGACCATATCGCCCCGGCGCGCTCGGTCTTCACCGGCGCCCAGTTCTTCGGCGGCCCGGTGCGCTATGTCATGTCGGGCTCCGGCCACATCGCGGGCGTCGTCAATCCCGCCGACAAGCCGAAATATCAGTTCTGGACCGGCGGGCCTCCACAGGGAAAATTCGAGGACTGGGTTGCGAAAGCCAAGGAGACGCCGGGTTCGTGGTGGGTGGACTGGATCGCTTGGATCACGGCGCAGGCGCCCAAGCGCGCGCCCGCGCGGAAGGTCGGCGGCGGCAAGCTCAAGCCGATCTGCGACGCGCCGGGGGAATATGTGAAGGTGAAGTCGTGAGAGGCCGCCTTTGCGCGGGTTGATGGCGGACAGGTATGTTCGCCCGCGAGTGCAAAGCTCTTTCAAATGAAACCAGCGTCATTGATGAGCGATGTGAGATGAACCATCCCGGCGTCGCTTCCCGTCTCGCCGCCGAACGCGAGCGCCTCGAGCCACG
>JANYIH010000354.1 GCA_025358745.1 Hyphomicrobiales bacterium | reverse complement strand
CAGGCGGGCGAGCGGATCGCCGAGTTTCGCGGCCATTGCCGCGCCATTCCCGGGCCGGCCTGAAGGATCAGGGGAGAAGACGTTGGAAGACCTCGCGCCGCGTCCGGGCGATCTGGAGCCGATCGAGCAAGCCTCGCGCGACGAACTCGCCGCCTTGCAATTGCAACGGCTGCGCTGGTCGCTGAACCACGCCTATGAGAACTCGCCGTTCTATAGCGCCCGGTTCGACGCGGCCGGCGTGCGGTCCGAGCATCTCACCCGGCTCGAAGACCTGGCCAAATTTCCCTTCACGGTGAAGACCGATCTGCGCGACAATTATCCCTTCGGCATGTTCGCCGTATCGCGCGAGAACATCGTGCGGTTGCACTCCTACTCCGGCACGACGTGCAAGCCGACCGTCGTCGGCTACACCCAGCGCGACATTTCCAACTGGGCCGATCTGGTCGCCCGCTCGATCCGCGCCTCGGGCGGGCGGCGCGGCGACATCGTGCATATCGCCTATGGCTACGGCCTGTTCACCGGGGGCCTCGGCGCGCATTACGGCGCCGAGCGGCTCGGCTGCACCGTGGTCCCCGTCTCCGGCGGCATGACCGAGCGCCAGGTTCGGTTGATCGTCGATCTTCAGCCGCGAATCATCATGGTGCCGCCGTCCTACATGCTGTCGATCCTCGACGAATTCCGCCGTCAGGGCGTCGACCCGCGCGCGTCCTCGCTCGCCGTCGGCATATTCGGCGCCGAGCCCTGGACCAACGCCATGCGGACCGAGATCGAACTGGCGTTTGACATGCACGCGGTCGACATTTACGGCCTCAGCGAGATCATGGGGCCGGGCGTCGCCAACGAATGCGTGGAGACGAAAGACGGGCTGCATATCTGGGAAGATCATTTCTACCCCGAGATCATCGATCCCGCGACGGGGCGCGTCTTGCCTGATGGCGAGAGGGGCGAACTCGTGTTCACCACGCTGACCAAGGAAGGTCTGCCGATGATCCGCTACCGCACGCGCGATCTGACGCGGCTCCTCCCCGGCACGGCGCGCACGATGCGACGTATGGAGAAGATCACCGGCCGCAGCGACGACATGATGATCCTGCGCGGCGTCAATGTGTTTCCGACCCAGATCGAGGAGCAGGTGCTGAAAGTTAAGGGCCTCGCGCCGCATTTCGAGATCGAGCTGACGCGGGAGGGCCGGCTCGACGAGATGATTGTGCGGGTCGAGGCGGCGCCGGGCGCCTCCGCGCGCGAAGCGGCGGCGCGCGAGCTGGCGCATCACGTCAAGAGCGTGGTCGGCGTCAGCGCGCGGGTGCTCATCTGCGAGCCCGGCGCGCTGCCGCGCTCGGAGGGCAAGGCGCGGCGCGTGATCGACAAGCGGCCGGGGGGGTGAGCGCCGCGGAATCGAGGATCAGCGCGCCCGTCGCCGCCTCCCTCGCCCGCTTGCGGGGAGAGGGTAACGGTGAGGGGCGTCGTCGCTTGGTCGTCGGTCTGAGGCGAGGCTGGGCGCCCCCTCACCCCCACGTCTTCGCCACCATCGTCAGCACATCATAGCGCGCGACGACCGCGCCCGTCTGGTTGGTCACCTTGCAATCCCAGCGCACTTCGCCGTGCTCGGCCGAGCCGCGCGGGTTGATCTCCTTGGCCGTCAGCGCCGCCTGCAATTCGTCGCCGGGCTTCACGGGCGTCAGGAAGCGCAGATTGTCGACGCCGTAATTGGCGAGCACCGGCCCTGGCGCGGGATCGACGAACAGGCCGGCGGCGAAGGCGACGACGAGATAGCCATGCGCCACGCGGCCGCCAAACAGCGGATTGGCGCGGGCCGCCGCCTCGTCCATGTGGGCGTAGAAATTGTCGCCGGTGAACTCCGCGAAATGCTCGATGTCGTCGAGGGTGACAACGCGTTTGGCCGTCACGATCTGGTCGCCGATCTTCAACTGCGCCAGCGATTTGCGGAATGGGTGCGGCGGCCCGCAATCAACCGCCGCGCCGTCTACCCAGCGCCCGGTGACGGCGCTGAGCAGGCGCGGCGCGCCCTGCACGGCGGTGCGCTGCATGAAATGTTTGACGTTGCGAACGCCGCCCAATTCCTCGCCCCCGCCCGCGCGGCCGGGTCCGCCATGGACGAGGCCGGGCATCGGCGAGCCGTGGCCGGTCGAGGATTTCGCGCTGGCGCGATTGCCGATCAGCACGCGGCCGTGGCTGTGGCCAAGGCCGAGCACAGCCGCGCGGGCTACACTCTCGTCGTTGGTGAAGACGGAAGCGACGAGCGAGCCGCCGCCGCGATTGGCGAGAGCGACGCCCTCGTCGAGATCGTCGTAAGGCATCAGCGTCGCGACCGGGCCGAACGCCTCGACCTCGTGCGGCGCGCGCGCGGAAACCGGCTTGTCGCAGTAGAGCAGCACCGGGTTGAGGAACGCGCCGCGCTCGGAATCGCCGCTCGTCAGTTCAACCCTGGTTGGATCGCCGAACACAATCTCCGCCTCGCGCGCGATCTCCTTGATGCGGGCGCGCACTTCCTCGCGCTGGGCGAGGCTGGCGAGCGCGCCCATGCGCGTCGTCTCCGCGCGGGGGTTGCCGACGGCGACGGCGTCGAGCCGTTTGCGCAGCGCCTCGATCGTGGCTTCGACATGGGCGCGCGGCACGAGCGCACGCCGAATCGCGGTGCACTTCTGTCCAGCTTTCGCCGTCATCTCGCGCGCGACTTCCTTGACGAACAGATCGAACTCCTCCGTTCCAGGCAGCGCGTCCGGGCCGAGCAGACAGGCGTTGAGACTGTCGGCCTCCATCGTGAAACGCACGGAATTCTGCACGATACGGGGATGGGCGCGCAGCCTCATCCCGGTTGCCGCCGAGCCGGTGAAGGTGACGACGTCCTGGCCGGTGAGGTGATCGAACAGATCGCCGACGCCGCCGCAGATCAGTTGCAGCGCGCCTTCGGGCAGGATGTTTGACTGAACGATGCGGCGAAACACCGCCTCCGTCAGATAGGCGGTCTGGCTCGCCGGCTTGACGAGGGCGGGCATGCCCGCGAGCAGACAGGGCGCGATCTTCTCCAGCATGCCCCAGACGGGAAAATTGAACGCGTCGACATGCACGGCGACGCCCCGCAGCGGCGTGAGGATATGCTGGGCGACGAAACTTCCGTCGCGCGCGAGGCTCTCCACCTCGCCCTCGACGAGAAAACGCTCCGCCGGCAATTCGCGCCGCCCGCGCGAGGCGTAGGACAGCAGGACACCGAGGCCGCCCTCGATGTCGATCGCGCTGTCGGCCCGCGTCGCGCCAGTGGCGAAGGAGAGATCGTAGAACGCCTCCTTGGCCTCGGTCAGCGCTTGCGCCAGCGCCTTCAGCATCTGCGCGCGTTGATGGAAATCGAGCGCGCGCAACGCCGCCCCGGCGGCGCGCCCATAGGCCAGAGCCTCCGCGAAATCGAGGCCGGTGGAATCGACACGCGCGACCGGCTCGCCCGTCGCGGCGTCGCGCGCCAGCGCCCCTTCGCCCGCGCCCTCGCGCCACGCGCCGCAGAGGTGGCTTTGCAGGCGGGGGGGTTGATTGTCCGACATGAGCAGCGCTTTCAGACGAGTTGCAATTCGTTCAGCCGCGCGTCGAGGCGACGGCGCCATAGGCCAAGCAGATCTTCGTTGCGGCGGCGGCGCAGGCCGAAGCGCTTCAGCGTGTCGAACCGCGCGGACTCGGCGAGGCCGAAACTCTCGGCGACGCGCGGCCGCCAATAGGCGAGGCTCTCCTGCGCTTGGCGCCGCCCGTCAGGCGTCGCGACGATCTGGCGCAGCCCCTCGACGCCAAGCTCGGCGTGACGGCGCTCGCGCGGCGCGATGGCGCGCAACGCCTCCGCCAATGGGGCGTAGGAAACAGCGGCGAATTCTTCGAGCTGCACGCCGACCGCCTCGCCCATCGCCACATTGAACGCGACAGCGTCGGTCCAACCCTGCAAGGGATAGTGGAACACGGACAGGCGCATGTCGCCGCCGTGGCGCTGGGGGCCGAGCGCGGCGTCGCGGCGGACCCGCGCCGCCCAGGGTTGATGCGCGGCGTAGCGCGTCACGTCGGCGCCGAATTCGCCCATCAGGTTGAGCACGCGCTCGGCGTGGTCGGTTTTCTCCAACACGATGCGCGCGGCGGCGATGCGCGCTTTCAAGCCCGGCGCGGCGTTGATGAGATCGGCGAAGCCCGCGGCCCCGGCGAGTTCGCTGTCGACGAAGCCCGCCATCCAGCGCATCAACTCGCCGCGATAGCGCGGCGGCGCATTGGCGGGCGAAGTCAACACGCCGCCTTTGGCGAGATAATCCTCGACGTCCATCGCCTGGTCCAAACGGCGCCTCCGCTTGCGTCCTCTATAGCGCCGCCCGCGCGAGATCGCGAGGGCGCGACCTCAGGCGCCGAAACCGCGCGCCATGCCCGCCGCGAGGATCGGCAGCAGCGCGAACAGCGCCGCCTCGGCCAATAGCGTCCGCCGAACGGAAGCGATCGCGCGTGGGCTTGGCGCGAAGCTTGGGTCGGCGCGCGCCGCGCGCCGCCAACCCAGGAATTGCAGCGTCGGCGGCACGGACAATCCGCCGGCCAGCGCAAACACCGCCATTTTCGCCCAGAACAGGACGTTGGCCTCGTAATAGAGCGGTCCCTTGTCGCCGAGGAACACGCGCGCCAGCCCCGCCGCGAGCACCCCCGCCGCCGCCACGCCATACCAAGCGTCAAGCCGCGCCAGGCGGCCCACGACTTCAGCGTCGATCCGCCCTCCCATCATCGCCATTTCCCCGGCGAGTATGGCGAGTAGCGCGAAAATGGCGAGGAAATGCAAACCCGCCAGCAGCCATTCGAGCGCCATGTCCCCCCCGTGTCGATTTCAGTTCTCTAGCACGCGAGCGGCCTTGCGCGGCAAACATCGTTTGACCGGCGCCGAGGCCCGCTTTATATGCGCCCGACGACGTGAAGTCGGCCCCTATGGCGGAACTGGTAGACGCGTCCGACTCAAAATCGGATTCCGCAAGGAGTGCTGGTTCGATTCCGGCTAGGGGCACCAAGACACCTGAAAAATCGTCGCAGCTTCAGGAACTTAGCATAGGCCGCTTTTTCCAGCCCCACACTTGGCCCCACATTTCGGGCCGCCTTGTGGCGAATTGCGGCGAACGACTAAGGACAGGCGAGCGGCGATTAACCGCGCTCGCGCATCCACAGCCGGAAGCATGTGAAGAGGGCGACGCCGACAAGCAAGCCACCGAAACTTGTGTCTTCGCCGTAGCCAGCGCCAAACCGATCAACGGCGCGCCCCGCAAGGGCGCCAAGCAATCGCGACCCAATGAGGCCCGAAATCCATATCCCGACGATACGGACCTGCGCGCCTATCGAAACTGATTTCGGGCTCTCGCCGTTCGTCGCCTCCAACGGTGCGCCTACTGCGAATATTTCTTCAAAACCTCGGCGGCGTCGAAAGCGTCTTTTGCGCCCGCGTCCGTCGCCTTGAACATGACGACGGTCACGCCAACGTCGGCGGTGCGCCGGTAGATCGGCGTTGAGAAGCCGGACGCGCTCCCCGTCGCATAAACTGAATTGCCGAAGCCCGTCGCGACCGTGCTTCCTGTTGAGGAGCTATAGACCCCCGCAAGGTGTTCGCCCTGTTGGGACCCCACATCTTGTAACTTGAAGTGCGTATATCCTGCGTCGAGCGTCGCTTGCGCGGCTTTTCGCATAGTCTGCGGAACCGCTTGGCCAGTCGATAGCAGCCCCGATGCGTGTGTATCGAGTCTCACGACATTAGGCGCCAGTGGGATTTCTTGTGTCGTGACGCATCCCGTAGTTACTATTACGCCAAATAGGCAAGCAATCTGAATTGAGCGTGAAAACATTTCCCCTCGCAAATCGCTCTTTGTGGTGATTCCAGAAAACACTATGGCGCGAGGGCAATTTCCCGGCAAGTTGGCGACCTATATGCCGCGTGACGACTCCAAGAGCGGCCAAGCCCGGTCCGGAAAAAATCGCGTTCGCCCACTTTCGCCGCTTGTGTAATTTCTAAACGGTCGTATAGCCATACACAGAGGCGAACACAGGGGAACGAAAATGGCCAATCCGCTTGTCGCATACTTCCGGGTTTCGACTCGCGAGCAAGGCCGGTCTGGCCTCGGCATTGACGCTCAGCGCGCGGCGGTCGCCCGCTTCGCCGAGGCCGAAGGTTTCGAGATTGTCGCCGAATTCGTCGAAGTCGAGACCGGCAAGGGAAGCGACGCGCTCGACCGCCGCCCGCAACTCGCCGCCGCGCTCGACAAGGCGCGCAAGCTCGGCAAATGCCCGATTATCGTCGCCAAGCTCGACCGCCTGTCCCGCGACGTGCATTTCATTTCCGGCCTCATGGCGCAGCGCGTCGCCTTCGTCGTCGCCGAGCTTGGCGCAGACGCCGACCCGTTCATGCTTCACCTGTTCGCCGCGCTTGCCGAGAAAGAGCGCAAGGTTATCAGCGAACGCACGAAGGCCGCTCTCGCCGCCGCCAAGGCGCGCGGGCAGGCCCTTGGCAATCCCCGCCTTGAGGAAGCCCGCGCCGTCGCGAACGCAAGCCATGTCGCCGGGGCCAAAACCTTCGCCCAAACGGTCGCGCCTGCGATCCGGGCTGCTCAAGCCGCCGGGGCGAAGACGCTCCGCGAAATCGCCGCCGCGCTGGACGGTCGCGGGATCGCTACCGCGCGCGGCGGCAAGTGGGACGCGAAGACGGTATCAAACGTCCTGAAGCGGATCGCCTAACAAGCGGTGACGCTTGCTCGTCATAGAGGCGTGAGGGCCGCAGGCCGATAGCCTCGGCGACACGACGCCGTTGATTGGACACGTCGCCGGGCAACTCGGCGGCGCTTGGCATTTTTACCCTTTAGCCGTCGAAAAGCTCTCGGTCTCCCTTGGGTGCGCGAGCGCTTGGTGCGATGATAGCGAAAGCGAGGGCTAGGCCGGCCAGTCGAAAGCGGGAACGCATCGCCCGTTGCCCTCGCCACGCCGATGCGCCGCGAGATGCACGCATGTCTGACGACTTTCAGCAAGACGTTAGGGTCCAGACCTATAAAGCCGTTGGCATAATGCCTGTCGCGTGATTCAAGGTTGCCGAGAGGTAGCCGATATGAATCCTGATCTTTTCTGGCTGACGGACGCGCAGTTCTTGAAGATCGAGCCCTATTTGCCGACCGA
>JANYIH010000224.1 GCA_025358745.1 Hyphomicrobiales bacterium | reverse complement strand
GCGCGACTGGCGGACGCGGGCCGGCACGGTGGAACTGTGCATCCCCAAGCTGCGCAAGGGCAGCTATTTCCCGGGCTTCCTGGAGCCGCGACGGCTGGCGGAGAAGGCCATCGCGGCGGCGCGCTTGAGGTCGATCTTGATCACCTCGGACGGGCAGGAGCCGACCAGGAACAGCAGCTTGATCTCGGGCCGGCGCACGAGCAGGCGGGCGACCACCGAATCGAGTTCGTCGTCGATGTCGGCGATCCCCGCCAGATCGCGCTCGTCCAGAATCGCCGTGGCGAAGCGCGGTTCGGCGAAGATCATCACGCCGGCGGCGGACTGGATCAGGTGCGCGCAGGTCCGCGAACCTACGACCAGGAAGAACGCGTCGCGTATCTTGCGATGCAGCCAGACGATGCCGGTCAGCCCGCAAAACACCTCGCGGTGGCCGCGCTCCTGTACGGCGGGAGCCGTTTGACAGCCGGCGACGGGGAGGGGCTCAGCGCGTTCATCGCGAGGCCTCCAAAGCGATCGCGCCGGTGTCCGGAGCGAACGCCTCGCGGCGGGCGGCGCGCAGCTTGATGAGGAACTGCGCCGCGTTGACGATGTAAGTCGCATAGGCCGCCAGCGCGATGAACATGAGCCGACGCGCGTCCAGCCCGGCGTAAAGTCCGGCGAGATAGGCGGTGTGGAGCGCCAGCACGGCGAAGCTGAACACGTCCTCCCAGAAGAACGGTTCCGCGAACAGCCAGCGGCCGAACACCGCTTTTTCCCAGATCGAGCCTGTGATCATGATGGCGTAAAGCGCCAGCGTCTTGCAGACCACGCTGGCGACCGCCGCCGTTTGCCCTTCGCCCGTCAGCAGGAAGCGCAACACCAGCAAGGGGCTCGCGAGAAACAGCAGGAATTGCAGCGGCGCCAGCACCCCTTGCACGAGGGTCCAGGGCGAAGCGTCCCGCCGCGCCCGCTGTGCTGCAGTGTAGAGCGGGACTTGCTGCTTCCCCAACCGATCGCGCATGGGCTCCACTCGGATTCGATGGCTTTGCGCTTTCCACCCCTGAGGCGCGACGCGCAGCGGCCTTGGCGACTGACATTGGCGCCGACCTGCGTATGTGTCAACTCAGATGGACGTACTTTTAAGTTTACATCATATTGACCTTCAGGCGGTCGCGGCTTGACGACGCGGACGAATGTCCACGACGCAGAGCCTCCTCAATTGGGTGGGGGCGGCATGGATAGATTTTCTGACCCTGCGCAAGCCTTCGCCGCGCCGTCGGGCGCGCGATGCCCGTGTGTGCGCCGCTCGGCCGGTTCTCCGGATTTGGGCCAGCCAGGAGCTCGCACGAAAAATGTTCGGCTGCCTGAGAGGGGCCGGACAATTTTGCCGCGGCGACGTCGCGGCGCAAATATCGCCGGGGGTTTCGCTAAATCGACGGCCAGTGTAAACGGGCAAATCCATCCCCAGCTGTCTGCGAATTCATCCGCATGGAAGAGACTGTTTTGACCGAGCCGGCCGGCGCGAAATCCCAGAGGGCGCGCTTCGCTTCGCCGAATGAAAGTCTCGGCGAGCTTGATCCGCAATCCGTTGGCGCGCTGGTTTCGGCGGCGGCCGACGTCGCGGTGGTGGTGGACTCGCGCGGAATTGTGCTCGACGCGTCGTTTTCCGACCCAGTGCTCGCCAGGGCGATTCATGAGGATTGGGTCGGGCGACGCTGGGTCGACACGGTGACGACCGAGAGCCGAGTCAAAATCGAGGACCTGTTGCGGGAAGCGGGCCCCACGACGCCGACGCGCTGGCGCCAGGTCAACCATCCCACGCTCGATGGTCCCGATGCGCCGATGCGCTACAGCGCGTTGCGATTCGGTTCCGAGCGACGCGTTCTCGCGGTCGGCCGCGACCTGCGAGCGCTCGCCTCGGCGCAGCAGCGGCTCGCCGAAGCGCAACAAGCGATGGAGCGCGAATACGCGCGCATTCGCAATGCCGAGAAGCGTTACCGGCTTCTGTTTCAGCTTTCCAATGAGCCTGTTCTGATCGTCGATTCGACCAGCCATCGCCTGCTTGAAGCCAATCCGGCCGCTGCGGCGCTGCTCAGTCTCGACGCCAAGAAGGTGTCAGGCCACGCGTTCGACGACCTGTTCACGCCCGCCAGCCGGCAGGCGGCGCAATCCTTTGTCGCCGCCGCCCGCGTGGCGCCGCGCGTCGACAATGTGATGGTCGAGACCGCGCGCGACGGGTCTGCGGTGCTGCTTTCCGGCGCGCTGTTCCGTCAGGATTCCGTGACCTGCCTGATCGTGCTGATCGCGAGGGTCGGAGCTGCTTCGGCGGCGATGAAAGCCGAAGACGCGCGGCGGCTCGCGATCTTCGAGGCAATGCCGGAGGCTTTCGTGGTGGCGGACGCCGAGCGCCGCATTCTCAGCGCCAACGCCGCGTTTCTCGAACTGGTTCAGGCCGCAACGGAAGCGCAAGTGCGCGGCGAAGCGCTCGAACGTTGGCTCGGCCGACCCGGTGTGGACGTGGATCTGCTGTTTTCGAATCTGCGCGCCACAGGGGCGGTGCGACGCTTCTCGACGATCGTGCGCGGGGAGTTCGGCGCCAACGAAGACGTCGAAGTGTCGGCCGTGTCGAAACTCGACGCCCCCGACCCGTGCGTCGGCCTGACGATCGCGGTGTCCTCTACGCGCGGCGGGCGGGAACGGCTCGGCGGCCGTGCGCTGCCAAGCACCGTCGAGCAATTTATCGACCTCGTCGGCCGGGTGCCGCTGAAAAATCTGGTGCGCGAGACCACCGACGTAATCGAGCGGCTTTGCATCGAAGCGGCGCTCGAACTGACGCGGGACAATCGCGCTTCGGCGGCGGAGATGCTGGGACTGAGCCGGCAGGGCTTTTATGCGAAGTTGCGCCGCTATGGACTGGGCGATCTCGGCGTAGACGCAGAGTCGTGAGTGTCAGTTTGCTTTGACGTCAATTCGAGTTGACAATGGGGCTTTGCCAGACATAGGCTCGACCCATGCAAAGACCCGAGCTTGGCGCCGTCCTCGAGCTGATGAAGCCGATCACCTGGTTCGCGCCGATGTGGGCCTTTGCCTGCGGCGTCGTGTCGTCCGGCCGGCCGATCGGCGGACGCTGGGCACTGGTGCTGG
>JANYIH010000213.1 GCA_025358745.1 Hyphomicrobiales bacterium | reverse complement strand
GTCGTCGCCACGCCGTCGACGATCGGGGGCAGCAGGCGACGTTCGCGCTCCAGCCCGAGCGCGCCGATCACGCCGTCGTCATAGGCGCGGGTGCGGAAGTCGCCAAACGTGAAGCACGCCTCCGAGGGATCGGTCGCCCGCACGTCGGTAAGGTTGAGATAGAGCCAATCCTTGCAATGCATCGCCGCATCCGCGCCTGCGACGATCTCGGGCGCGGTTGCCGTCATGTGCGCGAGTTGCGAGCCTTGCTGGCAGACGTTGAGGCCGGTGCCGGTGGCGAGATAGCGCGCGCGGTCGGCTTGGCCGCCGCGCAGGCGCCGCACGGTCGGCCCGGCGCGGCCATCCATCCAGAGCCAGGCGTCCGTCACGGGCCTGTTTTCCTTATCAACCAACCAAGTGCCGTCGCCCTGCCCCGTCACGCCGACGGCGATAGTGCGCTCGGCGAGATGGGCGACGCGTTGAGCAAGCTCGCGCAGCGTCCAGGCGCAATCCTCCCAGGTATGGTCGAGCGACTGAAACGCGGCGCCGTCGGGCCGCGTTTGATAGCGGTTCGGCGTCGAGGCGACGGCAAGCTGCTCGCCGTCGAGGTCGAAGGCGATCGACTTGATGACGGATGTGCCCGCGTCGACTCCAATCAGAACGTCCGCCATCGCGTTTCCCCGCTCAGGCCGCCTCGGCGCCATGTGAAACGGCCTCGCCGCTGTCGGCGTCGAACACATGCAGTTTCGTGCTGGAGACCTCGTAACGCATGATCTCCCCGCGCGAAGCGTTCACCTGGTCGAACGCGACCGCCACCATGAGCTTTCCCGCAACATCCAAGGCCAGATGGCTTTGATCGCCGAGCCATTGGTTGGAGACGACCTTGGCTGCGTTATCGCCCGCGCCGAGCCTGATGTCGTGCGGCCGCACGCCGATCACGGCGCGGGCCCGTCTTGCAATGGCAACGCGCGCGGCTTGGCTGAAGGCGGTGGCGGAGAAGTCAAGCGCAGGGCCGTCCTTGACGATGAAGCGCACCCGTTCGCCGATTTCGACCTTGGCGTCGAACACGTTCATCGGCGGCTCGCCGATGAAGGTTGCGACATAGAGATTGGCTGGCCGTTCCTTCAATTCCGTCTGATTGGCCATTTGCTGTAACACGCCGCCCTCCATCACCGCGACGCGGTCGGCAAGCGCGTTGGCCTCCGTCTGATCGTGGGTGACGAAGATGGAGGTCATGCCGCGCTCGTTAAGGAGACGCTTGAGCCGACCGCGCAGCAGCGCGCGCAGGCGCGGTTCCAATTGACCCATCGGCTCGTCGAGCAGATAGAGATCGGCCGGCCGCACCAATGCGCGCGCCAGCGAAGCGCGTTGTTGTTGGCCGCCGGAAATCGAAGTGGGATAGCGGTCGAGGATCGACTCAATCTCCACCAGCGCCGCCATTTCCTTGACCGCCTTGTCGACCTCCGTTGCGTTGATCCTGGCGCTTTTGAGCGCAAACGCGATATTGTCGCGCACGGTCAATGGCGGATAGAGCGAATAACCTTCGAACGCCATCGCCACGCCGCGTCGCGCGGGCGCCAGCGTTTCGATGCGGCGGCCGGCCAGCGTGATTGAACCCCGGGTGACGGATTCGAAGCCCGCGATCATGCGCAAGGTCGAGGTTTTGCCGCAGCCCGACGAGCCCAGCAGCGCGACGATCTCGCCCTTGCGGACGTCGAGGTCGAGCGCCTGCACGGCGTGCACGGGCTTCCTGGAGTTTAGCGCGTAAATCTTGTCGACGCCGGCGAGCGACAAGGCGGCTTCGTTGGTCGTGCTCATGCGCGCCCCTCTATGCGCGCGCCGCTCGCCTCGTCAAACACCAGGGCGCGCGTGGCGTCGAAACGGGCGAAGGCGGGACCGGGCTGGCGCGTCTCGTTCTCGACGCCGGCTTCGGAGGCGAAGATTTCCTGACCGTCGTGCGTACGCAGCAGCAGGACCGTCTTTTCGTTGAGCGGCGTCACCGCCATGACCTCGACGGGAAACGAATCCGGCGCTTGTTGATCCGAGACATTCAAGCTCTCGGGTCGCAATCCCAACAACAACGAACGCCCTGGCGTCGCGGCATGGATTTCGGCCAGCGAGACCGTGGCGCCGCCGATCTCGCAAACGGCGCCGTCCTTGGTCGCTTTCGGCTTTATGGGAATGAGATTGATGCTGGGATCGCCGAACAGGCGCGCTACGCTGACCGAGGCGGGGCCGCGGTAAATCGCGGGCGGGGCGGCGATCTGCTCGAACCGGCCGTCAACCAACACCGCGATGCGGTCGCCAATCGCCATCGCTTCCTTGTAATCTTGCGTGACGTAGAGAACGGTCGCCCCGGAGGCGCGCAGCAGCGAAGGCAGTTCGAGGCGCATCTCATAGCGCAACTTGGCGTCGACGTTGCGCAGGGGATCGTCGAGCAGCACGATCTTCGGGTCGGCCGCGAGCGCGCGGGCGAGCGCGGTGCGCTGCTTCTGGCCGTTGGAGAGCGCGCGCGGCAGATGGCTCAACACATGGGTGATCTTCAGCAGGGCGGCGACCTTCTCGACTTTGGCCTTGATGATCGAGGCGCTGGCGCCGTGCGCGGTCAGTGCGCTGCCGATGTTGTCGAAGGCGGTCATATGCGGGAACAGCGCGAAATTCTGGAACGCGATGCCGACGCCGCGCGTCTCGGGCGGCGCATCCGTCACATCGCGCCCTTCGAGGAAGATTGCGCCCGCGTCCAGCTCCTCGACGCCCGCGATCAAGCGCAGCAGCACGGTTTTGCCGACGCCCGAGGGGCCGAACACGCAGACGATTTCGCCCTGCTCGGCGACAAGCGAAACGCCCTTCAGCACTTTGCCGGTTTTATAGGATTTCGTCAGCGACCGGAGTTCGATCTGAGCCATGGTCAACCCTTCACCGCGCCGAGCGACAGGCCTTCGACCAGATAACGTTGCGCAAATAGCGCCAGCGCCAGCGTCGGCGTGACGGACAGCACGATCGCCGCCGCGATCTGGCCGTACTGGATGCCCGACGCCGTGACGAAGGCGAGCGCGCCGACGGTGACGGGTTGCTTGTCGGCGGAGGCGAGGATCAACGCGAACACGAAATTGTTCCAGCAGAAGATGAAGGCGAGCAGCCCGGCCGCCGCGATGCCCGGCCGCGCCAGCGGAATGGCGATGCGCGTGAAAGTCTGCAACCAGGAATGGCCGGCGATGCGATAAGCGTATTCGATGTCGGGCGAGATATCCTCGAAATAACCGCGCACGATCCACAGGATCAGCGGCAGCGCGATCAACTGATAGACCCAGATCAGGCCGATATAGGTGTCGTCGAGGCCGATCGCCTGAAAATAGAGCGACAGCGGCAACAGCACCAGCAGCGGCGGCGCGAAGCGGAACGACAGCAGGGTGAATGCGATGTCCTCGCTCAAGGGGAATTTGAAGCGGGCGAAGGCGTAGGCGGCGGGAACCCCGAGCACGAGCGCCAGCGCGACGGACACGCTCGACAGCAGCACGCTGTTGCCGAGGTTGCGCATGAAGGCGAGGTCGAGCGAGCCGGCCGCCGTCTGCAATTTGCCGGTCACGAGCGAAGTGTAGTTGATCGTCGTCGGCGAGAAGAACAGACTGGGCGGGATGCGCAGCACCTGCTCGTTGGTCTGGAACGACATCAGGAAGATCCAGAGGATTGGAAACAGGAAGAACAACAGCACCGCCGCGATCAGAACGCCGCGGATGATTCGCTCGAAGGGCGACGTGTGCTCCATGACGCGTTTCCTTTAGGCCAGCCCGCGTGCGCGTTCACGCAGCTTCAGCCATTGCTTGATGAACAGGTTCGAGAGCGCATAGGTGATCGCCCACAGGATCATCAGCAGCGCCGTCGAGCGGCCGACATTGGTGTATTGGTAGAATTCGAGATAGGCGCGCACCTGAAACACCAGCAGCGTGTTGCCCGGGCCGCCTTGCGTCATGGGATAGATGATGTCGAATTGCTGGATGGAATCGAGCAAGCGGAACAAAGACGCGGTGATGATGTAAGGCGTCAGCATCGGCAAAGTGATGCGGAAAAATACGAAACGCCGCGGCACGCCGTCGAGCGCGGCCGCCTCGAAGGGTTGTTTGGGCAACGAGCGCAAGCCCGCCAGCAAGAGGATCATGATGAAGGGCGTGTAGACCCAGACATCCACCAGAACGACCGTGAACAGCGCGCTATTGGGGCTCGACGCCCATTTGAAATCGTGCACGCCCATGAGTTGCACGAGATAGGAAAGGACGCCGAAATTCGGGTTGGTCATCAATTTCCACATCAGCGCGGCGAGCGCGGGCGCGGTCATCAGCGGCAGCAACAGCAGGATCGAGACGAGGTTGTTGAGGCGTGTCTGTTTCTGCAACAACATGGCGATGCCAAGGCCGAGCACAAGCTCGACGCCGACCGTCAGCGCGGTATAGAGCAGCGAGACGCGAACCGTGTTCCAGAATTCGGAATCGGTCAGGAACGCCTGATAATTGCCGAACCAGATGAAGCCTTTCATCGCCGGCATGTTGAGCCGGAAGCGCAGCAACGAGTAATAGGCCGCCGTCACGAACGGAACTAGAATGCCGATGCAGACCAACAGCGCCGGCAGGCTCAGCAGGTAGGGCAGGAGTTGAACCCTGCGGCGGCGGGCCGGGACGGCGATGTCGGTCATGGATGCGCGCGGTTTCCTATTGGGGCCGCCCCTCACCCCATCCCTCTCCCCGCAAAGGGCGTTGAATGACGCCGGTCCGAAGACGGGCTTTGCGGGGAGAGGGGGCGGAGAGGGGCGAGCGTTTCAGATCAGCCCAGACCGGCGTCCTTTAACTGCTTGTCGATCGAGGCGGCGAGCTGGTCCAGGCCTTCGTCGACCGGCACCTGCTTGGCGACCATCTTCTGCAACGTCTCAGCCCACTGGGTCGTTACGTCGAAGAACAGCGGCTGGGCGGTGAAGTAGATCTTCGAGCCCGGCGCCGACACGTCGTATTGTTCGACATAGCCGGGGTAGGACTTGGCGATGCGGCCGCGGAATTCCTCGTCCTTCCAGACCGACGAGCGGACCGGGTTGACGAAGTCCATCTTGCGGGCGCCGAACATGTCGTGCTCGGTCGAAGACGCCCATTGCATGAAGTACCAGGCGGCGTCCTTCTGCTTGCCGGCGGAATTCATCGCCAGCGACCAGATCCAGACATTCGGCGTCGGCGCCTTCGCGTTCGGGTTGGCCGCGAAGCCGTGGAAGCCGAGGTTGCCCTTCTCCTTGTTGTCGCCGCCGTTCATGAAATAGCCGAGGATGTCGGCGTCGAAGATGGTGGCCGAGGCGCCGGCGCCCAGATCCGTGCCGACCTGATACCAGGTGTAGGTCGACCAGTTCTTCGGCCCGGAATCCTGGATCATGCTGACGAACATCTTGTGATAGGCCTTCGACTCGGCCGTGTTCATCGCCGCCTTCAGCTTGCCGCCTTCGACGGTGAGGTCCTTCTGCCCGTAGTTGGCGTAGCCCGACAGGAAGCCGGGATGGATCGAAGCCCAGGAGCGCGAACCGCGCACGCCGATGCCATACGGCCCGCCGAGATCCTTGGTGAGCTTGGCGGCGGTGTCGAGCAGTTCCGGCATGTTCTTGGGCGGCTCGACCTTGGCCTTGTCGTACATCTTCCTGTTATAGGTGATCGAGTTGAGCTCGAAGCCCCACGGAATGCACCATTGCTTGGCGTCGGCCGAGCCGAGCGCGCCGCCGGGCACGCCGTTCCAGGCGGTCGAGGCGCGCAGGCCGGGCAGCACGTCGTCCCAATTATAGTTGGGGTTGGTCTTCTTGGGGTCCTTGATATAGGCGTTGAGATCCTCGATCCAACCGGCGGGGCCATAGGTCCAGGTCATGTAGGCGCCGGTCATGAAGGCGTCGTATTGCGAGGATTTCGACGACAAAGCCGCCGTCACCTTGTCGAAATAGACGTCCTCGGGGAAGATGTCGTAGGTGACATCCATGCCCGTCATTTTCTTGAAGTTGTCGAGGTCGGCGATCATCGCGTCGGCGTAGGGGTGCTTGTTGAGCAGCAGATGCAGCTTGTTCCCCTTGAACTTCATCCAGTCGAAATCGGCGGCCATGGCGTCGGTGCCGGCCGCGTTGAGCATGATATTCGCGCTTGCCGCCGTGACGCCGAGCTTGCCCGCGCCCGACATCAGTTCGCGACGGCTCATCCTGCCGGCCTTGAAGGCGGCGAAGAAGTCCTTGGCCTTTTCACTCATTCGTTCTCTCCGTTGGGTTTTCCTTCATGTTTTTCGCCGGGTCTTGCGCCCGGCTTTCCCAGCGAGCAGCGCTTGCGCCGTTCGCTCGTCCGTAATGAGCCCGTGGATGAGGCCGCTCGCCAGCACCGCGCGGATCGGCTCGATTTTGCTGCGGCCGCCGGCGATGGCGACCGTCTTGTGGCGGCCGATGTCTTCAGCCGGCATCGACAGCGTGCGCGCGGAAAGCGCGCTCTCGACGCGCTCGCCGAGGCTCGAAAAGATATGGCCGAGAATTTCGCCCACGCCGCCGGCGCGACGCGCCTCCTCGAATTCCTCGCGCTCGACCATGCCGGTTTGCAGCACCGAGGCGTCGCCCTCCATCGTGCCGATGCCAACCAGCCGAAGCGTCGCCGCCGCGCCCATCTCGACCACCGGGCGCACGCCGCGCTGATCAAGCAATACGGCGCGATCCTCGATCGTGTTGGCGTAAAACGGCAGCGGCAGCACATAGGCCTCCGCGCCGGTGCGCTCGACCAGGCGGTGGATCACGTCGAACGGCGTGGTGGCGAAGCGCCGCGTCATGCCGCCCAGCAGCGAGACCAGCTTGACGTCGGACACGCTCAGGCGCGGCAGCGCGGCGGCGCAGGCGGCGAGCGTGCGGCCGTGGCCAAAGCCGATCACGGCGTGTTCGCCGCTTTGCAGCGCGAGACTGAGATAACGGGCGCCGACGAGCGACAGCGCGCGCAGAGGCAGCGGCTCGTCGTCGAGATCGGGCGCGACCTGACAGAAACCGAGGCCGAATTCCGCGACGATGCGCTCCTCCAGCGCGACGCACTGGCCGATCGCGCCGTCGATGGTGACGCGCACGAGGCCGAGCTTGTTGGCGCGGGCGATCAGACGGTGGGCTTTGACATTGGCGACGCCAAGCCTTGCGGCCGTTTCGCCCTGCGTAAGGCCCGCCCCATAGTGCAGCCATGCGGCGCGGACGCAGAGATCCGCATCCTCGTCATAGGCGCCGCGGGCGAGGGCCATGTTCAACCGTTTCTCCCTGAAATTTTTTTCTCTTGCTGAAGTTTTTTCACCGTTCCCCAACGCTGTCAAGCGGGTGATCTTCGCGAACTTGTGAGCGCGCGCGAGGTGGCGGCGCGTTTCGGACGCGCGTAATCTGCTTTTGGGGAGTCGACCCCGAAATTTTAGGGAGGAATGCCGTGATCAACGATTTTGCGCCTGCGGCCGATGCGGTCCTGAGGGGGGTCGTGGACTCGAACCCGCGCGTGCCCGGCGTCGTCGCGATGGCGACGGACCGGCACATGAACATCTACGAGGGCGCGTTTGGCAAACGCCGGCTCGACCGGCCCGACGATATGACGACCGACACGGTGTTCGCGATCTTCTCGACCACCAAGGCGATCACCGGGACCGCCGCGCTGCAATTGGTCGAGGCGGGCAAACTCGATCTCGACGCGCCGGCTTCGACCTATTGCCCCGACATCGGCAAATTGCAGGTGCTGGAAGGTTTCGACGCCACTGGCGCGCCCAGACTGCGCCGGCCCAAACGCGAAATCACCACGCGGATGCTGCTGCTGCACACCGCCGGCTTCGGCTACGACTTCTTCAACGCCAACTACAACAGGCTTGCGACTGAGAAGGGCCAACCGAGCGTGATCACGGGGACTAAGGCGGCGCTGATGACGCCATTGCTGTTCGATCCCGGCGAGCGATGGGAATATGGCTCGAACATCGACTGGGCGGGTCAGGTGGTCGAGGCGGTCGCCGGCAAGCGGCTCGGCGAGGTGTTCAAGACCCGCATCTTCGAGCCGCTCGGCATGGCCGACACCGCGTTCGCGATGACGCCGGCGATGCGCGAACGGGTCGCCGCCATTCATCAACGCGGGGCCGACGGCGCGCTGACGCCGCTCGACCTCGAATTGCCTGCCGACGCGGAAGTGCACATGGGCGGCCACGGGCTTTACGCGACGGTCGGCGACTATATGAAATTCATCCGCATGTGGCTCAACGACGGACGGGGTCCAAACGGGATCGTATTGAAGCCGGAGACGGTCAAGATGGCGGTGAAGGACGGGCTTGGCGGCAAGAAGGTCGGCATGTTGCCCGGCGTGATCCCGAGCCTGTCGAACGATGCGGAGTTCTTTCCCGGCCTGTCGAAGTCGTGGGCGCTAAGCTTCATGATCAACGACGAAAAGGCGCCGACCGGGCGGCCGGCGGGGGCGCTGGGCTGGGCGGGCCTGGCCAACCTGTTCTACTGGATCGACCGCGAAAACGGCTATGGCGGCTTCTGGGCGACGCAGATCCTGCCGTTCGCCGACGCCGCTTCGTTCACCGGATATATGAAGTTCGAGACGGCGTTGTACGCCT
>JANYIH010000101.1 GCA_025358745.1 Hyphomicrobiales bacterium | reverse complement strand
GGGTTTGGCTGAAGTGCGAATGGGATGGGCTCATGGGTTTTCCCCGAAATAGGAGCTTCCCGGCGCCAGATGGGCGCGCGCGACGTCCTCGTTGAGCGTCAGGCCGTGGCCGGGCCGGTCGTTGAGATGCACGAAACCGTCGCGGATCGGCGGTTCGCCGTCAACCAGATCGGCCCACCAATCGACCTCGTGGGCATGATATTCGATCACCAGAAAATTGGCGATCGCCGCGCTCACCTGCGCCCCCGCCACGGTGCCGATCGGGCTCGCCACATTATGCGGCGCCATCGGGATGTAATAGACGGCGGCGAGATCGGCGACTTTCTTGAACTCCATCAGCCCGCCCATCTTGGGGATGTCGGGCGCGAGAATGCGCGCCGCCTGTGTCTCGATCGCCGCGCGAAAGCCCTCCAGCCGATAGAGATTTTCGCCTGTGCAGATCGGCGTGCGGGTCGCGCGCGTCACGTCGCGCTGAACGGCGAGGTTGAGCGGGGGCGCCGGGTCCTCCAACCACAGGAGTTCAAACGGCTCCAGCGCCTGCGCCAGCCGGATGGCGTCGCCCACATTGAATTTCCAGTGACAATCGAGCGCGAGCCCCACATCGGGCCCGACCGCCGCGCGCAACGCCCCGGCCACCGCGACCATCCAGCGCAATTCCGCCGCGCCGATGCCCCTGTTGTAAGGCTCGATCCACTGCCGGCGCGAATGGGGATCGTCGCTCACGTCGAACGTGTGCGGATTGGGATTGTCGAGATCGAATTTCAGCGCGGTATAGCCTTCCGCCACCACCGCGCGGGCCTTGTCCGCATAGGAGTGCGGATCGTGCGTCTCGCCCGCGTGACAATCGGCGTAGACGCGCACTTTGTCGCGGAACCGCCCGCCGAAAAAGGTCGAGATCGGCGCCTGATGGAGGCGGCCGACCAGATCCCACAGCGCGATCTCGATCCCGCTCATCGCCGTTACGGTCGCGCCCGCCTGCGCGCCCTCCCCCGACAGGCAGCGTTCCAACACGAACATCAACCTGCCGATGTTGACCGGGTTCTCGCCGATGATGAGCGAGCCGGCGCGATGTACGAGTTCGGCGACGCCCGCGCCCCAATAGGCTTCGCCCAGGCCCGTCACGCCGGCGTCGGTCTCGATGCGCACCAGCACCCAGGGAAAATTGCCCGCGAGGACGGCGGTGCGAACGGTGGTGATTTTCATGGGTCGAAATCTCCCCGATCTGGGAAAACGCTTCAAGCCGGGTTTTTGTTGCCCGCCCCGTTCACAGTTGCGCGCTTTGCCGCACGCCCGTCGGCAAGGTTATACCCCTGCCATGAGCGATCAGAACCCCATCGTCGGACTCGTCGATTTTTCCGCAGTTGCGCCCGTGGCGAAGACCCTGTGGCCCGGGCCACGCCGCGACTATGTCTCGCCCGGCCTGATCGATCCCGGCCTGATGCGGTTTTTCCCGAGCCTGCAAGAGGGCGACGTCGCCGACCTGCAATGGCCCTATCTGCGCAAGGACGCGCCGCATATCTGGCGGCGTGACCTGCGCGGCGTGCGCAATCCCTATATCGGCGTGCTCTCGCTCGACGAGGCGAGCCTGCTGCACAACAACGCCTTGCCGTTCCGCGGCCGCCGCGCGCTGGAGATCGGCTGTCATTACGCCTGGTCGAGCGCGCATCTCGTCGCCGCCGGGGTCGATCTCGACGTGATCGACCCCGCTCTGGGTCACGCCGACCAGATGCGCGACGTAGGCGCCTCTCTGGCGCCGATCGGTCCGGCGCGGCTGTGGGCGGGATTCTCGCCGAGCATCGTCCCGGCGGTCCGCGCCATGCAGCCCGAACCGTGGAGCTTCGCCTTCATAGACGGCTATCACGAGGGCGAGGCGCCGCGCGACGACGCCCGCGCCGTGATCGAGCTGCTGGCCGACGACGCGCTGGTGATGTTCCACGACCTGATCTCGCCCCACGTCGCGGCGGGGCTGGCGGTGTTCGCCGACGCCGGCTGGAGCGTCGGGCTCTACAACACGATGCAGATCATGGGGGCGGCGTGGCGCGGCAAGGCGACGCCCGCGCCGCATGTGGCGGATAGGGACATGCCGGCGGCGACGGCGGAGCACCTCAAGCGCTTCGCGCCGCTTTCGTGAAAAAGGCGGCGTGGACGCCGCCGCTCCGCGCAGCGCGTGCGTCCGGCCCGCTCGGCCTGGCGCCCGCCGCAAGCCTCGCGCTTTCGCTCGGCGCCCAAAAATGCTTAAAGCCCGCGCGAAGCGGCCAAGCGAGGACAACCCATCATGGCGGACCACGCCATCCCCCATTTTCACAACGACGCCGGCGTCCCCGTCATCAAGGTCGGCGTCAAGGAATTCATGTGCATGGGCGCGACGCCGCCGCTGGACCATCCCCACATTTTCATCGACATGGGCGGCGAGGCGGAGGCGATCTGCGCCTATTGCTCGACCCGATTCGTCTACGATTCCGTGCTCGGGCCGCACGCCTCGCCGGCGGAATGCGAGTGGAAGCAGACGGCTTGACGCCATGCGCCGCGCGCTGATCGCCGGCGCCGGCATCGCCGGGCTCACGAGCGCGCTGGCTCTGGCCAAAGCGGGGATCGGCTCGATCGTGTTCGAACGAGCCGCCGCCTGGGAAGAATTCGGCGCCGGGCTGCAACTCTCCCCCAACGCCACGCGCGTCCTGCGCGCGCTGGGCGCGCTCGATTCGATCGCCGAACTCGCCACGCGGCCCCGCGCCATCCACATCCTGCGCGGCCGCGACGATACGCCCCTCTGCGTCCTCGACCTGACCCGCGCGCAATCGCGCTGGGGCGCGCCCTATCTCGTCGTCCACCGCGCCGACCTGCAACGCCGCCTCGCCGAGCTTTGCGCGCGCGAGCCGTCCATCGAGATCCGTTTGGGACAGGAACTCGTCGGTTACGGCGCCAATGCGGAAAAGGTGAAGGCGACTTTCAAGCGCGGGCTCATCTCGTTGAGCGAGGATGGCGATCTGCTGATCGGCGCCGACGGGCTGCGCTCGAAAGTGCTGGAAAAGCTCGGCGACGGTCAGCCGCCCGCCTTTTCCGGCCGCGTCGCCTTCCGCGCCACGCTTTCGACCGATGCGCTCGGCGCCGCCATGCGCGCGCCTGTGGTGACGCTGCGGCTCGGCCCCAACGCCCATCTCGTGCAATATCCGCTGCGCGAGGGCGCCTATCTCAACCTCGTCGCCGTGATCGAATCGGGCTGGCGCGGCGAGACGCCGAGCCAGCCCTGGGACGGCGAGGCCGACCGGCCCGCGCTCACGCGCGCCTTCGCCGCGTGGTCAGCGCACGCGCGCGACCTGATCGCGCTGCCGCAGAGTTGGCGCGCCTGGCCGCTTTACACACGACCGCCGCTGCCATGCTATGCCGCGGGCCGCGTCGCGCTGGTGGGCGACGCCGCGCACCCGATGGTCCCGTTTCTGGCGCAAGGGGCGGCGCAGGCGATTGAGGACGCCGGCGCGCTGGCGCATCATTTGGGCGGACAACCCGACGTCGCCGCCGCGCTCGCGGCCTATTCGGCGACACGCGCGCCTCGCGCCGCGCGCGTGCAGCAAGAAGCCCTGGCGCAGACAAAAATCTACCACATGAGCGGCCCGATGGCGCTCGCGCGCGATCTGACCATGCGCTTGGCTGGCCCCGAGCGGCTGCTGAAACGATACGACTGGCTTTACGGAGCATGATCGATGGATGACGCCAACCTGAAGCGACTGCGCGAGCGCTACGGCAATGCGATGGGGGGCGAAATGTTCGACCCCAAATTCAAGGCGGTGGCGGAAAGCCAGTTCTCCACCGGCGACCGGCGCAAATGGCCGTTCGCCGACGTGGCCACGCTGCTGGGCGCGCGCTATCGCCCCGAGGCGCCCGACCTGGCCGATTTCGGCGGGCTCGATTTCGCGCTGATCGGCGTGCCGATGGACCTCGGCGTCACCAATCGCGCCGGCTCGCGCTTCGGCCCGCGCGCGGTCCGCGCGGTCGAGCGCGTCGGCCCCTACGAGCATGTGCTGGCCCGTTCCCCTCTCACTTTGGCGAAATTCGCCGACGTCGGCGACGTGCCGATGCGCTCGCGCTTTTCGCTGGAGATGTGCCACCACGACATCGAGCTGTTCATGGATCGCGTGGTCGAG
>JANYIH010000079.1 GCA_025358745.1 Hyphomicrobiales bacterium | reverse complement strand
CGTCGCCGCCGGAACGGCGGCGACGGCCTACCTCGGCGGGCGGGAATAGGGCGGGGCGGGTTTGTTGTGAAACTACTGTCTCGTTGCGACGTGGGTGGCCGCGACAAGCCCCGTCCCGACGGCGACGGTCGGTCCCGACTGAGGCGTCAGCGCTATGCCGATCCCTTCACGACCCGTTTCGCAAGACTGACGGCCTCCGTATGGTTTCAATCGCCATGCGCGCGAGTCTATAGCTCCAGCGCGAACGGCGCGCCTTCCATGCATTCCTCGCCGCGGCCGATCGCCTCGATCGCCGTCACCATCCGGCCGCCACGCTGAAGCCGCTCGTCGGCCAGCGCGATGAAGCGCAGGTTGGGCGTCGCCGTCGGCGAGGCGGCGCGCAACGCTCGCGCGATCTCTGTCTCGTCGCGATGCGGCGACAATTGGCACGCCGCGATATAGGCGGAAGCGGTCGAGCGCGACACGCCGGCGAAGCAATGGATCAACATCGGTTCGCGCCGGTCCCAGCCCGCGACGAAATCGACGAAGGCGTCGAGGTGATGGCGCTCCGGCCGCACCTGACCGGGCAGATGGTCGAGAATGTCCGACATCGAAATGTTGAGATGGCGTTCGGCGGCGATATCGGTGGGCCGCGTGACCGGCGTGTTGGGCGACAGCAGCGTCACCAGCGAACGCGCGCCGGTGCGAGCCACCTCCGCATCGATCAGGCGAAGCGAACAGACGTGCAGGCGCGGCATGACCCCTCCTCAGGCGTCGAGTTCGGTAAAGCGGGCGAGAAACTTCGCTTGCGCCGCTTCCGGCCGCCAAGGCGCGAGATAGACCGCGAATTGGCTGAGCGCAACGCGGGGCGGGCGGAAGAACTTGCGCGCTTCGCTCAGCGAGAAGCCGGCCAGCTCTGTCGCCTCGAAAAAGGCCGCGTCGCGGTCGGCCGCCTTCACCGCCTTGGCCAGATCCGGCGCCATCGCCGGCCTCAGGCCGAAGCGGATGAAGATCGCCGCCAGCAGCCGCCGCTCGATCTCCTTGTAATCGCCGCCGATCGCCGCCTTGAACGGCGAAATCATGTCGCCGATCACATATTCGGGCGCATCGTGCAAAAGCGCGGCGAGCTTTTCCGCGCGAGGGGCTGTCGGGCTCAGAGCGGTGAAGATCGCCTCCACCAGCAGCGAATGCTGCGCGACGGAAAAAATCTCCGGCCCCTGCGTCTGCCCGTTCCAGCGCGCCACGCGCGCCAGTCCGTGCGCGATGTCGGCGATCTCGATGTCGAACGCCGAGGGGTCGATCAGGTCGAGCCGCCGTCCCGACAGCATCCGCTGCCAAGCGCGCGCGCTCACGGCTTGGCGAGGCTCAGCGCCGCGCAGGCGGCGCAGCGATGGCAGCCTTCGAGGTGGTCGTTGACCATGCCGACCGCCTGCATGAAGGCGTAAACGATGGTCGGCCCGACGAAATTGGCCCCGCGCTGCTTGAGGTCTTTCGACATCGCCTCGGCCTGCGGGGTCGCGGCGGGAATGTCGGCCAGCGTCTTGCGCGCGTGTGCGACCGGACGACCGTCGACGAAACCCCAGAGGTGGCGGGCGAACCCTCCCCTGGCTTGCAGATCGAGCCAGACGCGCGCCATCGTCGGCGCCGCCCGCACTTTCGCGCGATTGCGCACGATGCCGGGATTGGCCATCAACTCAGCGAATTTCGCCTCGTCGTAGCGGGCGATCTTCTCCGGGTCGAACCCGTCGAACGCGGCGCGGAAGCTGTCGCGCTTGCGCAGAATCGTGATCCACGACAGGCCCGCCTGAAACCCGTCGAGGATCAGCTTCTCGAACAAGGCGCGGTCGTCCCATTCGGGCACGCCCCATTCCTCATCGTGATAGGCGACGTAAAGCGGGTCCGTCCCCGGCCAGGGGCAGCGGCTGAGGCCGTCGGCATGGGCGATCGGTTCGAGGATGCGGGGCGGTCTCTCGGACATGGCCTGTCTTGCCAAGCCGCGAGGCGGTCGGCAAGCGCGGGTTTGCGTTCGCCCGATTATTGCGGGAAAGTTGACGCCGAGGCCCTCGCGCAAAAGACGCATCGGGCCTGGAGGACGTTTGAGCCATGACGAAACACACTCTGATCGGGGTCGTTGGGATTGCGCTGTTGGGGTCGCTTGGCGCGTCGCTCGCGCAGCAGGCAGAGGCGCCCAAAGGCAATCGCCTTGACGTCATTCCCGACAAGATGCCGTTCAATACGCCCTATGGCCCGCCCATATCGCTCGCTCGCGCTCAGGCGGCGATTGGCGCGGCGTTTGCGGAGGCCGCCAAGCGTGGCTGGGAGCTGAATGTCGCGGTCGTCGATTCGGGCGGCAATCTTGTGGCGTTCGGCCGGATGGATGGCGCGCAACTGGCCTCGATACCGATTTCCGAGCACAAGGCCCGCGCGGCTGCGACGTTCCGACGGCCGACCAAAGTCTTCGAGGACGCGATTCAGACGTCGGACTACAAATACGTGCTCAGTCTGGACGGAATCATCGCCTCGCGCGGCGGCATTCCGCTTATCGAGGACGGAAAGCTTATCGGCGCGATCGGCTGCTCGGGCGCCACCGGTTCGCAGGACGAAGCCGTGTGCGCGGCGGGCGCGGCGACCATCAACAAATAGCGCTTCCTCCAGGCCGTGGCGTTCTCGGAGCGGCGTGCGGCTAAATCCGCCCTGCGTCGCCTCTCGCCTCGATGACGACGAAGGCCTGGGCGAGCGGATATTCGTCGGTGATCGTCAGGTGGATGAAGGCGCTCATGCCGACGGGCGTGATCGCAGCCAACCGCTCGGCCGCCCCGCCGGTCAGCTTCATCGTCGGCGCGCCGGAAGGGAGATTGACCACGCCCATGTCGCGCCAGAACACGCCATGGCGCAGACCCGTGCCCAGCGCTTTCGCGCAGGCTTCCTTGGCGGCGAAGCGCTTGGCGTAGGAGGCGGCGCGCTCGGCGCGGCGGTCGCTCTTGGCGCGTTCGATCTGCGTGAAGCAGCGCGCGAGGAAACGCTCGCCGAAGGTCTCCAGCGTGCGCTCGATGCGGCTGACGTCGCAGAGATCGCTGCCGATGCCGAGGATCACGCTCTGCCCTCGATCATCGCCGCGCGCATTTTGCCGATGCTCTCCTTCAGCCCGACGAAGATCGCCTCGCCGATCAGGAAATGGCCGATATTGAGTTCGACGATCTCCGGCAGCCCCGCGATTTTCCGCGCCGTCTCGTAATCGAGCCCGTGGCCGGCGTGACATTCGAGGCCGAGTTTTGTCGTCAGCCCGGCGGCGGACTTCAGGCGGGCGAATTCGTGCTCCGCCTTCTCCTTGTCGCCGTGCGCGACCGCGTCGCACCAGGCGCCGGTGTGCAATTCGACGACCGGCGCGCGCATCGAGGCCGCCGCCGCCAACGCCTCGGCGGAGGGCTCGACGAACAGCGACACCCGAATCCCCGCGCGGCTCAATTCCGCAACGAACGGCGTCAAATGATTGTGTTGCGCAACGACGTCGAGGCCGCCTTCCGTCGTGCGCTCGGTGCGCTTCTCCGGCACCAGACAACAGGCGTGCGGATGGGCTTCCAGCGCGATGTCGAGCATCTGCTCGGTGGCGGCCATCTCGAAATTGAGCGGCTTGCCGATCGCGGCTTTAAGCCGCTTCATGTCCTCGTCGCGAATGTGGCGGCGATCCTCGCGCAGATGCGCGGTGATCCCATCCGCGCCAGCTTCGATCGCGAGCAAAGCCGCGCGCACCGGATCGGGGACGCCGCCGCCGCGCGCGTTGCGGACGGTGGCGACATGATCGACGTTGACGCCCAGGCGCAGCGGACGCATCGGGGCTCTCCTATTTCGCCGCCGTGCGGCTGCCAGGCTTCACCGCCGGGATCGCCGCCAGTTCGGGCGGCAGCGCGTCGGCGGGATAATCGGGAATGTCGAGCGTGCACAGGCTGACGCGCGGCACGCCAATGTCCGCCTTGCCGCCGGAGCGGTCGATCAGGCAGGCCGCGCCGACGATTTTGCCGGGATGCTCGGCCAGCGACGCCAGGCACTCACGCGAGGACAGGCCGGTGGTGATGATGTCCTCCACCATCAGCACGCGGGCGCCCGCGGGAATCGTGAAGCCGCGCCGCAGCTTGAAGGCGCCATCTTCGCGCTCGACGAAAATCGCCTTGGCGCCGAGCCAGCGCGCCGTCTCGTAGCCCGGCACGATGCCGCCGAGCGCGGGCGAGGCGACGATATCGATCGCGCCAAATTTTTTGCGCGCCTTGGCCGCCAGCGCCCGGCAAAGCTTTTGCGTGCGCATCGGGTCTTGAAATACGAACATCTTTTGCAGGAAGATCGGGGAGTGCCGGCCGGACGACAGGATGAAATGGCCTTCGAGCAGCGCGCCGGCGGCGCGGAACTCGGCGAGGGTTTCGTCTGACGTGAGGGCGGACAGGCTCATGGCCCCTGTCCTAATGCGTCCGCGCGGCTTGGGAAACCCCCAAACCGAAACACCCCTCCCCCCGCGAACGGGGAAAGGGGCGGCAAGCCGACGGCTTGGGAACCGTCAGATCACATTCGACTTCATCTGATCGGCGATGAACTCGGCCTGACGGATCGCCAGCGTCACGATGGTCAACGTCGGGTTTTCGGCGCCGCCGGTGGTGAACTGGCTGCCGTCGGAGACGAACAGGTTCTTGATGTCGTGCGTCTGGCCGTTCTTGTTGACGACGCCGTCGCGCGGCTTCTCGCTCATCCGGTTGGTGCCCAGATTATGCACACCTTCAGCCACTCTCTCCGTCAACAACGTCTCTGGTACTGCTGGGTTTGTTGTCGGCTCATCTACCGCGACAAATTTTATGGTTGATAATAATGGAGCAACACTCATTGGTGCAGTAACAAACCCAGATGGAGGTGTCTTCCG
>JANYIH010000025.1 GCA_025358745.1 Hyphomicrobiales bacterium | reverse complement strand
CTTCCAGGATCATCTTGCCGGCGGGCACGATCGCCTTGCCGTCGAGGTCGAGGATCGGCTCGGCGGCGGTGCGGCCCAGAATACGCGAGCCGAGCGAGGCGACGATCGTGCCGGCGTCGACGATCGCGCGCATCTTGATGCCGCCAGTGGAACCGCAGTCGTGGCTGGTGATGATCGAGTCCTGCGCGACGTCAACCAGACGACGCGTCAGATAGCCCGAGTTCGCCGTCTTCAACGCCGTGTCGGCCAGACCCTTGCGGGCGCCGTGGGTGGAGTTGAAGTACTCCAGCACCGACAGACCTTCCTTGAAGTTGGCGATGATTGGGCTCTCGATGATCTCGCCCGAGGGCTTGGCCATCAGGCCGCGCATGGCGGCGAGCTGGCGCATCTGCGTCGGCGAGCCGCGCGCGCCCGAATGCGACATCATGTAGATCGAGTTGATCGGCCGGTCGCGGCCGTGCTCGTCCTTGCGCACCGCCGAGATGCCTTGCATCATCTCCTCGGCCAGCTTGTCGGAGCACTTGGCCCAGGCGTCCACCACCTTGTTGTACTTTTCGCCCTGGGTGATCAGGCCGTCGTTGTACTGCTGCTCATATTCCTTGGCGAGCGCGGTCGTGTCGGCGATGCGCTGCGGCTTGGTGTCGGGCACCACCATGTCGTCCTTGCCAAACGAGATGCCTGCCTTGAACGCCTCGCGGAAGCCCAGCGTCATGATGCGATCGCAGAAGATCACCGATTCCTTCTGGCCGCAGTTGCGGTAGACGGTGTCGATCATCGCCGAGATGTTTTTCTTCGTCATCAGATTGTTGGCGACGTCGAACGGAATCTTCACATGATCGGGCAGCAACTGACCCAGAATCATGCGGCCCGGCGTCGTCTCGAAGATCTTCGAGACGCGCTTGCCTTTTTCGTCATAGCTCCAGGCGCGGCCCTTGATCTTGGTGTGCAGCGTCACCGCACCGGCCGCGATCGCGTGCTCGATCTCGCCCATTTCGGCGAACATCATGCCCTGGCCGGGCTCGCCGTCGCGCATCAGCGTCAGATAATAGAGGCCCAGAACAATATCTTGGCTAGGCACGATGATGGGCTGGCCGTTGGCGGGGTGCAGTATGTTGTTGGTCGACATCATCAGCACGCGGGCCTCAAGCTGCGCCTCCAGCGAGAGCGGCACATGCACCGCCATCTGGTCGCCGTCGAAGTCGGCGTTGAAGGCCGAGCAGACAAGCGGATGCAGCTGGATCGCCTTGCCTTCGATCAACACCGGCTCGAACGCCTGAATGCCGAGGCGATGCAGGGTAGGGGCGCGGTTGAGCAGGATCGGGTGTTCGCGGATCACCTCGTCGAGAATGTCCCAAACCTCCGGCTTTTCCTTTTCCACCAGCTTCTTGGCCTGCTTGACGGTCGCCGAGAGACCCTTCGCGTCGAGCCTGGAATAAATGAACGGCTTGAACAGTTCGAGCGCCATCTTCTTGGGCAGGCCGCATTGATGCAGCTTCAGTTCGGGCCCGACCACGATGACCGAGCGGCCGGAATAGTCGACGCGCTTGCCGAGCAGGTTCTGCCGGAACCGACCCTGCTTGCCCTTCAGCATGTCGGCCAGCGACTTCAGCGGCCGCTTGTTGGCGCCAGTGATGACGCGGCCGCGCCGGCCGTTGTCAAACAGCGCATCGACGGATTCCTGCAACATCCGCTTTTCGTTGCGGATGATGATGTCGGGCGCGCGCAGTTCCATCAGCCGCTTCAGGCGGTTGTTGCGGTTGATGACGCGGCGGTAGAGATCGTTGAGATCGGAGGTCGCGAAGCGGCCGCCGTCGAGCGGCACCAGCGGGCGCAGGTCCGGCGGAATGACGGGCACTTCGGTCAGGATCATCCATTCCGGCTTGTTGCCGGAATGCATGAACGCCTCGATGATCTTGAGCCGCTTGGCGAGGCGCTTGGGCTTCAGCTCGGACTTCGATTCCGAGATCTCGACCTTCAGATCCTCGGCGATCTTGGCAAGGTTCATGCCCTTCAGCATTTCGCGGATCGCCTCGGCGCCGATCATCGCGGTGAAATTGTCCTGACCATATTCATCCTGCGCGCGCAGGTAGTCGTCCTCGCTGAGGAGTTGACGCTCCTTCAACGGCGTCAGGCCGGGATCGAGCGTGATGTAGGATTCGAAATAGAGGACGCGCTCAAGGTCCTTCAGCGTCATGTCGAGCAGCAGGCCGATGCGGCTCGGCAGCGACTTCAGGAACCAGATATGCGCGACGGGCGCCGCCAGCGAGATGTGGCCCATGCGCTCGCGGCGCACGCGCGACAGCGTCACTTCCACGCCGCACTTCTCGCAGATCACGCCCTTGTACTTCATGCGCTTGTACTTGCCGCACAGGCACTCGTAGTCCTTGATCGGTCCGAAAATGCGCGCGCAGAACAGGCCGTCGCGCTCGGGCTTGAATGTGCGATAGTTGATCGTCTCGGGCTTCTTGATCTCGCCGAACGACCACGACAGGATTTTTTCCGGCGAGGCGATCGCGATTTGGATCTGGTCGAAAGCCAATGGCGCCGCGGTCGGCGCGAACGGATTGATGACTTCCTGATTCATGTCTTGCTCTCCCGCGCGAAGCGATCAAACACGCTCCGCCCGCATTGAGGAAACGGGGGCGGCGTTCGCCGCCCCCGGACTCGACGCTAAATTTACTCCGCCGCGGCGGCGGGCGGCAGCAGGCCCTCGTCGGGGGTCGCCTTCTTGATCGAGGCGAGTTCGACGTTGAGGCCGAGCGACCGCATTTCTTTCACCAGCACGTTGAAGCTCTCGGGGATGCCCGATTCGAACGTGTCGTCGCCGCGCACGATCGCTTCGTACACTTTGGTTCGGCCGGCGACGTCGTCCGACTTCACCGTCAGCATTTCCTGCAAGGTGTAGGCCGCGCCGTAAGCCTCCAACGCCCAGACCTCCATTTCGCCGAACCGCTGGCCGCCGAACTGGGCCTTCCCGCCCAGCGGTTGCTGCGTGACGAGCGAGTAGGGGCCGATCGAGCGCGCATGGATCTTGTCGTCAACCAGGTGATGCAGCTTCAGCATGTAGATGTAGCCGACCGTCACCTTGCGGTCGAACGCGTCGCCCGTGCGGCCGTCGTGCAACGTCACCTGACCCGAGGAGTCGAAGCCCGCCATGTGCAGCATCTCGACGATGTCTTTCTCGCGCGCGCCGTCAAACACCGGCGTGGCGATAGGCACGCCGCGCCTGAGGTTGTGCCCGAGTTCAACCAGACCCTCGTCGTCGAGCGCCTTGATCGTCTCGTTGTCGCCGTAGATTTGGCGAAGCTTCTGCTTCAGCGGCGCGATCTCGGCCAACCTCATATAGGCGTCGACCGCCTCGCCGACCTGTTTGCCAAGCCCTGCGCAGGCCCAGCCCAGATGCGTTTCGAGGATCTGCCCGACATTCATGCGGCTCGGCACGCCGAGCGGGTTCAGCACGATGTCGACCGGCGTGCCGTCTTCCAGGAACGGCATGTCCTCCTGCGGCACGATGCGCGACACCACGCCCTTGTTGCCGTGGCGGCCCGCCATCTTGTCGCCGGGCTGGATCTTGCGCTTGGTGGCGACGAATACCTTCACCATTTTCATCACGCCGGGCGGCAATTCGTCGCCGCGCTGCAGCTTCTCGACCTTGTCGAGAAAGCGACTTTCCAGGCTCTTCTTCGACTCGTCGTATTGCTTCCGCATCGCCTCGATTTCGGTCATCGTCGCGTCGGCTTCGAGCGCGAACGTCCACCATTGCGAACGCGGCAGTTCGCTCATCAGCTCGCGCGTGAGCACCTGATCCTTCTTGAAGCCCTTCGGCCCCGACAAAGCGCGCTTGCCGATCAGAATTTCGGACAGCCGCGCGTAGACGTTACGGTCGAGGATCGCCTGCTCGTCGTCGCGGTCCTTGGCCAGACGCTCGATCTCCTCGCGCTCGATCGCCTGCGCGCGCTCGTCCTTTTCGACGCCGTGCCGGTTGAACACGCGCACTTCCACCACTGTGCCCTGAACGCCCGGCGGCACGCGCAAGCTGGTGTCGCGCACGTCGGAGGCCTTCTCGCCGAAGATGGCGCGCAGCAACTTCTCCTCGGGCGTCATCGGGCTTTCGCCCTTCGGCGTGATCTTGCCGACGAGAATGTCGCCCGCCACCACTTCCGCGCCGATATAGACGATGCCCGCTTCGTCGAGGTTCTTCAGCGCCTCTTCCGAAACGTTGGGAATGTCGCGCGTGATTTCCTCAGGGCCCAGCTTGGTGTCGCGCGCCATCGCCTCGAATTCCTCGATGTGGATCGAGGTGAACACGTCCTCCTTGACGATCTTCTCGTTGAGCAGGATCGAGTCTTCGAAGTTGTAGCCGTTCCACGGCATGAACGCGACCAGCACGTTGCGGCCGAGCGCGAGATCGCCCAGATCCGTCGAGGGACCGTCGGCGATGATGTCGCCCTTCTCCACGCGGTCGCCGACGCGCACCAGCGGCTTCTGGTTGATGCAGGTCGACTGGTTGGAGCGCTGGAACTTCATCAGACGATAGATGTCGACCGCGGGCTTGGTCGGATCGGTCTCGCCCGTCGCACGAATGACGATACGGGTCGAGTCGACCTGATCGATGATGCCCGTGCGACGCGCCGAGATCGCCGCGCCCGAATCGCGCGCGACGATGGCTTCCATTCCCGTGCCCACCAGCGGCGCGTCGGAGCGCACCAGCGGCACGGCCTGACGCTGCATGTTGGAACCCATCAGCGCGCGGTTGGCGTCGTCGTTCTCCAGGAACGGGATCAACGCGGCGGCGACCGAGACCAACTGCTTGGGCGAAACGTCCATGTAATCGACGCGCTCGGCCGGCAGGAACACCACGTCGCCCGCCTGACGGCAGACGATGAGGTCGCCGTTGATGCGGCCGTTCGAGTCTATCGGCGTATCGGCCTGGGCGACGGCGTATTTCTGCTCCTCCATCGCGGAGAGATATTGCACGTCGTCCGTCACCTTGCCGTCGCGCACCTTGCGGTACGGGCTCTCGATGAAGCCGTATTTGTTGACGCGGGCGAAGGTCGCCAGCGAATTGATGAGGCCGATGTTCGGGCCTTCGGGCGTCTCGATCGGGCAGATGCGGCCATAGTGCGTCGGGTGCACGTCGCGCACCTCGAAGCCGGCGCGTTCGCGCGTCAGACCACCCGGCCCAAGCGCCGAAAGGCGGCGCTTGTGGGTGATCTCGGAGAGCGGGTTGGTCTGGTCCATGAATTGCGACAGCTGCGAGGAACCAAAGAATTCTCGCACGGCGGCAGCCGCCGGCTTGGCGTTGATCAGATCCTGCGGCATGATCGTGTCGATCTCGACCGAGGACATGCGCTCCTTGATCGCGCGCTCCATCCGCAGCAGGCCGACGCGGTACTGGTTCTCCATCAACTCACCAACCGAGCGCACGCGCCGGTTGCCAAGATGATCGATGTCGTCGATCTCGCCGCGCCCGTCGCGCAGGTCGACCAGCGCCTTGACCACAGCGAGGATGTCCTCCTTGCGCAAGGTGCGCTGGGTGTCGGGCGCGTTGAGGTCGAGACGCATGTTCATCTTGACGCGGCCGACCGCCGAGAGGTCGTAACGCTCGCTGTCGAAGAACAGCGACTGGAACATCGCTTCCGCCGATTCAATCGTCGGCGGCTCGCCCGGGCGCATGACGCGGTAGATGTCAAACAAGGCGTCCTCGCGCGAGGAGTTCTTGTCGACTTTCAGCGTGTTGCGGATATAGGGACCGACGTTGATGTGGTCGATCTCAAGAATAGGCAGCTCGTCGAAACCCTTTTCGAGCAGCGCGACCAGCGTCTTCTCGGTGATTTCCTCGCCCGCCTCCGCATAGATCTCGCCGGTGTCGGGGCTGTAGAGATCCTCCGCCAGATATTGCGTGTAGAGATCGGCGTCGCGGGCGCGCAGCGACTTCAGGCCCTTCTCCGCAAGTTGCTTGGCCGAGCGCGCGGTCAGCTTGCGCCCCGCCTCGATCGCGACTTCGCCGGTGTCGGCGTCGATCAAGTCGTTGACGACCTTGACGCCCTTCATGCGCTCGGGATCGTAAGGCACGCGCCAGCCGTCCTTGTCGCGCGTATAGATCGCCTTCTTGTAGAACAGCGACAGAATTTCCTCGCCGTCGAGGCCGAGCGCGAACATCAGCGACGTCACCGGGATCTTGCGGCGACGGTCGATGCGCGCGTGCACGATGTCCTTGGCGTCGAACTCGATGTCGAGCCAGGAGCCGCGATAGGGGATGATGCGGGCGGCGAACAACAGCTTGCCCGAGGAATGGCTCTTGCCCTTGTCGTGGTCGAAGAACACGCCCGGGCTGCGGTGCATCTGGCTGACGATCACGCGCTCGGTGCCGTTGACGATGAACGTGCCGTTGGACGTCATCAGCGGCATGTCGCCCATATAGACGTCCTGCTCCTTGATGTCCTTGACGGACTTCGCCTGCGTCTCGGGATCGACATCGAACACGATCAGGCGCAGCGTCACCTTGAGCGGCGCGGCGAACGTCATGCCGCGCTGGCGGCACTCGTCGACGTCGTATTTGGGCGCCTCATATTCGTATTTGACGAATTCGAGCTGGGCGGTCTGCGCGAAATCCGAGATCGGAAACACCGACTTGAAAACCGACTGCAGGCCCTCGGTGGGACGGCCGCCCTTCGCCGCCTCCATCAGCAGGAACTGGTCGTAGCTCGCCTTCTGCACTTCGATTAGGTTCGGCATCTCGCCGACCTCCCGCACGTGCCCGAAGACTTTGCGAACACGCTTGCGGCCGGTGAATGTTTGCGCCATGTCGCTCCTCAATCGTCTTCGCCAAGCGCGCTGCGCGTCCAACCGACGCACGCGGCTCCAGCTTCGCCCCCCGCCGGGGCTCGGGCGCCTGCCGGCGCCCAAAGGTCGCCTGACCCGCCGGTCCGCGACCTCTCATCCGCAGCCAGGCGCGGCGCGCCTGGCTCCAGACTCAAAACGGCCGGACGGCCCTGGGCGCGAGCCCGGGCCGTCCGTAGTGAAAAAGACTCTCGGACGAGAGCTGCAAGCTCTTACTTGAGCTCGACCTTGGCGCCGGCCTTTTCGAGCTGGGCCTTGATCTTGTCGGCTTCTTCCTTGGAAACGCCTTCCTTGACGGCCTTCGGCGCGCCTTCGACGAGATCCTTGGCTTCCTTCAGGCCGAGCGCGGTGATCGCGCGCACTTCTTTAATCACTTCGATCTTCTTGTCGCCGGCGGCGGTGAGCATGACCGTGAACTCGGTCTGCACTTCCACCGGAGCCGCCGCCGCGCCGGCCGGAGCCGCCGCAACCGCAACCGCTGCGGCCGCCGAAACGCCCCACTTCTCTTCGAGCATCTTGGAGAGTTCAGCCGCTTCGAGGATGGTCAGGCTCGACAGTTCGTCGACGATCTTTTCCAGATTAGCCATAGTGTTGTCTTTCTATATGGTTCGAATTTGGGTTTTTTGAAGAGCCTTCGTCAGGCTGCGTCTTTTGAGGCGTAGGCCGAGATGACACGCGCGACTTTCGCGGCCGGCGCGTTGACGAGTTGGGCGATCTTGGTCGCGGGAGCAGCGATCAGCCCCAGCAGCTTGGCGCGCAATTCGTCGAGCGACGGCATGGTCGCCAGCGCCTTCACCCCATCGGGGTTCAGCGCCGTCTTGCCCATTGCGCCGCCAAGCACCACGAATTTTTCGTGATCCTTTGCAAACGCCATGGCGGCCTTGGGCGCCGCCACCGGATCGCTTGAATAAGCGAGCAGGGTCGGTCCCTTGAGCAAGGGGCCGATCGAGGCGACGTCCGTTCCTTTCAGAGCAATCTGGGCGAGGCGGTTCTTGGCGACCTGAACGGAAGCCCCGGCCTGCTTCATCTGCTTGCGCAGACGCTGCATCTGGGCGACCGTCAAGCCGGAGTACTGCGCCACGACCACCACCGACGACTTCGAAAAGACGTCATGGAGGGCGACGACGGCCTCCTTCTTTTCCGCTCTATCCACGTTGCTGTCTCCGGTTGGCGGGTCTCCCCGCCTCCTGCGTAATGCCGCGCTAAAGACCGTTACGGCCCCGCGCGACGCTTTGCGCCTGTCCCCGGAGCGGGCCAAAGCCCAACGCCGGACAGAAGGTTCAAACCCAATCGGCTCCCCCGCGCGAGGCGGGCGAACGAAATCTGAGTCTTCCCCGTCTATGCAGGCCCTCCCGATCCGGTTAGGATCTCCTCAGGAGAATTAAGCCGTTCCCAAGGGCGGACCCTTGCGAACGACGCCGGCAGTCTCGGACAGGACATGGCCGGAAAAGACACGAGGTTGCCCCCGGGTCCCCCGGCCTATCCACCGCTACCCACACGCGCGCAGCGAAACGCCGAACGCTTGCAAGGGCGGAAGCCATGAATGATCATAGGGGCCCTACGCGCCGCTAGCCCCACAGGAGGCCCCTTAGCGCCTCACGCCGCCCCGGACAAGGGGGCGGCCGAACTTTTCCTCGGATTCATCACTCTCCTTTACGTAACGGCAAGCCGCTTTGCGTTACGTCATGACGTGACTCCCTCGCGCCCCTGTCCGCCCGTCGATTTGCCGGCTTTGACCAGCCTGCGGTTTTTCGCCGCGGCGATGATATTCACGTTCCATTTGCGGGAATTCGCCCCCGCGGACTGGCTTTATCGAATCGCGCCGGGCATGTACCACGGCGTCTCGTTCTTCTTCGTGCTGTCCGGCTTCGTGCTGACTCACGCCCATCTCGGTCGCGCGGTCGACCTCAAGCGCTTCTACTTCGCCCGCCTCGCGCGCATAGCGCCGCTGCATCTGGCGAGCCTGGCGCTGATGCTGGCGGTCCTGCCGCTGCCCGCCGCGCGCGGCCAGAACCTGGGCGGCGTCGAAACTGTCCTGTCCTTTATGCTGAAGGCGTCGATGCTCGACGCCTGGGCGCCGACCCGCGCGCTGCTGCAATCCTGGAACAACGTGTCGTGGTCGATTTCGGTGGAGATTGCCTTCTACGCCGCCTTTCCGTTGGCTCTGCCGGCGATGTTGCGCCGTCCGTTGCGCGCGCTGGCCGCCGTCGCCGCGTTGTCGCTCGGCGTGCTGGCGCTCGGCGCCTTCGCCGGCCTGCCGCTATTCTCGCTCGACCGCGACGCGCTGACCCTGTTCAATCTCGGCTCCTGTTTCCCGCCGGCGCGCGCGTTCGAATTCGCGCTCGGCATGGCGACGCGGCTGGCCTGGGGCCGCTGGCTGCAAAAGGCGTCGCTGTCGCCCGCGCTATGGACCGCCATTGAAGCGTTTGCGCTTGCGGGCGCGGCGGCGTGGCTGCTGTTCGCCGTCCCGGCGCTGGTCGAGCGCGGGCAGGGCGCGGCCTTCGTCTGGCTGCGGGCGTCCGGCTCGTGCTGGCTGTTCGCGGCGCTGCTCGCCGCGCTGGCGGGCGGGCGGGGCGCGTTCGGACGCGCACTCGCGTGGCGCTCCCTGGTCGCGCTCGGCGAGGCGAGCTTCGCCTTTTACATGGTCCACATGATCGTGATGCGGGCGCTGCGCTACCACCTGGGCGCGGAGCCGGGCGCTTTGTCGGCGCTGGCGCTGTCGCTCGCGCTGGCGTTCCTCTTGCGCGAAATGGTCGAGCTCCCCGCCCGCCGCCGCCTGTTGGCCTTGGGCGCGCGCGCTCCTGCGGCGCAAGTTGACGGCTTGCGCGCGCGTTCTTAACCCCAGGCGCCAATCCGCCTCGTCACGGAATTGTATTATTGTTTGCGGCGCCGCACACTGATATGCACCCGCCGCGCCGGGAGCGGATGGCGCTACGGAGTTGCGGCATGCAGGGCAAGGTTAAGATCCTGGCGGGCAATTCCAACCCGCAGATCGCCGAGGCCATCGCCGCTCATCTGGGCGAGCCGCTTACCCGCTGCCATGTCCGCCGCTTCGCCGACATGGAGGTTTTCGTCGAGATTCTCGAGAACGTGCGCGGTCGCGACGCGTTCATTGTGCAATCGACCTCGTTTCCCACCAACGACAACCTGATGGAGCTGCTGATCATGTGCGACGCGCTGCGGCGCGCGTCGGCGCACACCATCACGGCGGTCATTCCCTATTTCGGCTACGCCCGGCAGGACCGCAAACCCGGTCCTCGCTCGCCGATCTCGGCCAAGCTGGTCGCCAATCTTATCACCCGCGCCGGCGCCGACCGCGTGCTGACGGTCGATCTCCACGCCGGCCAGATCCAGGGCTTCTTCGACATCCCGACCGACAACCTGTTCGCCTCGCCGGTGATGGTCCGCGACATCAAGGACCACTACAAGCTCGACAACCTGATGGTGGTGTCGCCGGACGTCGGTGGCGTCGTGC
>JANYIH010000006.1 GCA_025358745.1 Hyphomicrobiales bacterium | reverse complement strand
GGTTCGGAATGCGAAACTTCGTCCATGTCCGCCCGCGCTATCCGACCGGTTCGACCCCCTCGGCCGTCACCCGGGTCAGCACGCCGGTGTGAATATCGAAGATGAAGCCCTCTATCGACAGCCGCCCCGCCGCGACCGCTTCGGCGATCCAGGGAAAGGTCATGAGATTGGCCATCGACAGCCGGACGACGCTCGCCTCCACCACATCGAGGCTCGGCGTGGGGCCGCTCGCCTCCAGCGCGGGCTTGCCGATCTCGACCCAGGAGGCGACGAAATCGCGCGCCTGCGGCGGCGCGCCATAGACCAGGGCGCGCACGCCGCCGCATTGGGCGTGGCCCATCACCACCAGCCGCGAGACCTTGAGCACCCGCACGCCGAATTCGATCGCAGCGCTCGCGCCATGGTAGCCTGGCGAGTCGGGCTGATAGGGCGGCGCGATGGCGGCGACGTTACGCAGCACAAACAATTCGCCCGGCACCGCGCCGAAGATGGTCTGCGGGTCGACGCGCGAATCCGAGCAGGCCATGACCATCGTCTCCGGGCTTTGGCCCCAATGGGCCAAAGCTTCGTAACGTGCGCGCTCCGCCGGCCAGATCTCGGCCCGGAATTTTTTGTAGCCTTCGATGAGGTCATCCATAGCGCAACTCCGCTCCCGACGTCTCCTGACTAGCGGCGCCCGTTGTGCAATGCAATATGAGTGGCGTCAAAGCGCGCGGGCGGGCTCGCGCGAAAGCTTGGCGAGTTCATGCACCTGCGCCGGGCGCAGGGGCTGGATCAGGCCGGCCGACATCACGAGCTGCGCGGCCTCGTTGGGGGTGATCGCCAGTTCGATCACGTCCTTCGCCGGCACGAAGAAATAGAAGCCGGTGGTCGGATTGGGCGTGCAGGGCAGGAACACGGAGATCATCGGGGTTTCGCCGAGCGCTTCGGCGATCACCGGCGGCGGATTGGACGAGATGAACACGATCGACCATTGGCCCTTGGCCGGATATTCGACCAGCCCGACTTTGCGGAATTGCGTGCCGCCTTCGCGGAAAATGGTCTCGAAAATCTGCTTCAGGCTCTTGTAGACGCTGCGCAGCACGGGCGTACGATCGAGCATCGCCTCGCCCACGCTGAGGAAGCTGCGCCCGGCGATATTGGCGGCGAGGAAGCCGAGAAAGGTGATGCCGACCAACGCGATGACGACGCCGAAACCCGGCACGTGAAAGGGCAGGTAGCTGTCGGGCCACAGGCTCGCCGGCGCCAGCGGGCGCACCCAGTTGTCGATCAGCGAGACCATCCACCAGCCGAGATAGACGGTCAGCGCCAGCGGCCCGAACACGACCAGCCCGGTGAAAAACCACGACCGCAGGCGCTGCCCGAGAGTTCGGTGCGGCAGGGGTAGCCTGGGGGGTTCGAGCGTCATCGAGCGAGCCTCGCCGCGGCCGTGGTCGGCGTCATCCGGCCAAGCTACTCGACCGTGACGGATTTCGCCAGATTGCGCGGCTGATCGGCATCCTTACCCATGATCACCGCGGTATGATAGGCCAACATTTGCACAGGCGCTGCATAGACAATGGGCGCGAACGTCGGCGCCATGTCGGGCATGGCGAGAAAACTTTCGATCGCCACCGCCGCCTCTTCCGCCGCATGGGCGTCGCCGATCAGCACGATCCGGCCTCCGCGCGCGGCGACTTCCTGCATGTTGGAGATCGTCTTTTCGAACACCGGATCGCGCGGACCCAGCACGATCACCGGCATGGCGGAATCGATCAGCGCGATCGGCCCGTGCTTCAATTCGCCGGCGGCGTAGCCCTCGGCGTGGATATAAGACAGTTCCTTCAGCTTCAGCGCGCCTTCGAGCGCGAGAGGATAGGCCGCGCCGCGGCCGAGATAGAGCACGTCGCGCGCCTGTGCCAGCGTCTGCGCGATCTTCTCGACCGCCGGCTCCAGCTTGAGCACCTCGGCGAGCAGACCGGGGGTGGCGACGAGTTCGGCGACGCGGGCGCCCTCCTCCGCCTCGCTCAACACGCCGCGGGCGCGGCCGAGCGCCAGCGCGAGCACGGCCATCGCGACCAACTGGCAGGTGAACGCCTTGGTCGAGGCGACGCCGATCTCCGGGCCGGCCAATGTCGGGGCGACGACGTCGGCGAGCCGGGCGATGCTGGAGGTCGGCACGTTGACCACCGCGATGGTGCGGCCGCCGTGTTCGCGCACGTAGCGCATCGAGGCCAGCGTATCGGCGGTTTCGCCCGATTGCGACACGAAGATCGTCAGCCCGCCCTTGTCGATCGGCGGCTCGCGGTAGCGATATTCGCTCGCCACGTCCACTTCGACGGGGAGGCGCGCGAATCGCTCGATCCAATATTTGCCGATCAGCCCCGCCATCGAAGCGGTGCCGCAGGCGACGATGGAAATGCGGTTGAGGCTCATGGGGTCGCAGGGCCAGTCGAACGGCTTGAGCCGCTGCGCGCTAAGATCGACGTAATGCGAGATCGTATGGCCGATCACTTCCGGCTGCTCGTGGATTTCCTTCGCCATGAAGTGACGGTAGTTGCCCTTTTCCGCCAACAAGCCGCCGGCGGGCGATTTGATGAAGCGCCGCGTCACGACATTATTGCCGGCGTCGCGAAATTCGACGCTTTCGCGCGTCGCGATCACCCAGTCGCCCTCTTCGAGATAGGCGATGCGGTCGGTGAAAGGAGCGAGCGCCAGCGCGTCTGAACCGAGGAACATTTCGCCCTCGCCCTGCCCGACTGCGAGCGGCGCGCCCTGCCGAGCGCCGATGAGCAGGTTGTCCTCGCCCTTGAACAGGAACACCAGCGCAAACGCGCCGCGCAGCCGGCCGAGCGTGGCGTGGACGGCTTCGGCCGGGGTCTTGCCCTGCGCCAGTTCGTCGGTGACGAGGAAGGCGGCGATCTCGGTGTCGGTCTCGGTGGCGAAGCGGTAGCCCTTGGCGATCAGCTCATCGCGCAGGGTCCGGAAATTCTCGATGATGCCGTTGTGCACGACGGCGAGCCGGTCGCTGGCGTGCGGGTGGGCGTTGGTCTCGGTCGGCTTGCCGTGCGTCGCCCAGCGGGTGTGGCCGATGCCGATCTCGCCTTCGAGCGGGTGCGCCGCCAATTTGGCTTCGAGGTTACGCAGCTTGCCCTCGGCGCGCACGCGATGCAATTCGCCGTGCCACAGCGTCGCGACGCCTGCGGAATCGTACCCCCGATACTCCAGCCGCTTCAGCGCCTCGACGATTCTCGGCGCCGCCGCGCCCTTGCCCAGAATGCCGACAATCCCGCACATGACGATCCCTCTGGCCCCAGCGTCGCCGCCGCGGTCCCCGTAACACGAGGGAGACGCAAGCGCCGGACCAGCCGACCCGCCGCGTTTTCCCTTATCCCAAAAGCCTATGCCATCAGCAATTTGGCGCTGGAATGGCGGGAATGGCGTCGGGCGCGGGTTGTCCCGTTTTGGCGCAAGGCCCGTCCCGAAACGCCTTCCTTCCCGGCGCGATGCCCCTTAAGAGCGCGACGACAAGGGAACAAGCCTAATGGCGCCACGCCTGCAATTGCGCGACATCAACCTCACTCTCGGCGTCTCGCCGCTGCTGGTGAACGCCGAACTGTCGATTTCGGCCGGCGACCGGATCGCGCTGGTCGGGCGCAACGGTTCGGGCAAATCGACGCTGCTGCGGATCGCGGCCGGCGAGATCGCGCCCGATTCTGGCGAGCGCTTCGCCCAGCCCGGCGCGAAGATGGCCTATCTCGAACAGGCGCCCGATTTCTCAAGCTACGCCACCGCGTTCGACTTCGTCGCGGAGGGGCTCGACGAGGACGAACATTACCGCGCCCGCGCCTTGCTCGAAGAGGCCGGGCTTGACGGCCATGCCGACCCGAGCCGCTTCTCCGGCGGCGAGGCGCGCCGCACGGCGATCGCGAAAGCGCTGGCGAGCGAGCCCGAAGTGCTGCTGCTCGACGAGCCGACCAACCATCTCGACATCGTCGCCATCGAATGGCTGGAGCGACGGCTGATCGACTCGCGCGCGGCCTTCGTGCTGATCAGCCATGACCGGCGCCTGCTCTCCAATCTCACCACCGCGACCGTCTGGCTCGACCGCAGCGTGACGCGCCGGCTCGACCGCGGCTTTTCCGCCTTCGAGGCGTGGCGCGACCAGACGCTGGAGGCGGAGGAACTGGAGCGCCACAAGCTCGGCCGCAAGATCAAGGACGAAGAGCATTGGATGCGCTACGGCGTCACCGCGCGGCGCAAGCGCAACGTGCGCCGCGTCGATGAACTCGCAGGACTTCGCACGCAATTGAAGGAAGCGCGCTCCACGCCCGCCAGCGTCACGATGAGCGCGCAGGATCTGAAGCCGTCCGGCGCGATGGCGGTCGAACTGACCAAGGCGAGCGTCAGTCTCGGGGGCAAACCGCTGGTTAAAAACCTGTCGTTCCGCCTGCTGCGCGGCGACCGGCTTGGCGTCGTCGGCCCAAATGGCGTCGGCAAGACGACGCTGCTGAAACTGTTCACCGGCAAGCTCGCGCCGGATGCGGGCGAGGTCGTGTTCGGCGCGCGTCTGGCGGCGGTCACGCTCGACCAGTTCCGCGCCGAATTGCCCCCGACCACGACCGTGATGGAGGCGCTGACGGGGGGCGGGGCCGAGTACATCGAGATCGGCGGCGAACGCAAACACGTGATGGGCTACATGAAGGATTTCCTGTTCCAGCCGGAACAGGCGCGCACGCCGATCGGCAAGCTGTCGGGCGGCGAGCGCGGCCGCCTCATGCTGGCGCGCGCCTTCGCCGCGCCCTCGAACCTGCTGGCGCTCGACGAGCCGACCAACGATCTCGACATCGAGACGCTCGACGTGTTGCAGGAGATGCTGGCGACCTACGCCGGCACGATCCTCACGGTAAGCCACGACCGCGATTTCCTCGACCGCATAGCGACCTCGATCCTGTTCGCGGAAGGCGACGGGACATGGACCGAATACGCCGGCGGCTATTCCGACATGGTGCGCCAGCGGGGCGAAGGGATTGTTGCGGGGGCCGTGGCGTCGAAGGAGGCCCCTGCGCCGAAGGCGGAGCGCATCGCGGCGCCGAAGCGCAAACTGACGTTCAAGGACCAGCGCGCGCTCGAAGCCTTGCCCGGCCAGATCGAGGCTCTGCGCGAGAAGCTCGCGGAGCTGGAAGCGCTGCTCGCGGAGCCGCTGGCGGCGGGCAAGGTCCAGGCGCTCAGCGCGCAATACGCTCAGGCGAAAGTGCAGATGGAGGCGGCCGAGGAGGAGTGGATACGGCTGGAGATGCTGCGGGAGGAGATGGAGGGGCGGTAGGGTTCAAGCCGCGCGCGGTTTGATAGCCTCCAATTCGTCGCCCAGCTCCCGTCGCCGCTGCATCAAATCGAAATCGGCCTGCAAGCCAAGGAAGAAACCCGGGCTCAAGCCAAAATAGCGGGTGAGCCGCAGATCCATATCCGCATTTATTGGACGGCGTCCCCCCAAGATTTCCGAGATGCGCCCGGCGTTGACACGCAGAGCTTCTGCAAGAGCGGCGGAAGTCATGCCAGCCGGCTCGACAAAATCGAGCCTTAAGATATCGCCCGGAGACGGGTTCTGAAGTTCTTCGCTCTCAATGGTAGTCGACGATCTCGACATGATCCGGACCTCCGTCGCTCCATTCAAGGCAAATGCGCGATTGGTCGTTGACGCGCAAGGAATATTGCCCCGCGCGACCGCCTTTCAACGCTTCCAGCCGATTGCCCGGCGGCGCGCGCAAGTCTTCGACTCGCCTGGCCTGGTACAAAAGGCGCAATTTTCGCAACGCGGTCGCCTGAATGTCGAACGGCGGCTTGCGACTGCGACGGCCCGTCCAAATCAAGGCCGTCTCCAGGTCTGCGAAGCCCTTGATCATCCGCCCGAGGTTCCCACCCCCACCCCGAACAGCACCGTCTGCGCCACCTGTCGCTTCGCCCGCTCGAACGCTTCGTCCGACAGCGGCGCGCCGCCCTCCAGCGTCGCCACTTCATGCGCCGCGTTGGCGTAGTGCTGGGTCGTCGCCCAGATCATGTAGAACAGAAACTTCGGCTCGATGGGTTTCAACTTGCCTTGCGCGATCCAGCGCCGCACCACGCCCGAGCGCGCGCGCACCCATTCGCTCAGCGTCGTGTCGAGATAATCCTGCACCACCGGCGCGCCGCGCATGATCTCGCTGGCGTAAATCTGCGACGACAGCGGCATTTCGCGCGCCAGATCCATCTTGGCGTTGATGTAGCCCGTCAGCGCCTCGACCGGATCGTCGCTCAGATCGAACGAGGCCGCTGCGTCGAGCCATGCGGTCAGCACGCGCTCGACCACGGCGCGGTAAAGCCCCTCCTTGGTGGGGAAATAATAGTGGATATTGGCTTTCGGGCTGCCCGCCCCCGCCGCGATCATCGACATGGTGGCGCCGGAAAAGCCGCGCTCGGCGAACACGCTCTCGGCCGCCGCCAGAATGGCGCGCTCGTTGCTCTCCCGGATGCTCGGCTTGCTCAGCGGCTTGTCCATGACGGGAACGTAAGGCGCCAATTCCGGCGGCGCCAAGCCCATTCCCGCGCCATTTGACCGATCGGTCAGATTCACGCTAGCTTTCGCTCCTCTTCAGCCAGCGGGGGAATGCTTTGGCCGACCTGTCGAACGTGCGCGTCAACGGGCAACGTTTGTGGGACGCCTTGATGGAAATGGCGAAAATCGGCGCGACGCCGAAAGGCGGCTGCAAGCGCCTGACGCTGACCGATCTCGACAAACAGGGCCGCGAACTGTTCCGCGACTGGTGCGAAAAGGAAGGCTGCACGGTCGAAGTCGACGAAATGGGCAACATGTTCGCCACGCGCGCCGGCGCCGACAATTCGCTGGCGCCTGTGCTTATGGGCAGCCATCTCGACACCCAGCCGACCGGGGGCAAGTTCGACGGCGTGCTGGGCGTGCTCGGCGCGCTGGAAGTGGTGCGCTCGCTCAACGATCTCAAGATCAAGACCCGGCGCCCCGTCGTGATCGCCAACTGGACCAACGAGGAGGGCTCGCGCTACGCGCCGGCGATGGTGTCCTCGGGCGTGTTCGCCGGCGCCTACAGCAAGGAATTCGCCTATTCCCGCGTCGACGCGGAGGGCAAGACGCTGGGCGACGAACTCGCGCGCATCGGCTTCAAGGGGGAAAAGCCGGTCGGCGGCTTCCCGATTCACGCCTCGTTCGAACTGCACATCGAGCAGGGGCCGATCCTGGAGGACGAGAACATCGAAGTGGGCGTCGTCACCCACGGCCAGGGTCAGCGCTGGTACGAGATCGAACTCACCGGCTTTGAAAGCCACGCCGGTTCGACGCCGATGCCGCGCCGCAAGGACGCGCTGCTCGGCGCCGCGCGCATCGTCGAACTTGTCAACCGGATCGGCCTGTCGAAAGCGCCGCTGGCGATGGCGACCGTCGGCATGTTGAACCCCTATCCCAATTCGCGCAACGTGATCCCCGGCGAGGTGTTCATGACCTGCGAGTTCCGCCATCCCGTCGACGCTGTCCTGAGCGATATGGACGCCGCGTTGAAGGTCGGCGTCGAGGAGGTCGCCAAGACCATCGGGCTGACTTACGACCTCAAGCAGGTGTTCTATTATCCCCCGGTCGAATTCGACAAGGCCTGCGTTTCCGCCGTGCGCGAGGCGGCGAAACATCTCGGCCTGACGCATCGCGACATCATCTCCGGCGCCGGCCACGACGCCTGCTATCTCGCCCGAATCTGCCCGACCTCGATGATCTTCACGCCCTGCGTCGACGGCATTAGCCACAACGAGGTCGAGGACATCAAACAGGAATGGTCCACCGCCGGCGCCAATGTGCTGATGCACGCCGTGCTGGAAAAGGCCGAGATCGCCTGAAGCTTTAAGGAGACCCCGCATGACCACGCTCATCAAAGGCGGAACCATCGTCGCCGCCGACCGCTCCTATGTCGCCGACGTGCTGATCGAGGGCGAGACGATCAAGGCGATCGGGACGGGCCTCAGCGCGGATAAGACAATCGACGCGAAAGATTGTCTGATCATGCCCGGCGGGATCGATCCGCACACCCACCTCGACATGCCGTTCATGGGCACGTCGACGGCCGACAATTACGACACCGGCACCAAGGCCGCGCTCAGCGGCGGCACGACGATGGTGGTCGATTTCTGCATCCCCGACCGCGGCCAGCCTTTGATGGAGGCCATCGCCGCCTGGGACAAGCGCGCCGAACTCGCAACCACCGACTACGCCTATCACATGTGCATCACCTATTGGTCGGACAAGGTGCGCGAAGACATGGGCAAGGTGGTCGCGCATGGCGTGACCAGCTTCAAGCATTTCATGGCCTACAAGGGCGCACTGATGGTCAACGACGAGGAGATGTTCGCCTCGTTCTCGCGCTGCGCCGAGCTGGGTGCGTTGCCCTTGGTTCATGCGGAGAACGGCGAGTTGGTCGCCGCCTTGCAGAAATTCTATCTCGCCAAGGGCGTCACCGGGCCGGAAGGTCACGCTCTGTCGCGCCCGCCCGACGTCGAGGGCGAAGCCGCCAACCGCGCCATCGTATTGGCCGATCAGGCCGGCGTGCCGCTCTATATCGTGCATGTCTCCTGCATCGAGGCGCACGAAGCCATTCGCCGTGCGCGCGAGCAGGGCAAGCGGGTCTATGGCGAGCCGCTGATCCAGCACCTCGTGCTCGACGAGAGCGAATATTTCAATCCCGACTGGGCGTATGCGGCGCGACGGGTGATGTCGCCGCCGTTCCGCGACAAGAAGAACCAGGACGATCTCTGGAACGGCCTGCGCGCCGGCTCGTTGCAGGTGGTGGCGACCGACCATTGCGCCTTCACCACCAAACAGAAGGAGTTCGGCCGGCACGATTTCACGAAGATCCCCAACGGCACCGGCGGCCTCGAAGACCGCATGCCGGTGCTGTGGACCTACGGCGTCGGCGCCGGCCGGTTGACGCCGAACGAATTCGTCGCCGCGACTTCAACCAACATCGCGCGTATCCTGAACCTCTATCCACGCAAGGGCGCGATCCTGCCCGGCGCCGACGCCGATCTCGTCGTATGGGACCCCAAGGCGACCAAGACCATCGCGGCGGCCAATCAGCAATCGATCATCGACTACAACGTGTTCGAGGGCGTCAAGGTGATGGGCCTGCCGCGCTACACGATTTCGCGCGGCTCGGTGGTCTATGAGGACGGCCGCGTCATCGCCAACAATGGCCGCGGCCGGTTCGTCAGGCGCGAGCCGTTCTCGCCCGACCAGGTCGCGCTGGCCAAATACAAGCAGCACACGGCGCCCAAAGCGGTCGCGCGCGGATGAACATGGCGACCAAGCTCAACACGATCGAGATCGACGACGTTTCGCTGACGTTTCCAACCAGCGACGGCCCGGTCCAGGCGTTGAGCGGCGTCAGCCTCGACATCGTCAAGGGCGAATTCGTCTCGTTCATCGGCCCCTCCGGCTGCGGCAAGACGACGCTGTTGCGCGCCATCGCCGATCTGGAGGCGCCGACTTCCGGCGCCATTCGCGTCAATGGGATGAGCCCGCAGGAGGCTCGCCTCAAGCGCGCCTATGGCTATGTGTTTCAGGCGCCGGCGCTCTATCCCTGGCGCACGGTGGCGAGCAATATCGCGCTGCCGCTGGAAATCATGGGGGTCGGCAAGGCCGAGCGGCGCAACCGCGTCGAGCGCGGGCTGGAGCTGGTCAACCTCAAGGGCTTTGGCGCCAAATTCCCCTGGCAGCTCTCGGGCGGCATGCAGCAGCGCGCCTCGATCGCCCGCGCCTTGTCGTTCGACCCCGAGTTGTTGCTGATGGACGAGCCGTTCGGCGCGCTCGACGAGATCGTGCGCGACATGCTCAATCAACAATTGCTGCAACTCTGGGACAAGACCGGCAAGACGGTGCTGTTCGTGACGCATTCGATTCCCGAGGCGGTGTTTCTTTACACGCGCATCGTCGTCATGTCGCCGCGTCCGGGCCGCATTCACGAGGTGATCGACTGCCGTTTCCCACGCAACCGCACGCTCGATATCCGCGAGACGCCGGAATTCCTTGACGTGGCGCATCGCGTGCGGCTGGGTTTGCGGGCAGGGCACAGCTACGATGTCTAACCGCATCATCCCCCTGCTCACCGTCCTCGCCGCCCTGTTCGCCGTCTGGTACCTCGCCGCTGCGCTGATGAACGCGTCTTTGCAACGCGACCTCTTCGCCAATAACGACAACAAGTCCTACACCACCGGCGATCTCATAAACTCCTCACTCAACATGGAGCGGCCCAAACTGCCCGCCCCGCATCAGATCGCCTCGGAACTGTACAAACTCGTCATCGCGACGCCGCCGTCCTCCAAACGCGGGCTCGTCTTTCACGCCCGCATTACGTTGGAGGAGACTCTGATCGGCTTCGCTATCGGCGCCGCGCTCGGCATCGGACTGGCCGTGCTGATTGTCTCGATTCCGCTGCTCGAACATTCGCTGATGCCGTGGATCGTCGCCTCGCAGACGGTGCCGATCATCGCGCTGGCGCCGATGATCGTCGTCATCCTCAACCAGTTCGACATCGGCGGCATGACGCCCAAAGCCGCGATCGCCGCCTATCTCTCGTTCTTCCCCATCACCGTCGGCATGACCAAGGGCTTTCGCTCGCCCGATCCGTTGCAACTCGACCTGATGCGCACCTATTCCGCCACATCCGCCCAGGTGCTGACCAAATTGCGCGCGCCCGCGAGCCTGCCGTTCTTCTTCGCCAGCATGAGGATCGGCGTCGCCGCCGCTCTGGTTGGCGCTGTTGTGGCGGAGGTGACGAAGAGCGAGGACGGGGGCCTGGGCGCGCGACTGCTGGCGGGCTCTTACTATGGCCAGACGGTGCAGATCTGGGCGGCGCTGTTCATGGCCGCCGCGCTGTCGGGAATATTGGTCGCGCTGATCGATGGAATCGGCCGCCTCACGCTCAAACGTTGGGCGTTCCTGACATGAAGGCCGCTCGCGATCTGCTGCCGCCGCTGGTGTTTGGCGCCGCCGTGCTGCTGATCTGGGAAGGGGTCGTGCGTCTGGCGGGCGTCCCTTCGGTCATCCTGCCCGCGCCGTCGGCCATCGGCGAACGGTTCGTCCATTCCATCCCGACGCTGAGCGCCGATTTCCTGCAAACGATCCGCGGCGTGCTGGCGGGTTATCTGATCGGCAACGCAACCGGGCTTTTGGTCGCGATCCTGATCGACCGTTCGCCCTTTCTCCAGCGCGGGTTGCTGCCGCTGGGCAATCTGGTCTCGGCGCTGCCGATCATCGGCGTCGCGCCGATCATGGTGATGTGGTTTGGCTTTGATTGGCCCTCTAAGGCGGCGGTCGTCGTGGTGATGACGTTCTTCCCCATGCTGGTGAACGCGGCGGCGGGCTTGAGAAGCGCCGGCTCGATGGAGCGCGATCTGATGCGCACCTACGGCGCCGGCTATGGCCAGACGCTGCGCAAACTGCGGCTTCCCAGCGCCCTGCCCTTCGTGTTCAATGCGCTGAAGATCAACACCACGCTGAGCCTGATCGGCGCCATCGTCGCCGAATTCTTCGGCACCCCGACGGTCGGCATGGGGTTCCGCATCTCGACCGAGGTCGGGCATCTCTCGATCGACATGGTGTGGGCGACGATCGTCGTGGCGGCGGTGACGGGCTCTCTGTTCTATGCGATCGTCGCTCTCGTCGAGCGGCGCGCGACGTTCTGGCACGCCTCTTATCGGGCGAAATAGTGGGAGGAGATGAGCATGAAACTTCTCGGGCATGGTTTGATGAGCGCGGCGGCTTTGCTGATCGCGACCGGGGCGCAGGCCGCCGACAAGGTGACGTTGCAACTGAAATGGGTGACGCAAGCGCAGTTCGCCGGCTATTACGTCGCCAAGGAGAAAGGCTTCTACAAGGCCGAGGGGCTCGATGTGACGATCAAGCCCGGCGGCCCCGATGTGGCGCCCGAGCAGGTGCTGGCGGGCGGCGGGGCCGATGTCGTGGTCGATTGGATGCCGGCCGCGCTCGCGGCGCGCGAAAAGGGCGAGCCGATGGTCAACATCGCCCAGCCGTTCAAGCATTCCGGCCTGATGCTGACCTGCCGCGCCGACACCGGCGTCAAGGCGCCGGCGGACTTGAAGGACCGCACGCTCGGCGTCTGGTTCTACGGCAACGAATATCCGTTCCTGAACTGGATGGGCAAGCTCGGCCTCAAGACCGACGGCTCGGCGGGCGGCGTCAAGGTGCTGAAACAGGGGTTCAACGTCGATCCGCTGATCCAGAAGCAGGCGGATTGCATCTCGACCATGACCTACAACGAATATTGGCAGGTAATCGACGCCGGCTACAAGCCCGAGCAGCTCGTCGTGTTCAAATATGAGGATCAGGGCGTGGCGACGTTGGAAGACGGCCTCTATGCGCTGGAGCCGAAGCTGAAAGACCCCGCCTTCGTCGACAAGATGGCCCGTTTCGTGCGCGCCTCGATGAAGGGCTGGGCCGACGCACGCGCCAATCCGAAGGACGCGGTCAAGTTCGTGCTCGACAACGACGCCACCGGCGCGCAGACCGAGCATCATCAGTCGCAGATGATGGGCGAGATCAACAAGCTGACGGAAGGCTCCGACGGTAGGCTCGACCAGGCCGATTATCAGCGCACCGTCAACACGCTCATGTCGGGCGGGTCCGATCCCGTGATTTCCAAGCCGCCGAGCGGCGCCTATACGACGGACATCACCGACAAAGCCCTGAAGTAGCGCCGACGGCCGTTGGAGCTGACCGCCGTCATGACCGGGTTAAGCCCGGCCGTGACGGCTAACCCGATTGGCTCGTGTTAAAAGGAGCGCTCGAACGGCGCTTCAGGGTCGACAGAAAATCCCCGCGACCGCCGCCGGCGCCGCCAGGCTCGCGGCGGCCAATCCCATCAAGCCCAGACCCACCGCCACGCGCGCGCCCGGCGCGTGGGCGAGCGCGCGGAAGCGCGCGGCGCCTAGCGCGACCGCGGTCACCGAGGGCATCGTGCCGAGCCCGAACCCCGCCATCACGGCGGCGCCGTCAAGCGGCCCGCCGGAAAGCCCGGCGTAGAACAATGCGCCATAGACGAGCCCGCAAGGCAGAAAGCCCCACACCATCCCAACCGCCAACGCCGTTCCCGGCGTTCGAAGCCGCGACACCGCGCGCGTGATCGGCGCCGCCAAGCGGTCGATCCCCGCCAGCGACGGGGCCAGGCCCAGCAGCGAGAAGCCGATCCAGCCAAGCGACATCGCGGCTGCCGCCCGCATCGCCAGAAACGCGGCGGGATGGTGGAAGGCGGCGTAAAATACACTGCCCGCCGCGCCCGCAGCCGCCCCCGCCGCGACATAGGTGACAATTTTTCCCGCCTGCGCCCACAACAACGCACGCGCGCCCCCCGGCCCGAAGCCGAGCATAAGGCTGGTCGCGATGGCGCCGCACATGCCGGCGCAATGCAGGCTGCTCGCCAGACCGAGCAACAATCCGCCGCCGAACGTGAGGGAGTTCAAGACCATGCCATCGCCTTATCCGCTCCCAGGTAATGCCGGCTTGACCGCCTCGCCTTGACGGCGCGCAACGCCCGCCTTGACCCGGCCTCGGTTTTTTACTCTATCGGGCGGGTGTCAACAGCGTCGTGGACTCGCGAAAATGATCGACAAGCCGCGGTGGGAAGTGCCGGACGCGCAGCAGCCGCGGCCCGAGGAAGTCCAGTTCGACCTCGACCGGACGTTGCGCTCGGTGGTCAATATCGAGGCGGAAATCCCCGCCGACGCCTTCACCGCGGGCACGCTCGGCCAGGAGCGGGCGGGCAGCGGCATCGTCATCCGGCCGGGGCTGGTGCTCACCATCGGCTATCTCGTGACCGAGGCGGAAAACGTCACCCTGATCGATGACGACGGCCGCGCCACGGCCGCGCATCCGATCGCCATCGATCAGGAGAGCGGCTTCGCCCTGGTTCAGGCGCTCGGCAAGCTCGACTTGCCGGCGATTGCGCTCGGCTCGTCCGCGGCGGTCGGGGTCGGCGAGCCGGTGGTGATGGCGGGCGGGGGCGGCGCGCGAAGGCACGCCTGCCGCGCGCGCGTGGTCGCGAAGCAGGAGTTTTCCGGCTACTGGGAATATCAGCTCAACGAGGCCCTCTTCACGGCCCCGGCGCATCCCCTGTGGGGCGGCGCGGGGTTGATCGGCCCCGACGGACGGCTGATCGGCGTCGGCTCGCTGCATGTGCAGCAGAACGATGGGCGCGGCCAGAGCCAGGACGTCAACATGAGCGTGCCGATCGATCTGCTGACGCCGATTCTCGACGAATTGCTGCGGCTCGGGCGGCGCGACAAGCTGGCGCGCCCCTGGCTCGGCCTTTATTCGACCGAGCGGGACGGTCGCGTCGTGGTGGCGGACGCGGCGGAGACGGGGCCGGCGGCGCAGGCGGGACTGCGCTCGGGCGATATCGTGTCGTCCGTGCGCGACGCCTCGATCGAAACGCTGGCCGATTTCTACCGCGAGGTGTGGGGCGCCGGTCCGGCGGGAACGGAAATTCCGATCGAGATCGTGCGCGATGGGCGCAGTTTCTGGCTGCGGGTGAAGTCCGGCGACAGGGTGGCTTTCCTGCGCAAGCCGCGGATGAATTGAACCGGGGGCGTCGCCGGCCGGGCGAAGGGCGCGCGGCGCGGCTCAGCCTCAGGCGTCCCAATCCTTCGGTCTATCGACGATGAGATAACCGGAGAGCCCCGCCTCCTCGGCGAGATACGACTTGGCCGCGTCATGCAGACGCTCGACGTTTTTCGCGTTGAAGCCGTCGCCCTTCGGGTCAAGCACCAGCGTGGTGACGATCAGCAGCATTTTCTGCTCGCCGCCCTTGCGCGGATGCGCCGCCGCCACGATTGCCTTGCGCGCCAGCGGATGTTTGAAAACCTTGCTCATCACGAATTCCATGCCGAGACGTCATGACCCTAGCGTCAGCGACTGTCACAAACCAGTCATGTGATCTGCTCTTGCCAACGGATGTGGAAATAGACCGCCGTCAGGTTGACGCGTTGGAGACAATCTTCGCGCCTCGCGGTCAACGAATAGCGCGGATGCCCGCGACAACGCGCGGGCACTACGAGGCGGCTCGCATGTCGGTTAGCGTCAGACCAGCTTCACCAGCATCTTGCCGAAATTGCCGCCATGCAGCAGGTCCACCAGGGCCTGTGGCGCCGCGTCCAGCCCCTCGCGCACGGTCTCGCGATATTTGAGCTTGCCCGAGGCGACCAGCCCGCCGACCTCCGCCAGCGCCTTCGGCCAGATCTTCAAATGATCCGACACGATGAAGCCCTCGATCCTGATGCGGCGAACGAGAAAGATGCGCATGTCCGGCAGCGCGGTCGGCGCGGCCTCGTAGGACGCGATCAGGCCGCAGATGGCGATGCGGGCGAAATCGTTGAGCCGGCGCAGCGCTTGCAGGAACGGCTCGCCGCCGACATTCTCGAACACGCCATCGATCCCGTCGGGCAGCGCCGCCTTCATCTCCTCGGCGAAGCGCGCGGATTTATGGTCGACGCAGGCGTCAAAGCCGAGTTGGCCGGTGACATAGCCGCATTTCTCCGCGCCCCCGGCGACGCCGACCACTTTGGCGCCCTTCAGCTTGGCGAGTTGTCCCACCACGCCGCCGACCGCGCCCGACGCCGCCGACACCAGCACCGTCTCGCCCGGTTTCGGCGCAATGATCTCGTTGAGCCCGTACCACGCGGTCACGCCGGGCATGCCGACCACGCCGAGATAGGCGGAAAGCGGGATCGATTTGGCGTCGACCACGTTCCAGCCCGCGCCATCGCTCAAGGCGAACTGCTGCCAGCCGCCCATGCCGACGACGAAATCGCCCGGCTTGAATTTCGCGTTCTTCGATTCCACCACCTCGCCGACCGCCCCGCCGCCCATCACGGCGCCGATCTCCTGCGGCTTGGCGTAGCTCTTGGCGTCGCTGAGCCGCCCGCGCATATAGGGGTCGAGCGAGAGATAATGCTGCCGCACGACGATTTCGCCCTCGCCCGCACGGGGGACCGGCGCCTCGGCGCTGCGGAAATTCGCCGGCGACACTTTTTCGCTCGGGCGGGAATCGAGTACGATCTGCTTGTTCATGGCCATGGCGCGCGCCTCCTGAGCCGCCAGCATAAGGCGCCCCGGCGCGTCGCGGAAATAACTTTAGCGCGGCGCGTAAGCGGAGGGATCGAGCACGGCCGGCCGCCCCTCCAGCGCGAGCGCCGTCACACGCTCCGGCGTGCGCGCGATCACTTTGCCCCGCCGCACCACCGCCAACCGCTCGGCGCGCAACCGCACCGCCTCGATCGGGTCGGCCGCCTGCAACAGCACGAAATCGGCGTGGGCGCCGACATGCAGCCCATAGCCCTCCAGCCCCATTGTGCGCGCCGCCATCTCGGTGACCCCGGCAAAGCTCCAGGCGATCGCCTCGCGGCTTGTCATCGGCGCGGCATGCACCGCCATATGCGCGACATCGAGCATATCGGCGCCGCCGAGCCCATACCAGGGGTCCATCACGCAATCCTGGCCGAGCGCGACATTGACGCCCGCCGCCCGCAGTTCGGGGATTCGCGTCAGCCCACGCCGGCGCGGGTAGGTGTCGTGTCGCCCCTGCAACGTGATGTTGATGAGCGGATTGGCGATCACGTTGATGCGAGATTCGGCGATCAGCGGAATCAGCTTCGAGACATAGTAATTGTCCATCGAATGCATCGAAGTGGCGTGGCTCGCGGTCGCGCGCGCGCCAAGTCCCAGCCGATGCGCCTCCGCCGCCAGCGTCTCGATATGGCGCGACAGCGGGTCGTCGCTCTCGTCGCAGTGGAGGTCGATCGGCAGCCCGCGCTTGGCCGCGATCTCGCACAGCGCCTTCACCGAGGCCGCGCCCTCCTCCATGGTGCGCTCGAAATGCGGAATGCCGCCGACCACGTCCACGCCCAAATCGAGCGCGCGCCTGAGGTTTTGCGCCGCGTTGGCGGAGCGGAAATAACCGTCCTGCGGGAAGGCGACGAGTTGCAGGTCGAGATAGGGTTTGACCTGTCTCTTCACCTCCAGCAGCGCCTCGACCGCCAGCAGCCGGTCGTCGCAAACATCGACATGCGTGCGCACCGCCAGCAGCCCGCGCGAGACGGCGAGATCGCAATAGCGCAAGGCGCGCTCCGCCACAGCTTCATGGGTCAGCAGCGGCTTGAGTTCGCCCCACAGCGCGATGCCTTCCAGCAGGGTGCCCGACATGTTGAGGCGCGGAAGGCCCAGCGACAGCGTCGCGTCCAGATGGAAATGGCAATCGACGAAGGGCGGCGCGACAAGGTGGCCGCGCGCGTCGATGATCTCGCGCGCCTGCGCCTCGAGTCCCGGCGCGAGATCGACGATCATGCCCGCGCGCACGGCGATATCGAGGCGGCGCCCGTCGGGCAGCGTCGCGTTGCGGACGAGGAGGTCGAGGGTCATTGGACGCCCAGATCGCTAGCGACGATGCCGCAAAGAACCGCGAGTTTGCCACGCACCTGCGCAACAATCGCAGGCGGCGCCTTCGTCCCCGAGAAACGGATCGGGCGAGAAAGCGCATCAAGGCTCCGCATGTGCGAAGTCAAGATTTCTCCCCTAATGGGAAAATCCGCGGGCAGCACTACACTCGAGTTGAACGGGCGAATTTTGCTCGTGATCGGGCAGACGATTACAAGACGCGCGCTTTGGAAAAAGCCGGCTGGGGAAATCACCAGAACCGGACGACGGCCGCCCTGCTCGCGCCCCGTTCTGGGGTCGAGATCCGTCCACACGATGTCCCCCGCTTGGGGGACATAGTCGTCAATCATCGACGATTTCCCGGCCCACGTCATCGCCCCAATCCCAGGCTTCGCGCATCGCCTCGGGCGTAACGTTCTCCATCATCTGTTCCAGGGTGTAGGCTTTGCGCACGGGTTCGACGATGATCCGCCCGCCTTCCGCCCGAACCTCGACTTTCTGCCCATCGGACACTCCGATTTCCGCCGTCAGCGCCTTGGGAAGCCGCAGGCCCAGCGAATTTCCCCATTTCGACAAAAGCACTTGCATGGCCGCCTCCGCGCTTAACGGCAAAAGATATACAATGTCGATCAATAGGGCAAGTCGGTAGTGGGCCAGTTTGAATAAGGCGGCCCGAAGCGGGCGGATAAATCGACTCGATAAGGGGTCGCCTGACACTGCCGGCCTCAGCGTCGCTAGTGACTCCTTAAGTGGCACCAACTACACTCGCCGCAGCTTGTCGAGAAGCGGCGTGGCATATCACACGATAAAAATCGAAGGTTACCGTGGGCTTGATCGCTTCGAAATGGGCGGCTTAGGTCGTGTTAACCTATTGGTTGGAAAAAACAATTGCGGGAAAACCTCCGTTCTAGAGGCTCTTCATCTTCTTAGTTATGGCGGCGACATAACAGCGCTTTGGCAGAGCTGGCCTCGGTCGTCTGAACAGGTTTCCGCGAACGATAAGTGGCGTTCTGCCGGGGTTACTGTCTTTGCCGCCTAGGGGTTGGGACGGAGGGAGGGCGTAG
>JANYIH010000344.1 GCA_025358745.1 Hyphomicrobiales bacterium | reverse complement strand
TCATAAGGGGCGCTGGCCAGCGAATAGGCCCGCAGCAGCGGCTTGCCGTCGCCCGGCAATCCCATCATCACGAACTGGCCGCTGCGGAATCGAAGCGAGGGGCTGCGCGTGGTGCGGAAGCTGAACAGCCGGTCGGTCCAGTGCCGCACTAGAATTATACGTTCTGTATGTAAATTACTCATATTTGCATCCAGTTTACGTGAGAAGACTTCAGCCACAAAAACCGGCTCAACGCAAGCATTTTTGTGCGATGCACAATATTGCTTGCCTTGGCTCACTTGACGGGCGCTTTGATGCGCCGCAAAAAGCGCTGGAGGTTCACGCATGAACGTTGCCGAGTTTCTCGCGCTGATGGATATCGAGCCGGCGGGCCCAGATCGTTGGGTCGCCCGCTCGCCCGACAATGGCTGGAAGCGCGTGTTCGGCGGCCAGGTGCTGGCGCAGGCCCTCGTCGCCGCCGAACGCAGCGTCGAGGCGCGCGTTCCCCACTCGCTGCACGCCTATTTCATCCTCGGCGGCGATCCCGCCGAGCCGATCGAGCTTTGCGTCGAGCGCGTGCGCGACGGACGCAGCTTTTCGGTGCGCCGGGTGGTGGCGCACCAGCGCGGCGAGATCATGTTTGTGATGTCGGTGTCGTTTCAGACCGAGGAGGAGGGCGCCCTCAATCACGCGCTGCCGCCGCCGGAGGCGACAACGCCGGAGGAAACGCCCGATCCCGTCGCGCTGGCGGACGCTTTGCCCGCCCCGCAGGCCGAACGGGTGCGCGGCTTTTTCGCTCACATCAGCCCGATCGAGCTGCGCCCGCTCGACCCGCGCCGTTATCGCCCCACCGTTCCCGGCGCGTTGGGCGATCCGCGGCAGAATCTGTGGATTCGCGTCAAGGGGCCGTTGCCTGACGATCCCGCGATCCACCGCGCCGCGCTGGTCTATCTCTCCGATATGACGCTGATCGACACGGTGCTGGTCGCGCACGGCTATTCCATCGCGCGCGGGCAATTCCAGACCGCGAGCCTCGATCACGCGGTCTGGCTGCACCGCCCCTGCCGCGTCGACGACTGGCTGCTCTACGTGCAGAACTCGCCCAGCGCGCAAGGCTCGCGCGGCTTGACGCGTGGGCTGCTCCATACGCGCGACGGCGCGCTGGCGGCGAGCACGACGCAGGAGGGGCTAGTTCGACTGAAACCGACCCACCCCGGCGCCTGATTTTTAATCGCTCAATTTTTAGGCGCCCAACCTCACCGCGCCCCCGACGACCCCGCTTCCCACAAGGTCCGCGTGAATCGGGAGTTGGCACGACCTTTGTAAGGGCTTCCTGCGAGAGGGCGCGGCGCGTCCGATCGTTACTCACGGCGCATATGGCGAAGGTCGATCCCCGACGCCGAAAACGCCGTACCCCAGGGGACGTTGCACATGAAAATAGTGATGGCAGTGATCAAGCCGTTCAAACTCGAGGAGGTCCGCGACGCGCTGACCGCCATCGGAGTTCACGGTCTGACGGTCACCGAGGTGAAGGGCTACGGACGGCAAAAGGGGCACACCGAAATCTACCGCGGCGCGGAATACGCCGTCAGCTTCCTCCCCAAGCTGAAGATCGAGGTCGCGGTCTCCACCGCGCTCGTCGACAAAGTCATCGACGCCATCGTCGCATCCGCCCGCACGGGCCAGATCGGCGACGGCAAGATTTTCGTCTACGCGCTGGAATCGGCCGTGCGCATCCGCACCGGCGAGAAGGACGACGACGCCCTCTGAGGCTAAATTTCCCTTGTGGAGTTCTAAAATATGAAACTTTCCAGGTATTTGTCAGGCCTAGCGCCAGCGCTGGCCATCGCCGCCCTGATCGGGTTCGGCGGTCCGGGCGCGGCGCAGTCGCCTTCGCCGACGGCGACCGCGGAAGCGACGCCCGCCCCAGCCGCCGCCGCGACTCCCGCGGCTACGCCCGCCGCCGCCCCGGCCCCCGCCGCCGCGGCTGCGGCTCCCGCCGCTCCGCCTGCCTGCGCCGCCGGCTCCGCTGACGGCAAGACGCCCGCCGTGCTGGAGAAATGCACCCCCTCGTCCGGCGACACGGCGTGGATGCTGACCTCGATGGCGCTGGTGCTGATGATGACCATCCCCGGCCTCGGCCTCTTCTACGGCGGCATGGTCCGCAAGAAGAACGTCGGCGACACGGTGATGACCTCGTTCGCGATCACCGCGCTCGTCACCGTGCTGTTCGCGGTGCTGACCTACTCGCTCGCCTTCACCTCGGGTTCGCCCTACATCGGCGGTCTAACCCGGTTCATGCTGCATGGCATGATTTCGAGCGTCTCCGACGGCACCGGCACGGCGAGCGGGCTCGCTCCGACGATTCCGGAATCGGTCTACATGTGCTTCCAGATGACCTTCGCGATCATCACTCCGGCCCTGATCGCCGGCGCCTTCGCGGAGCGCATGAAGTTCTCGGCGATGCTGTGGTTCATCGGCCTGTGGGCGGTGCTGGTCTATGCCCCGGTCGCGCATTGGGTCTGGGGTCCGGACGGCATGTTTGCGGCGATCAACGGCGACGCCAAGGTGCATGTGCTCGATTTCGCGGGCGGCACGGTGGTGCATATCAACGCCGGCGTCGCCGGTCTTGTCTGCGCCCTCATGCTCGGCAAGCGCCGCGACATGGGTCCGCCGCACAACATGGTCTACACCTTCATCGGCGCGGGCCTGCTGTGGGTCGGCTGGTTCGGGTTCAACGCGGGTTCGGCGGTGACCGCCGGCCAGGTCGCCGGCATGGCGATGACCGTCACCCAGATCGCGACCGCCGTTGCGGCCTTGACCTGGATGTTCGTGGAATGGGCGCATCGCGGCAAGCCGACGGTCGTGGGCATCTGCTCGGGCGCGGTCGCTGGCCTCGTCGCCATCACCCCGGCCTCGGGCTTCGTCGATCCGTTCGGCGCGATCGTGATCGGCATCGCCTGCGGAATCGGCTGTTACCTCGGCGCGACCTCGCTCAAGCACATGTTCGGTTATGACGACGCGCTCGACGCCTTCGGCGTCCACGGCGTGGGCGGCGTGATCGGCGCGCTGCTGACGGGCGTGTTCGCAGTCGAGCAGATCGGCGGCACCAAAGGTCTGTTGGAGGGCAATCCGCAGCAGTTCGTCAATCAGGTCATCGGCGTGGGCGTCGTCATCATCTACGACGCCATCGTCTCGCTGATCATCCTGGCCATCATCAAGGCGGTCATCGGCTTGAAGGTCAGCGACGAAATCGAGCGCGAAGGCCTCGATCTCGCCTTGCACGGCGAGGTGGTTCAGTAAGCGTATCGCGCGTTCTCTCCGGGGCGCGCGCGCCCCGGCTTTCTCGTTCCTCCCCCCTGGGGCGCCTCGCGG
>JANYIH010000339.1 GCA_025358745.1 Hyphomicrobiales bacterium | reverse complement strand
GACGGGCCGCCGAGCGCGCGCGGCAGGTGGGTTTCAAACCAGCGCCGCAACGGCTCCAGCACGGGATGGTCGAGATTGCGCGCCAGCGTCTGCTCGATGCGCGGCAGCAGCTTGAGATACTGCGGCTTGCCGTCGCGCCGGTCGAGGCGGGTGAACAGGCCGAGGATCTTGGTCGCGCGCTGGGCCCCCATCACGGAATAATGGGCGACGAAGGTCTCCAGATCGAAACTCGGATTGATCTGCCCGCGCCGTCGTCCGTAGAGCGCAACCAGCCGCCCCTCCAGATCGCCCGGCACCGATTGCCGCGCGTCCTGCAACAGCGAGGCGAGGTCGTAGGCCGGCGGCCCGAGCACCGCGTCCTGGAAGTCGATCAGGCCGAGCCGCGCCAGGCCGTTGCGTTCGGCGAGCCAATGAATGTTGGGCGAATGATAATCGCGCAGGGTCCAGGTCAACGGCCCGGCGAGCACCGGCGACAGGATTTCGCGCCAGAGATTGAGGAATTGCATGCGCGCGCCGGACGAGGGCGCGCCACGCGCGATGGCCGGCGCATACCAGTCAATCGCCAACTCGACCTCGATCAGCATCGCATCGACGTCGTAGACGGGAAAGGCGTAAGCCTCGCCCTCGAACGCCAGCTCGCGCGGCAGTTCGCGCGAATGCAGATCGGCGAGCAGCGCGGCGGCTTCGGCATAGCGCGATGGGTTGACGCCGGCGGAATCGACGATCGTCTCGGACCCGAAATCCTCGATCAGCGCCAGCCCGTCGGCGACGGAGTGGGCGTAAATGCGCGGCGCCGAATAGCCGATCGCGCGCAGACCCTCGCCGACCGCGAGAAAGGCGCGAATGTCGGTGCTGAGCCGGGCGATTTCCGCATAGGATTTGCCGAACCGCAGCGGCGGGCCGGGCGGGCGCGGCGGCGCGATCATCAGGATCGCGGTGCGCCCCTGCGGATCGGTCAGACGCTCGTAGGCGCGGGTCGAGGCGTCGCCGTACATCTGCGTGCGCTTGGCGTCGGTCCAGCCCGCCTGCTCCATCAACGCTTCGACGGCGCGGGCCGCCTTGAAGCGCGCGGTCATCGTCAACCCGCGCGGGCGGAAGAAGGCGAGCCGCGAGTCGGACCCGTGCTCGGGGTCGAACTCCAGCGTAATGTCGAGCCGCTCGGAAGGCAAGGCGGCGGCGGCGCGCTCGCCCCATTCGACCAGCGCGACCGCGCCTTGCGTCATTTCGCTGAAGCCGATCTGATAGAGATCCTCCGGCCCCTTGAGCCGGTAGAAATCGGCGTGCGCCAGCGGGCAATCGCGCCCCTCGTAAAGTTGGACGATGGTGAAGGTCGGGCTTGGCGTCTCCAGTTCGGGATCGCCGGTCGCCTCGCGCAGGAAGGCGCGCGCGAAGGCGGTCTTGCCGGCGCCGAGTTCGCCGCTCAGCACGAGAAAATCGCCGGCGCGAGCGAAGCCCGCGCACCAGCGCGCCAGTGCGCCGGTCGCCGCCTCGTCCTCAAGCTCGACGATTTCGACGGGCAAATCCGTTTGCAGGTAAAAGCTCATGTCAGCTCGCCGCCTGGGCCGCCAGACTGGCGGCCTGGGTAGGGAAAACACAGGTGACGACCGTACCCTCCCCTACCACGGAATCAATCGTCACGCGCCCGCCGTGCAGTTCCACCAGCGCGCGCACCATGGAGAGGCCGAGCCCCGGCCCGCGTTGACGCGCGCCCGCGCTCTTGGCCTCGAAGCGGTCGAACACCCGCTCCAGCGCCTCGGGCGGAATGCCGCGGCCGCGGTCCGACACCTTGAACACCACTTCGTCGGGCCGGCGCATTGCGGCAAGAGAAACCGTCTGCCCGGCCTCGGAGAAATTGATCGCATTGGAGAGCAGGTTGAACAGCACCTGCCGCACCCGTCGCCCGTCGGCCTGCAACTTGCCGACGCCGTCGGTGGTGATGATGCGCAATTCGATATTGGCCTCGCGCAGCCGGTCCTGCACGCCCTCCGCCGCGGCGCGCATCGCCTCGGCCACGTCGACGTCCTCCAGCCGCAATTCGAGTGCGCCGGCGTCGACCGAGGCGAGATCGAGAATGTCGTTGATGATGGCCAGCAGCGCCGAGGAGGATTGCCTGATGTAGCCGGCGTATTCGAGTTGCTTGACGGTGAGCGCGCCCGCGCCGCCGTCGGCCAGCAATTGCGTGAAGCCGATGATGTTGGTCAACGGCGTGCGCAATTCGTAGGAAACATGTTTGACGAAGTCGTTGCGCAGCTTCTCGGCGCTGACCAGCGCCTCGTTGCGCTCCGTCAGCGCGCGGGCGAATTTGGCGCTGTCGGTGACGTCGAACAGCGTCATCAGCGTGCCCCCGTCGGGCAGCGGCAGCGCGGCGCATTCCAGGATCTTGTCGTTGGCGAGTTCGATCCGCTCGCCCACGGGATGGCGCTGATCGACGAGGCCCAGCGCCGCGCCGCGCAAGCTGTCCCATTTCGAAGCGTCGGTGACGACCGGCAGGCAGGCTTTGGCGATCTCGTCGAAATGCGGCCGCTCCGAAGCCTCAGGCAGAGCCACGCCCCAGATCGCGGCGAAGGCGGGATTGACGAGCTTCAACCGGCCGTCGGCGCCGAACACGGCGACGCCCTCTTTCAGCGAATCGAGCGTCTCGCCTTGCAGCCGCGTCATCGCGTTGACCTGGGTGGCGAGCGCGAAGCTCTGCGTATTGTCGTCGAACAGATAGGTGACGCCGCCCTCGGCGTTGGGGCCGGCGGCGACCCGTAGCGCCCGCCCGTCGGGCAGATGCCAGACGTTCTCGACCGTTTCGGTTGATTGATAGGTCGCCAGCACCTGCGACTTCCAGGCGCGGAAATCGGCCTGTTCGGGCAGCAGCCGGCGCGCACGCAGGTGATCGAGGATTTCGCCGTCGGTTGGACGCGCATCGAGGAAGGCGGCGTCAAGACCCCAGATCTGTCGATAGGCGGCGTTGTAGAAGTCGAGCCGCCTGCCGCCGTCGAAGATCGCGACCGCCGTGGCGAGCCGGTCGAGCAGGCCCTTGTAGGCGCGGTTCTGCCGGTCCTTCTCCGCCTTGTGGGCTTCGCTCTCGGAGAGATCGATCGCCAGCCCGACCGCGCCGCCGTTGGCGGTGACCTCGAACGCCTCGAACGGGCGCCGCTCGCCGGCCACCGTCGCATGTGCGCGCGCGCTCCATTGCCCGTTGGCGGCGCGCATCTCTTCCGCCTCGCGCAGCGTGACGCGGTCGAACAGCTCCGCCGTTGCTTCAATCTGTTTGCGATCCCCTGGCGTCAACGCCCGGGTGAAAGCCGCGCTGCGCCAGCTCAACTGCCCGTCGCGACCGCGCATCCAGGCGGGGTGGGGCAGATTATCGAGCAATTTGCGCATCGCGTCGAGTTCGGCGTTCGCCTCCGCGAAGCACTCCTGCAACCGAATGCGCTCCAGCCGGTCGCCGGAAATGTCGCGAATGCGCATCACCGCATTGCCGCCGATGGCGCGGCCGGCAAGTTCCAGATGACGCCCCTTCAGGCTCGCCACCGTGGCGGCGAAGCCCTCGCCGCGCGTCAATAGTTTTACGACGGAATCCTCAATGCGCGCGGCCGCCTCTGGGTCGAGCCAACCGGTGAAGGAGAGGATGCGGCGCGGGTTCATCGCCTCCGACACGAGGCTGAATTCGCCCTCGACGCGCGGCTCGGAATCGGCGCGGTCCCAGACCACCACGATCTGTGGTTCGCCGGCCAGAAACTGCTTGGCGCGGTCGAGTTCGGCGCGCGCGCGCTCCAGTTCGACGCCCAGTTCCCGCTCGCGCAGCGCGTGGCGACGCCGCGTCGTCGACATCAGAAAAACAAACAGCGCGATGATGATGATGAGGACGGCCAGCATGACCGGCGCCAGTTCGGCGTCGAAAATGTCGAGGCTCGCCGCGCGCGCCGGGGCCGGCGCCAATCCGGCGATCAGAACCGCAATTCCAACGCCGTCGATTCGGGCGTTCGCCCACGTCGAACTTCGCAAGCTTTGCGCCCCCCGGCAAGACAGCGAATCAGCGCGCCCCGCCCGGCGTCCGCTCCGCTCCGTAACCCGATCCGCGCCTCCGCCAAAGCCGCGAATCAGTCATCCAAGACTTACGCAAAGCCGGCGAGAAAGTCGTTAACCATGTTTTCACGCGCCCATGCGCCAATGGTCGAGCGGAGCTAGATGTAGGCGAGGGGGGCACGCCGCGCCTATATCTCGTGGTTGCGCGGCGCGTCGCCGTTTCGCCACAGATCAAAAAAATTTTGCGCCGCGCTAGCGCACCAATCCAAGAATGTCCTTGACCGACGCCATCACCGGCGCGGCGATTTCGCGCGCGCGCGCCGCGCCCCCGGCGAGCACCGCGTCGA
>JANYIH010000305.1 GCA_025358745.1 Hyphomicrobiales bacterium | reverse complement strand
CCGACGCTCTCGGCGCGCGCGTTCGAACGCGCGCAGGCGCTGAACCCCGACGAGGCCGAGCCGCTCGCCCGGCTCGGCGCGCATTGCCTCAAGCTCGACCGCCCCTTCGACGCGGCGGTGCATTACCAGCGGGCGCTGGCGCTGCGGCCGGCGCGCGAGACGGAGATCGAAGCCCATGTCGCGCTAAGCGCGCTGCATGGCCGCGCGTTGCAATTCCAGGCCGCGCGCGCGCACGCCGAGGCGGCGTTGAAACTGGCGCCGGACCATCAGGGCGCGCATCAGAATCTGGCCGCCGTCTACGATCACGAAGGCCGCGAGGACGAGGCGGAGGCGCATCGCGAGCGGGCTTATCGCCGTTCGCCGCTGATCGCCTCGCGCGCACGAAACCCGCGCCGCCGCGTGCTGACGCTCGCCAGCGCCGCGCGCGCCAATTCGCCCGACGCTTATCTGATCCCGCAGACGCGCTACGACCGGCTCGTCTGGTTCATCGCCTACGCCAACGAGGAAATGTCGCCCCATCACGACTACGACGTGGTGTTCAACGCGGTCGGAGATCCCGACGCCGCCGCCGCGCTCAGCGACAGGTTGGCGGCCTTCGTCGCGCGCTGCGGGCGGCCGGTGCTGAACCGGCCCGAGCGCATCGCGGCGACGGCGCGCGACAATGCAGGGCAGTTGTTTGACGGCTTGGCCGACCTGGTTGTGCCTGAGACGCGCCGGATCACGCTCGCCACACAACTCGACGGCGCCGATCCGGAGCGACCTTGGTTGTTGCGCCCGCTCGGTTCGCACGGCGGCGAGAGATTGCAGCGGCTGGCGCTCGGCGAAATCGCGACGCGGCTTCAGGGCGGCGCGCATTACGCGACCGCGTTTCATGACTATCGCTCCAGCGACGGCTACTATCGCAAATACCGCATGTTCTTCGTCGACCGCGCGCCCTTTCCCTATCATCTGGCCATACATGATGATTGGTTGGTGCATTACCAAACGTCGCGCACGGCCTCGGACGCGGCGCTGGTCGCGGAGGAGCGGCGTTTTCTCGAAGATCCGGAAGCGGCTCTGGGCGCGCGCGCCTATCGCGCGATCTGCGAGGCGGGGCGGCGGATGGATCTGGATTTCGCCGGCGTCGATTTCGCCGTGCTGCCGGACGCAAGCGCGCTGTTATTCGAGGCCAATGCGACGATGCTGGTGCATCCCGAGGCGCCCGAGGGACCGCTCGCGCACAAGAACCTGTTTGTCAGCCGCCTGTTGGAGGCGTTCTGGGCGCGGCTCGAAGCCGCTTGATTGCGGCTCAATGCAGGAAGAACGGAAACTCGACCTTGTCGCCCGGCTTGAGTTGCATCGTGGCCGCCTGGCCCGCGTTCAGCTCCAATACGCCGGTGACGGGGACGCCGGAGGGGATCAGCGTTTCCGACATCGGCTTCGCGCCTTCAACCACCCGCCGCACCGTGCCGTCGATATCGATGAACAGCAGATCGAGCGGCAGCAAAGTGTCCTTCATCCAAAAGGTGACGGGCTCGCGCGAGGGGAACTCGAACAGCATCCCGTGATCGGGCGCCATGTTCTCGCGCATCATCAACCCCCGCTCGCGGGTGGCCTCGTCGTTGGCGATTTCGACCTGATAGTGATGGGGCCCGGTCGCGGTGACGACGTCGAGCCCCTCGATCGTCGCGCTGAGGCAGGGAGCGCCGAGCAGAAAAAGGATCGTCGCCGCGAACAGCGCGCGCTTCAATGCGCGACCTGAGCGCGAACGCCTTCGAGCGGGCGCACTTCGACGGCGAGCAGGCCCTTCGGGCCCGGCCCGAAGCGCGCCAGCATGGTGTCGCCGGGCTTGGGATCGATGAAGCCGTAGCGGCGCAAGGTCTCCATATGGACGAAAATGTCCTCGGTTCCCTCGCCGCGCGTGAGAAAGCCGAAGCCGCGCGAGCGGTTGAACCATTTGACGATGACGATTTCGAAGCCGCCGACCTGCTGCGCCTGCACGATGACGCGGGCCGGCGGGTTGATCTGGGCGGCGGAAGGCTCGCCCGGCGTCACCGAGAGCACCTTGATCACTTGCAGGCCGCGGTCGCGCTTATGCGCCTCGGCGACCACGCGCGCGCCTTCGGTCAGGGTGACGAAGCCGTCGCGCCGCAGGACGGTGACATGGATCAACACGTCGCCGCCGCCGTCCTCGGGCACGATGAAGCCATAGCCCTTGGCGACGTCGAACCATTTGACGCGGCCCGCGACTTCGACCAGCGGCCCGCCCCGCTCCGCGGCTGCGCCCAATTCAATGTCGAGCGCGCTTGATTGAGCCTTTTCGTTGTCTTCGCTCAAAGCTCGGGCCCCCACCTCAAATCCGCACGCTTGAAAATCTCGCGCCCCGCCCGCCACGGCCGCTTCCGCCAAAACTGGCTAGTGACGACACGAATCGACGCACGCATGATTCTCAAATGCAACATAGCAAAATGGTTCGCGCCGAGTAGCGAAAATGTGTCAGCTTGCGCGAAGATTGTGGATAGGCCGCGAATTGGCCAAACAAAAGCCCGCCTCGGCGAAGCCGGGGCGGGCTGGCAATTCAAGTAAAGGCGATAAGGCCTTACTCCGCGTCATCTTCCGGCTCGGGCGGCGGCGCCATGCCTTCGAGCCCGCGCAGCAGGTCTTCCTCGGTCATGCGGTCGAACTGAGCCTCGGCGCCGGGGTCGAGCGAGGCGGCGGAGGCGGGCGCGAGCGGCGGGGCGGCCTCGGCTTCCGGCTCGTCCACTTCGACCTGCTTTTGCAGCGAATGGATCAGGTCTTCCTTGAGGTCGGCGGGAGGCAGCTTGGAATCGGCGATCTCGCGTAATGCGACGACCGGATTCTTGTCGTTGTCGCGGGCGACAAGAATGTTCGAGCCGGACGAAATCGCGCGCGCCCGATGGCTCGCCATCAGCACGAGCTCGAAGCGGTTGTCGACCTTGTCAATGCAATCTTCTACGGTGACGCGCGCCATGGCGGCTCCTGATGCGGCGAATTTCGGGTGGGTTAAACGCGGCCCTTACACGCAAGCGCGCGCGTTAGCAACATCCGTAGTGGTCGGCGACGGCCTGCGCGATCGGCGCCCAGGCGGCGAGAAAGCCGGCCCGGGCCGGCATGCGCTCCCGGTATTGCTCGCGCAGCCTGCGCTCCGTCTCGGCCAGATCGACGCCTGTCAGGCGCCCGTCGGCGACGATTTCGCGGCCTTCGACATACAGCGCGTCGATATGGGCGGCGTTGGCGCGGGCGAACAAGAGGTCGAGCGGGGCGACGGTCGTGACGGCGTCGCGGTCGAGCCGATCGAGGTCCAGGATCAGCACGTCGGCGGGTTCGCCGGCCTCCAGCGCGCCCGAGCCGGGGGCGCCGTTGGCGCGGCGGCCGTTGGCGACAATGGCGGAAAGCCAATCCTGGCGCGAGATCGTCTGCTCGAAGCCCCAGCCGCCATGCAGGAAATGGCCGAGCCGGGCCTCGCGGAGAATGTCGTCATCCTCATCGAGCGCGGAGGCGTCGACGCCGAGCGCGACGCGGGCGCCGCGCTGCAACGCCGCGCCGATGGGCGCAATGCCTGAGCGCAAGTGTAGGTTGGAACTGGGATTGGTGGCGATGGTGACGCCGTGGCGCACGATTGCGGCCAACTCGTCCTCTCGCGCGTAGACGCAATGTGCGAGCGTCAGGCGCTCCGACAACAGGCCGAGCGCCTCCAGCCGCGCCGCGACGCCTTCGCCGTAGTGCGCGTCGGCGAAGGCGCGCTGATAGCGCGTCTCCAGAAAATGCATGTGGACGCGCCGGCCGCTGCGGGCGGAGGCCTGCGCGACGGCGCGCAGCAATTCGTCCGAGCACCATTGCGGCCCGTTGGGGCCGAATTGGACGCAGAAAGTGGGGTTTTCCACGGCCGCCGCGATCGCCTCGACGCGCGCGATCTGCTCGGCGGGGCTGGGCATCGGGGCGGAAAATCCCGCCAGCGCGTCGCGCGAGGCCGCCGGCAAGCTTGCCCGCAGCGCCTCGTCGGGGCCGTAAACCACGGGATTGCGGTCGCGCATGAATATGGCCAGCGTCGCGCGCACGCCGACCTCGCGCGCCGCCCGCGCGATGGCATTGGCTTCCTCGACCGGGTTCATCGGGCCGTGGAAGCGGGTGTAATGGGCCATCACCGAGGCCGCCCCGCCGCGCGCGGCGCGGCCGAACGCGGCCAGCGCGCCCAGGTAGGGATCAATGGCGGGCATGGCGGCGAGGCGCAGCAGCCACAGCTCCAGCGGCTTGCCGGCGCCGCCGAACGAGGTCGGCGACAGCGCACGGCAATGGTCGTGCGCGTTGGCGAGCGCGGGCAGGGCGAGGCGGCGGCGGGCGGGCGGCGAGGGGCTCGGGCGGATGTCAACGATTCTACCACCGGCGAGGCGGAGATCGACCGGCCCCTCCGCTTCGCGGCCGAGCCGCAGCACGCCCAAAATATCGCTCATGTCCAACTCCGCTTGCGCGGCCGCGTCCCTGCAAGAACGCGGCCGCGCGGAATTCAGCTAGGCGGGCCGGCGCGCCCTGTCCAGAGCGCCGGGCTCCGTGTTAGAGCGCAACTGCGCGAGGGAGGGACAAGGTCCGTGCCGAAGACGACATTCGAAAAACTGCTGTTCGCCTGCCGCTGGCTGCTGACGCCGTTCTATGTGGCGCTTGTGGTCACCCTGGTCGCGCTGCTCGTCAAAGTTGTGATGCGCGCCTACGGCCTGGCGATCAATATCCAGTCCTTAAGCGAAGAGGACGTGATTTTGGCCGCGCTGGGGGTGGTCGATCTCACGCTGACCGCGTGTCTGGTCGTGCTGGTCGTGTTCTCGACCTATTCCAACTTCGTCGCCCGCATCGAGCCGACCGAGCACACGGATTGGCCGAGCTGGATGGTCGGCATCGATTTTGGCGAGCTGAAGCTGAAGCTGATCGCCTCCATAATCGCCATCGCCTCGATCAAGCTTTTGGAGGCTTACATGAACCTCGACCACGAGACCAACCGCGAACTGATGTGGCAGACCGGGATTTTGGGCGCTTTCGTCGGCACGGCGCTGTTTGTCGGCATCGCCGACGCGGTTGGCAACGCCTTCGGCGGCCACGGCAAATAGACATGGACGCCGCGCTGCTTCCAACCCTTTCCGCGCTCGCCGGCACAGCGATCGGCGCCGCGACGTCGCTGGCTTCCACCTGGATGACGACGCAGGCGCAGGCGCGCGCGGCGCGGCTGACCGCCGAGCGCGGCAAGCGCGAGGAGATCTATGGCCGGTTCATGGACGAACTCGCTCGCCTCTACGCGGGCGCGCTCAACAATGTCGGGGTCGACTATGAGCGGCTGACGAGCGCCCACGCGCTGAATGGCCGCATCGCGCTTTACGCCTCCGCGCCGGTCAACGAGGCCGCCGAGGAGGCGATGCGCTACATCGTCGATCTCGCGCTGGGGGACATTCGCACGCCCGAACAGGTGCGCGCGATGATGGATCAGCGCGAGGCGAACGTGATTCGCGCCTTCGCGGAGCGGTGTCGCGAGGAATTGCAGGGGCTGCAATAGGGTTTCGTCATTCGCGTTAGACCTTGGCCAGCCGACGCGCTATCTCACGCCGACCCTTCTTGACGACACCGCAGGCGCCGCTTGACCCTTCCCGCCGACCTTCCCCGCCTCAAGGACCTGTCGCAGCGCCTCGGCGCCGATCCCTTGCGCATTCAGGGGCCGGGCGGCAACACCTCGGTCAAGGAGCGCGACACGATGTGGATCAAGGCGTCGGGCACGGAACTCGCCGACGCCGAGCGGCGCGAGATTTTCGTCGCCGTCGACCTCGAAGCCCTCCAAGCCGCGATGGCGGCGGGCGACCCCCGCGCCGACCAGCCCGCCGAATTCGCACGAGTCCATGGCGGTTTGCGACCCTCGATCGAGACCAGCCTGCATGCAGTGTTTCCGCAGCGCGTTGTGGTGCACGCCCATTGCGTCGACACCCTCGCGCTCGCCATCCGCGTCGACGCGCGCGAGCGTCTGGCCGAGCGGCTCGGCGGACAGCGCCATGGCTTCACGCCCTACGCCAAGCCCGGCGCGACGCTGGCCAGAGCGGTCGCCGCCAGCGGTGGCGTCGAGGCGGGCGTCGTTGTGCTGGGCAATCACGGGCTGATCGTGGCGGGCGACACGGTCGAGCAGGCGGAACGGCTGTTTGACCGCGTGACGGCGGCGCTGGTCGCCACGCCGGCGCCGTTCGCCGCGCCCGATATGGCCGAACTGGCGCGGCGCGGCGGGAGACTTTACGCGCCCCCGCCCGTCGATCATCCGCTGCACGGCGTCGCGCTGTCACCCTACCGTTGTCAGGCGGCGCTGCGCGGGAGCCTCTATCCCGACCATGTGATTTTCTGCGGCGTCGGCGCGACGGCGCTAGGGGCGGGCGAGATCGCCGCCGCCGGCGGCCCGCCGTTTCTGCTGGTTCCCGGCGTCGGCGCGCTGATCGCCCGCGACGCGAGCGCCGGGGCTTTGGCGCTGTCGCGCTGTCTGGGCGATGTGCTGGCGCGCGTGCCCCAAGAGGCGGAACTGATCTATCTCACACCGGCCGAAAACGCCGAACTGATCGACTGGGACGCCGAGAAATACCGGCGCGCGCTCAATGCAAGCTGATCTCTGGCTCGGGCTCGATCTCGGCACTACCGGCGCGCGCGCGCTGCTGATCGACGCGCAGGGGGCGATCGTCGCGGGCGCGAAATCGGCGATGAGCGAACATGGACCGGACCCGCGCGATCCGCTGACGTGGCTCGCCGCCACCATCGCCGCCGTGCGCGGCGCGTTGAGCGGGATCGAACCCGGCCGGGTGCGCGCGCTTAGCGTCGACGGCACCTCGGGCACGGTGCTGGCGGTCGATGCGCAAGGGCGCCCGCTGGGCGAAGCGTTGATGTACAACGACGCCGCCGCGCCCGCCGGCGTGATGGCGATCGCCGAATCCGCGCCCGACGTTAGCGCCGCGCATGGCGCGACCAGCGGTCTCGCCAAGGCGATGCAATTGCGCGCGTTAAAGCCGACCCGCGTGCTGCATCAGGCCGACTGGATCGCCTCGCGTTTTTCCGATCGCTACGTCACCGACGCCAACAATGCGCTGAAGACCGGCTTTGACCCGATCGCCGGGCGCTGGCCGGACTGGATGGGCGAACTCGGCTTCAACCTCGGACTGCTGCCGGAGGTGTTGGCGCCGGGGCAGATCGCGGGCCAGGTGACGCGCGAGGCGGCGCAGACATTCGGGCTGGCGGCGGGAACGCGGGTGGTCGCGGGCACGACCGACGGCTGCGCGTCGTTTCTGGCCACCGGCGCCAGCGAACCCGGCGACGCCGTCACCGCGCTCGGCACCACGTTGACGCTGAAGCTTCTGTGCGAACGGCCGATCTTTGCGCCGGCCTACGGCATTTACAGCCACAAGCTGCTCGGCATGTGGCTGGCGGGCGGCGCCTCGAACACCGGAGGCGGCGCGTTGCTGGCGCATTTCTCGGCCGACGAGATCGAGGCGCTGACGCCTTCGCTCGACCCCGACTACCCCACGGGGCTCGATTATTACCCGCTGACCCGGCCGGGCGAACGCTTCCCCATCGCCGATCCCGACTTTGCGCCCCGGCTGACGCCCCGGCCCGACGATCCGGCGATATTCCTGCAAGGCCTGTTCGAGGGCGTGGCGGGCGTCGAGGCGCAGGGCTACGCGCGGTTGGCCGAACTCGGCGCGCCCGCCTTGCGCAGCGTGCGCACGGTCGGCGGCGGGGCGAAAAACCCGGCCTGGACCCGCATCCGCGCCCGCGTGCTGGGCGTGGCGATGCTCGCGCCGCTTTCGGACGAGGCGGCCTATGGCGCGGCGCTGCTGGCAAGAGCAGGGACATGATCCGCGCGCAAGGTTTGGCGGAATTGCTGGGAGATTACGACGCCTTTCTGGTCGACCAGTTCGGCGTGCTGCTCGACGGATCGGGCATTTACGATCACGCGCGCGGCGTGCTGGACGAGCTTTACGCACGCGGCAAGAAGGTCTTGCTCGTCAGCAATTCAGGCAAGCGTTCCGCCGCCAATGTGGCGCGGCTGGCGCGGTTCGGCTTCTCGCGCGCGACCTATCTCGACGTGCTGAGTTCGGGCGAGGTCGCCCATGTCGAGATCGAACGCCGGATCGGGCAGGATTTGCGCCCGGGCGCGAAAACCTGGGTCGAGACCAGCGACCCCTCGCACCGCCCGCTCGAAGGGCTGGACCTGACCCTGGTCGAGACGCCCGACGCGGCCGAACTGATCTGGATCGCCGGCGTGCGGCGGCGTTCATTGGAGGAATACGTGGCGATGCTGGCGCCGGCGGCGGCGCGGGGGACGCCGGCGATCTGCGCCAATCCCGATATGACCATGCTGACCTCAGAGGGCACGGCGTTCGGCGCGGGCGCCGTCGCCAAAGCCTACGAAAGCCTCGGCGGCGCCGTCGAATGGTTCGGCAAGCCCTATCCCGCGATATACGAGGAGGCGATGCGGCGGCTTGGCGATATCGCTCGCGCGCGCGTGCTGGCGGTCGGCGACAGTCCCGCGCACGACATTCTCGGCGGCGCGCGCGCCGGCTTCGCCACCGCGCTGGTCAGAACCGG
>JANYIH010000278.1 GCA_025358745.1 Hyphomicrobiales bacterium | reverse complement strand
CCGATGTACGGAGCGCGCCTTACTCAGGTCAGCACCCGCACTTCAATCGTGAGGAATTGTCGCAGGAGCTTCGGCGCGACGGAATTTCCTACGTATTCTTGGGAAGAGAGCTTGGGGGTCGGCCAAAGGACCGGGAGCACTATCGCGACGGAGTCGCTGACTACGAGAAAATGGCTCAGGCCGATGGCTTCAGCGACGGGTTGGACCGGGTCGTCGAGGGAGCAAAGAAATATCGGATAGCGCTTATGTGTTCCGAACGCAGTCCGTTGGATTGCCACCGATGTTTGCTCGTTGGGCGCGCCTTGACGAGGAGCGGCGTCAAAATCGCGCACGTTCTTCATGATGGAAACATCGTGAGTCACTCCCAAATTGAAGATGAACTATTGAAAATAACTGGCCGCGACACTATGGACTTGTTTTCATCTCCGGTGGAACAACTTGATATAGCCTATCGCGAGCGCGGTCGTAAAGTTGCGTTCGTGGCATCAGAGATTGAATCAATAAATACATTGATGGCGGAGTGAGATAGTGGAAAGGACGAATGTATCAACGATTGGATTCACCAAGACAAACGCTGAGAATTTCTTTGAACGACTTTTGAGTGCCGGGGTGACGAAGGTCGTAGACGTCCGACTTCACAACACGTCTCAACTCGCCGGTTTCGCAAAAGCCGACGATCTTGACTATCTCCTTAAGAAGATTGGAGGCATTCAATACCTGCACCAACCCATGCTGGCGCCGACCGATTCTATGCTCAAAGCATTCAAAAAAGAGAAGGGCGACTGGCGCGCATACGAAGTTAGCTTTCTTGGCCTGATGGCGGAAAGACAAATCGAGCAGCGCTTCAAACCGGAAATGTTCGATCGCGCGTGCCTTCTATGCTCCGAAGACAAGCCGCATCAATGCCACCGCCGCCTCGTCTGCGAATATCTCAATGAAAAATGGAACGGCGCGCTGAAGGTGCTCCACCTGTAGCGGCGAAGGATCGCCCTAACGCTCTGGCCGCGCCCCTCACGCCACCTCGAACAGCCCCGCCGCGCCCATGCCGCCGCCGACGCACATCGTCACCACGACATAGCGCACGCCGCGCCGCTTGCCCTCGATCAGCGCATGGCCGGTCAACCTTGCGCCGCTCATGCCGTAGGGATGGCCGACCGAGATGGCGCCGCCGTTGACGTTGAGCTTTTCGTTGTCGATGCCAAGCCGGTCGCGGCAATAGAGGACTTGCACGGCGAACGCCTCGTTCAACTCGAACAGGCCGATGTCGTTGACGGTGAGCCCGTGCGCCCTCAGCAGCTTAGGCAAGGCGAACACCGGGCCGATGCCCATTTCGTCGGGGTCGCAGCCAGCGACCGCGATACCGCGATAGATGCCTAGCGGTTGCAGCCCGCGCTTCTCCGCCAGCTTGGCCTCCATCAGCACGCAGGCGCTGGCGCCGTCGGAAAGCTGCGAGGCGTTGCCGGCGGTGATGAAGCTTCCCGCGTCCTTCTTGTGCAAGCCGCCGGCGAACACCGTCTTGAGGCTGGAAAGGCCAGAGAGCGTCGTGTCGGCGCGGTTGCCCTCGTCCTGTTTGAGCGCGATCTCCTTGTCGCTGACCGCCCCCGTCGCCTTGTCCTGCACCTTCATCGTTGTCGCCAGCGCGACAATCTCCTTGTCGAACAAGCCGGCCGCCTGCGCGGCGGCGGTGCGCTGTTGCGATTGCAGGGCGTAGGCGTCTTGGCGCTCGCGGCTGATTCCATAACGCTGGGCGACGATCTCGGCCGTCTCCAGCATTGACATATAGACGTCGTCGCGATGCGCCATCAGCCAGGGATCGGCGGCGCGGAAGCGGTTCATGTGGTCGTTCTGCACCAGGCTGATCGATTCGAGCCCGCCGCCTACCGTTACGCTCATGCCGTCGGCGACGATCTGCTTGGCGGCGATGGCGATCGCCATCAGGCCGGAGGCGCATTGCCGATCGACCGACATGCCGGCGACGCTGGTGGGCAGGCCGGCGCGCAGCGCGCATTGGCGCGCGACATTGCCGCCCGTCGCGCCCTGTTGCAACGCCGCGCCCATCACGACGTCGTCCACTTCCGCCGGGAGGATCTTGGCGCGTTCGACCGCATGGCGAATCGCATGGCCGCCGAGCGTCTGGGCGGGCGTGTCGTTGAAAGCGCCGCGATAGGCCTTGCCGATCGGCGTACGGGCGGTCGAGACGATGACGGCTTCGCGCATGAATTCCTCCCTGGGAACGATTCACATGCCCGAGCCAGGCCGCCTTTGCAATGCGGCGCGCGGCGATCACGCCTTTTCGAACTCGGCCCAGACGCCATTCGCCATATAGGATTTATGCGTCTGCGGAATCAGCGCGTCCCAGCGGCTGAGCGTCGCGCAGACCGCCTCGATCTCCTCGGCGGGCACCAGACCGGGCAACCCCGAGACCGAAGCGCCCCAGCGCACCAAAAACGAGAACGAGGTTTCATACCAGAACCGTTTCACCTTCAGCGCCGCAAACGCCCGCTCCACGCCCCAGGGCGTCGCATTGTAGAAATGTTGGCCCTCGCTGTGGATCGGCTGCATGAAGGCCCAGCCGATGATCGCCTTGCCGCCGGGCTTGAGCACGCGCGCGACCTCGGCGCCGGCCTTTTGCGGATCGTTGATGTGCTCGAACACGCCGGTGGAATAGACGGCGTCGACCGAATTGTCGCGGAACGGCAGTTTCGTGGCGTCGGCGATCAGATCGGGTTCGGCGTAATCGGCATAATCGGCGTTGATGTAGCGCGCGTCGTCAACCTGCCGATTGCCGCCGCCGAGATCGAGCAACAGGCCGTCGTCGGGAACTTCGGCGAGCAGGCGATGGAAGGCGGGGGTGAACGCCGCGCCGCGCACCTTGGCTTCCTTGTGGTGGCGCAGGGGCACGAGTTGCCCGGTCTTGACGCGATAGCCGCCGAACAGAACCTGACGGCCGAACGAGAGATCGCTCTTGGCGCCGGTGACCTTGAGTTCAACCCGGACCGGCGCGCCGCCGAGGTCGATCCGCACGGGATGCGGGATCACCGTGTGAGGCGCATAGAGATCGATCGTCGTTTCGCGATCGAGATAGCGAAGTTCGGCCAGACCGGACCAGGGATGGGCGAACAGGACCAGTTCGATCTCACCGCTGGCCTCAAAGCTGATCGTCGCGCTCGGCTGCTCGACGGCGATCATCTCATAGGCGTTGAGCTTGATGGTCGGCGCGCTGTAGGCGATCCCCTCCGCATCTTGCGGCGTCAGCCGCCATTGAGCGACGGTCTCGGTGCGTAGGGGAATCCCGCCCGCTTGCAGAGTCTCGCGCGTCTCGCCCTCGCCGGGCCGCACGAAGTCGATCTGAAAATTCTCGATTTTGCCGACCCGCGCGCCGGTGTCGCGCCGGAAAATCGCGGCCCGTCGGATCGCGCGGCCGGCTGTCTCCAGCGATACAACATCGAGCGCGCCGCCCGTGTCGGGGCAGGCGAGCGCGGCGAGCAGCCGCGCTTGCGCGGCCTCGCCGTTGGTCAACGGCACAAGCGCGTGTTCTGTCATCTGCAAAGGCGCCTTACGAGTTACAAACACGACGCGTCACCGCGTCATGACGCCGACGAACACGCCCTGCGAGGACAGGCTGAGATCGCGCTTGCCGACGGGCGATATTTGCACGATCTGGCCGCGTTCGGAAGGCGCCGATAGTTTTAGCCGCAACGCCTGGGTCGCCGTCTGCAGGCGGAACAGGTCGCCGTAGATCGCGTCGCCGCCGCTCTGGACGCAGACCGCGCCCGACCAGCTATGGCAAATGAACACCGGCAGTACTTCGCGCACGCCGGCTTCAAGCGTGAAATCGATCCGCCAATCCGCGTTTTCGAGGATGACGTGGTCCGGCTTCTCGATCCGCTCGCCGAGATAGCGCAGCGCCAGGTCGGTGTAAGGACGGAAATCGTAGTTGGTCTTGACATAGCTGCCGACGTCGAGCCGGAAGCGATCCGCGACCGGTCCGATTTTCTGCGCCGCGATCATCAGATCCTGCCCATTCTCCGGATATTCGGAGCCGATCTGATAGGCGCGAATGCGCAAGCCGGCGTCTTCGAACAGCGTCAGCCAGTCCTGCTCCATCAGAAAATAGGGGTGGTTGGGCTGCGTGTCGAACCCGAACGGGATCGATGCGACGAGGTTGCCCCCCGTCTTGAGGATGCGGTTGAGCTGGATCATCGTCAGGCGCAGATCCATCGAATGTTCGATGCAATGCGACGAGAACACGGAGTCGAACGACCCTTCGTCGTAGAACAGCTCGTGATTTAGCCGACGCGTGAAATGGGCGGGATCGAATCCGAACGACTGGCCAAGTTGCGCGGAGTGCCGGGTCTCGTTCTCGCCGATGTCGGTGTACCAATAGTCCCAGTTCATCGACCTGAAATAGGCGAGCAGTTCCACGTAGCTGTTGCCGCCGCCGATATCGAGCACGCGTCCGCCCGGACCAAAATAGCGGCCCGCTTCCCGCCAGCGGACAAGATACGCCGCCTTGCGCTTGGCGATGTAATCCTCGACATTGCGGCCGGACCGACGGACATTGTCAAACCAGGTCTGCGTCATCTGGACCTGACTTGCGGCAAACTGCTCGCGCGATTGCTCGGAAAGAATAATTTTCATCCCGGGCGCTTCGATGGGGGGTTGGGCGATCTCGACAGTCAAAGCGGCGCTCCGGATTAAATGAACTGAAGTTGACGTTTTTCTAGCGCGGATGTATTGGCCGTTCAATTCTTACGCTACGTAACCACATATATCTTATGCCCAATGTGGTTGCTTTCGCGCGTCGCCGCGCTAAGTCGGCATTGCTTTATAGAATGTAAATAAGTCGGCCCCATTTGGCAAGCCGCTTACCTGCCGCTGGCGCAACTTGAGGCGAAAATTTGCAATCGCTATTGGAGGTCAGAACCCGTCCTTGGCTGCGCGCGCGGCCAGCGAGGTGAATTTGAAGGTCTGGCCAAAGGCGTTTTCCATCGGCGCGGCGTGCGCGAGATCGGAGATCTCGGCGAACCGCGCCGCGATCGTCTCGGGCGTGCGTTCGCTTTCGGCCAAGTAGACGCCGGGCGATTCCAGAATATGCGCCACCGCGAAAGCCCCGGCGCCAGCACCCAGGATGACGCGTGAGGGCGCGTTCTCGCTGACCAGAAACAGCAAGCCCGGCGTCACCGATTCCGGCGACAGCAAGGCGGCCGCGTCGGCGGGCAACAGGTTCTCGGTCATCGCCGTGCGCGCGGTTGGCGCGAGCGTGTTGACGCGGATGTTGTTCTTGGCCCCTTCCTGATGCAGCACGTTCATCAGGCCGACCATCGCCGCCTTGGCCGCCCCGTAATTGGCCTGCCCGAAATTGCCGTAGAGGCCGGACGAGGACGAGGTGAACACGATGCGCCCGTAATTGCGCTCGCGCATCCCGTTCCACACCGCTTTGGTGCAATTGGCCGAGCCGATCAGATGCACGTCGACGACCCTTTGGAAATCGGCCATCTCCATCTTGGCGAAGCTCTTGTCGCGCAGGACGCCGGCGTTGTTGACGAGAATGTCGATCCGCCCCCACGCCTTCTCGGCGGCGGCGATCATGTCGGCGACCTCGGCAGCGTTCGCGACGTCGGCGCCGTGAGCCTGCGCGACGCCGCCCGCCGCCTCGATCTCGGCGACCACCTTGTGCGCGCCGGGGCCGAGATCGTTGACCACCACCTTCGCGCCGCGCGCGGCCAGCCCCAGCGCATGGCAACGGCCAAGCCCGCCGCCGGCGCCGGTGACGATCGCCACGCGGCCGTCGAAACGAATGTCCATCAATGCAAAACTCCGTCAGCGGCCGCCGCGTGCGGCGACATAGGCGAGGGCGGGCGCGCGCCGCCCGCCGCGCGGTTCATCGTCATCGTCGCGGCCGGCGCGCATCGCCGCGGTGGCCGCGACCACGCCGCCGAAGCTGAGCGCGAACATGGCCACGAACAGAACCGCGCCCGCCAGCGCGACATCCGAGCGCCACAGCAGCGTGCGCAGGCCGAACGCGTCGAACGCCAGCATGCCTATGGCGAGCGTTGCGCCGACGCCCAAACCCAGCGCCCAGTTGACGATGATCAGCCGGACGACGCGATCGAGTCGACGCCAGCGGCGGGCATGCTGCGCGAAAAAGGTCATGGCGCGGTTCCCTTCGTCAGCGTGTTTAAGACTGGTTTTCCCGCCCCGTAAAGGCCGCCCCTCGCCGCCGGGCCGCCGCCGCCCTATGGTGCGGCATGTCCCTCTCCGAAGACGAACTGATCGCCCGTTATTTCGCGCCCCTCGCCGGGGCGGCCGGGCTGGCGCTGAAGGACGACGTCGCGCGGCTGACGCCGCCTCCGGGGCGCGATCTCGTGCTGACCGTCGATGCGTTGGTCGCCGGCGTGCATTTCTTCGCGCACGATCCGCCCGAGCGGATCGCGGCGAAAGGCCTCAGGGTCAATCTGTCCGATCTCGCCGCCAAGGGCGCGACGCCGCTGGGCTTCCTGCTCGCGCTCGCCATGCCCCCCGACGTTTCCCCCGCGTGGCTGGAGGCTTTCGCGCGAGGGCTGGGCGCGGACGCGCGAACCTATGGTTGCCCGCTCATCGGCGGCGACACGGTCAAGACGCCGGGGCCGCTGACGCTGTCGATCACCGCCTTCGGCAGCATCGCGCCGGGGCGGATGCCGGTCAGGACGCAGGCGCGGCCGGGCGATCTCCTCTATGTCTCGGGGACCGTCGGCGACGCGGCTTTGGGGCTGGCGCTGCGGCGCGGGGCCACGCCCACGCTGTCGGAGCCCTACCGCGCGCATCTGCTCGACCGCTATCTCCTGCCGCAACCCCGTCTCGGCCTCGCCGCGGCGTTGAGGCACGCTCACGCGGCGATGGACGTTTCCGACGGGCTGGTCGGCGATCTCGCCAAGCTGTTGCGCGCGAGCGGGGTCGGCGGCGAACTCGATCTGCGCGCCGCGCCTTTCTCCGACGCCGCCCGCGCCTGGATCGCCGCCGAGCCGGATGCGATCGAGATTGCCGCGACCGGCGGCGACGATTATGAGGTGCTCGCCGCCGTGCCGCCGGATGCGGCGCTCGGCTTCGAGGCGGCCGCCGCCCAAGCGCGAATTCCGGTGCAAGCGGTCGGGCGTGTGCGGGAGGGCGAGGGCTTGAACGTCCTCGGCCTCGACGGCGCGCCGGCGCGCTTCGCGCGCGGCGCGTACAGCCATTTCTAGCGAGGATGCATGTTTGACACGAGAGAGCGCGGCCTACGTCTCCACGCCGCCGCAGCCATTGCCCGCGAGGCGGGCGCGGTCGCGCGACGCCGCTTTGCCGACCGCGCCTCGTTCACCATCGGCCTGAAGGGGCCGCAGGATTTCCTCACCGAGGTCGACGGCGAGGTCGAGCGCTTCGTCGCGGGCCGGCTGCACGGGCTTTTTTCCGGCGACGGCTTCATCGGCGAGGAGGGCGAGGGGCGGCTGGCGCAGGACGGCGCGCCGACCTGGGTGGTCGATCCGATCGACGGCACCGCCAATTTCGCGCGCGGCATTCCCCATTTCTGCGTCTCGATCGCGCTGACTGTGGCGGCTCACGCCGAGGCCGGCGTGATCTTCGATCCGGTCAAGGACGAATTGTTCGCGGCGGGGCGGGGCGGCGGCGCCTTCCTCAACGGCGCGGCGCTCAAAGTGTCGACAACGACCGACATGCGCGCGGCGGCGATCGAAATCGGCTGGAACATGCGCTCCGGGCCGGAGAAATTCCTGGGGTTGACGACCCGCGTGGTGGCGCAAGGCGCGGCGGTGATGCGCTGCGGCTCGGGCGCGCTGGCTTTGGCCTATGTCGCGGCCGGCCGCACCGACGCTTTCATCGAACACCACATCAACGCCTGGGATTGTCTGGCCGGCAATGTGCTGGTTGCGGAAGCGGGCGGCTATGTCAGCGATTTCCTCGCCCGCGACGGACTGCACAAGGGCAATGCGCTGCTCGCTTGCGCGCCGGGCGTGCGCGTGGCGCTGGCGGAGATTGCAGCGGCCGAGGGCGTCGTTTTGTGAGTGAGATTGTCCTTGAGGGAGG
>JANYIH010000277.1 GCA_025358745.1 Hyphomicrobiales bacterium | reverse complement strand
TCGCGAGTGGTCGGACGCGCTCGCGCCCAACCCCGCCTGCGATCGGCTCGGCTGCGTCGGCGATCTGCCCGAGGGCCTGTCGCTTAGCCTCGTGCTCGACCGCGCGGCGTTCGAGGAGGATTGCGCCCGCGCGGCGATCGTCGTCAGCCCGCTGACGGCGCCGGAAAATTGCAAGCCCGCGCTGTTGCTCGACGAGCGGCGGCTGGCTGAGTCCGGCGCGGTCGGCCTCAATTGGGACGGAGAGCGCTTCGTCGTGTCGAGCGACCGCAGCCCGCTACAGGACCGGCCGTGGTCGCCGTCGCCCAGGCGCCCGCTTTCCGACCGGCTGCGCCGTCCAGGAGCGCATGAACACTGACGGTCGGGAGTTGAATTAACCAAATTGAATAGTCTTTGCCGGATATATAATTTAACGTGTCGCCTTCTCCATTTGAAACGCGCGCCAATGCCGCAATTCGCCGCCAATCTGTCGATGATGTTCACGGAATGGGACTTCCTCGACCGTTTCGCGGCCGCGGCGGATCACGGCTTCAAGGCGGTCGAAGTCCAGTTCCCCTATGATCATCCCGCCGAGGCGATCCAGAAGCGGCTGGAGCGCGCCCGCCTCGAACTGGTGCTGATGAACACGCCAGCGGGCGATTTTGCCGCCGGCGAGCGCGGTTTCGCTGCCGTCCCCGGCCGCGCCGACCAGTTCCGAGCTTCGCTGGCGCAGGCGATGATCTACGCCGAGCACGTCAACGCACGAAAAGTCCATGTGATGGCGGGCCTCGCCGACCCCAGCGATCCCGCCGCGCAGAGCGCGTTCCGCGACGCGTTGAAGCTCGCGGTCGAGCGGCTCGAAGGCGTCGAAGTGCTGATCGAGCCGATCAACCGGCGCGACATCCCCGGCTATTTCCTGTCTAGTTTCGAGCTGGCGGCGAAAATCATCGCCGAACTCAAGCTGCCTTCGCTCAAGTTGCAATACGACATCTATCACCGCCAGGTCCTGCACGGCGACGTGTTGACGAGCCTGGCCAGCCTGATGCCGATCATCGGCCATGTGCAGATCGCTTCCGTGCCGGGACGCCATGAACCGGGCTCGGGCGAACTCAACGACGACATGGTGCTGGCGCGGCTCGATGCGCTGGGTTATCGCGGCCATGTCGGCTGCGAATATCGCCCCGCCAAAGGCACGATTGCGGGCCTGAACTGGCTCAACAACCTGCGTCGGCGCGGCGACGGCGGCTTCAGATCCTCCTGGCGCGACAAGCTCTAAGCTTCTTTCCGCCGGCGTTTTCCCCTAAGATCATTCGCCTGACGAGGAGGACAGCCGCGTGCCAAGCTATGACATCCTGCGACAGGTTTCGACGCCGACCCTGACCACGGTGCTGTTGAAGAAGGGACTGCGCAACATCTGGATTCGCGGCGCGCGGCCGCTGGCGAGCGCGTCAACGCGCATCGTCGGCCCGGCCTTCACGCTCAATTTCATCCCCGCGCGGGAGGATCTGGCGACGCCGGAAGCCTGGGCTTCGCCGACCTCCACCCGCGCCGCGCTCGAAGCCGCGCCCGCGCAGTCCGTGGTGGTCGCCAACGCGCTGGGCGTGACCGACGCCGGCATTTTCGGCGACATCCTTTGCGCGCGCATGGTCAAGCGGGGTCTGGCCGGCGTCGTCACCGACGGAATGGTGCGCGATATCGCCGGCGTGCTCGCGAGCGGGCTGCCGGTGTGGGCGCAGGGCTACGCCGCGCCGCCCTCAGTCGCCGGCCTCATCTTCACCGGCTGGAACCAGCCCATCGCCTGCGGCGGGGTGGCGATCTTTCCCGGCGACACGATCGTCGCCGACGCCGACGGCGCCGTGGTGATCCCGGCCGCGATGGTCGACGAGGTTGCAGGGCTCGCCCGGGAGCAGGAGCGGCTGGAGGAATGGATTCTGCGCGAGGTCGAGAAGGGCGTCGCCCTGCCCGGGCTTTATCCGCCGAATGCGGAGACGCGGGCGCGGTATGAGCGGGAGCGGGGGTAGCAAGGGCGCTTCAATCGAACAGTTCGGGCCGAATGTCCCGCGCGGCGTGGACTATCGTGCGGATCAGAACCCCTTCCGCGTCCTCGCTGTAAAAGATGATGTGGGCCTGAAAGCGAAACCGCCGATATCCGATGCGGAGCCCGGCGGCCTCTTGTCCAATGACGGGAAAGTCAGCAAGCAGGCCGAAGGTGCGCTCCAACCCCGCGAGATAAGCCTCAGCTTGTTAGGCGCCGAAGCGGATTTCGCTATCTTCGTAGATGGCCAGGAGTTCGCCTTTGGCGCGCTCGGACAGGCGGAACTCAGCCACCGCGACGGCGCGCGGCGCGGGCGCGGGCTTCGGTTACAATTTCAGCCATGGTGGCGTCGCTCACGCGGTCACAATCGGGATGCGAGAGATGCTCCCGCAAATACGCGATCTGTTGTTCGCGATTCAAGGCGTTCCAGGCGGCCAACTCCGCTTCGGTCGGCGGCAATGGCGACGGCGTGGTTCGGGCGACCGTCGCGGTCATACGAACATTACGCCACAAACGGGCGCGATGTACGAGGTGGTCACAAACGGCCGCCTCAAGCCGCCGCCGCCGTCACCCGGTTGCGCCCTTCCGACTTCGATCGGTACAGCGCCTGATCGGCGCGGCGGTAGAGTTCGTGCGAGCCGGTGTCGTCGCGCCGCTCGGCGAGCCCGATCGAGGTGGTGATCGAGATGGACTGCCCGTCCTCGGTCATCACGAACGCTTCCTGCTCGATCGCCTGACGCGCGCGCTCGGCGATGCGGGCGGCGGCCGTGGCGTTGACGCCGGGCATGACGATGACGAACTCCTCGCCGCCGAGCCGGCATAGGAGATCGCCGCCGCGGATGATGCCGCGCAGCCGGTCGGCGAAGCCCTTCAGCACTTCGTCGCCGCAATCGTGGCCGTAGGTGTCGTTGACGCGCTTGAAATAGTCGATGTCGAGGATCATCAGCGTCAGCGGCGCGCGCCGGATGCGCGCGTTCTCGATCATGGTCGAGAGGTGGTTCTCCAGGAAGCGACGGTTGTTGAGGCCGGTCAGCGGGTCGAACAGCGCCAGTTCGATCGATTGCTGCACCTTCTCGCGCAGGCTGTCGGCGTATCGCTTCTGCCGCAACTGGGTGCGCACGCGGGCGAGCAACTCGTTGCGGTCGACCGGCCGGCTCAGCCAGTCGTTGACGCCCAGCTCCATGCCGCGCAGCACACGGTCGCGATCCTCGGCGTCGGCGACCAACAGGATCGGCAGGTTGCGGGTGCGCTCCAGCGCGCGGATCTGGCTGCACAGCCGCAGCGAATCGTAGTTCGCCAAACCCAGGCTGATGATGAGGACGTCGACATGCTCCTCCGCCGCCTTGAACATCGCCTCCTGCGCGTTCGCTTCAATGGTGACGGCGTGATGGGGCGCCAGCGCGACCGACAGGCGCTCGGCGGAATTCTTGCGGTCGTCGACGACCAGCAGCCGTCCGCGTCGCCCGTCCTCGGCGCTGGGCGCCCCGAACGGCGCGATCATGCCCAGCGCGACGGTGGTGGCGGCGCGGTTGCGCAATTCGTCGATCGTCACCTTGAGCCGCGACAGCGAGCGCACGCGCGCGATCAGTTGCATCTCGTCGATCGGCTTGGTGAGAAAGTCGTCGGCGCCGGCCTCCAGCCCGCGCACGCGGTCGGCGGGCTGGTCGAGCGCGGTGACCATGACGATTGGCAGATGCGCCGTCGAGACATGGCTCTTCAGCCGCCGGCAAACCTCGAAGCCGTCCATCTCCGGCATCATCACGTCGAGCAGGACGATGTCGCACAGCGATTTCTCGCAGATGAGGATGGCGTCGGGGCCGTTCGAGGCGGTCAGAACCTCGAAATATTCGTTGTTGAGCCGCACTTCGAGCAGCTTGCAATTGGCGGGGTTGTCGTCGACGACGAGGACGCGGGCGGTCATCGCTTGGGCGCTCCAAGAAAATGGTCGACCGTCTCGAAGAACTTCGCGACGGAAATCGGCTTCGACAGATAGGCTTCGCAGCCCCCTTGCAGGATCTTCTCTTCGTCGCCTTTCATTGCGAAAGCCGTAACGGCGATGATGGGAATCGAACGAAGCGATTCATCATCCTTTAACCATTGCGTCACCTCGAGGCCGGAAACCTCGGGCAACTGGATATCCATGAGGATCAGATCGGGCCGAGTTTCGCGGGCGAGCCTGACCGCTTCGACGCCATTGCGCGTCTGGACGATTTTGCAACCGCGCGTCTCCAACAGATCGTTGAAGAGCTTCATGTTCAGTTCGTTGTCCTCTACGATGAGAACGGTCTTGCTCATTCAACGATCCATGGCGGGCCGACTTTGACACTAGCGTTCCCGGCGCCGCCACTCTAGCCAAGATGCGTTTACGAATGGAGAATCGCTTGGTTTTGCGCCCTCTGCGACCCAAGACTTCATCTTTACGCTGTGATGGGCAAGAGCTGTCTGTCGCGGCGCTCTCTTTTCTCGCGCAAGAGCCCGACAGGCTGTCGCGCTTTCTCGATCTCTGCGGCCTCGGGCCGCACAATCTGCGCGCCGCCGCCGCCGATCCCGGCTTTCTGGCCGCGGTGCTGGATTACCTGCTCGCCGACGAGCCTTTGCTGATCGCCTTCGCCGCCGACCGCGGCGTTTCGCCCGAGAGCATAGCCGCCGCGCGGCGCGCCATGGGCGACGCGCGCCCAGGCGAAGTGTGATCGCCTTCTGCCGCGACTGTCTCGCGCCCGCCGCCTCGTCCGGGCGCTGCGCGCGCTGCGGCTCGCCGCGGATCGTGCGCGCCGATCCCGCGCTGCACATCGCCCATGTCGATTGCGACGCGTTCTACGCCTCGGTCGAGAAACGCGACCGGCCGGAGCTCGACGACAAGCCGCTCATCATCGGCGGCGGCGTCAAGCGCGGCGTGGTCTCGACCGCCTGCTACATCGCCCGCACCTTTGGCGTCCGCTCGGCCATGCCGATGGCGCGGGCGTTGAAGCTTTGTCCCAACGCGGTCGTGCTTCCCCCTGATATGACGAAATATTCCACCGTCTCGCGCCAGATTCGCGTGTTGATGGGCGAATTGACGCCGCTGGTCGAGCCGCTGTCGATCGACGAGGCGTTTCTGGATCTCGCCGGCTGCGAGGCGGCGCTTGGGATGGCCGTCGCGCCGGCGCTGGCGCGGTTCGCGCAAAGGATAGAACGCGAGATTGGCGTGACGGTCTCGATCGGACTCAGCTATTGCAAGTTTCTGGCGAAGTTCGCCTCCGATCTCGATAAGCCCAGAGGCTTTTCCGTCATCGCGCAGAACGAGGCGGTGGCGTTGCTGGCGCCTCTCAGCGTCGGTCGATTGTGGGGCGTTGGCGAAGTGGCGCGCCTGCGGCTGGAGCGGCTGGGCTTCCGTGTGATCGGCGATTTGCAGAAAATCGACGAGGCGCAGGCGCTGGCCCGGCTTGGCGAGGACGGACGGCGGCTGTGGCGGCTTTCGCGCGGGATCGACGCGCGCAAAGTGTCGAGCGAGCGCGAGAGCAAGAGCGTGTCGGCCGAGACGACCTTTGTCGAGGACATTTCCGATCGCGCCGAGTTGGAAGCGGTGCTGCTGGTCTTGTGCGAGAAGCTCGCCCGCCGACTGAAACAGGGCGAGCTTGCCGCCGGCGGCGTGACGCTGAAGTTGCGGCTGCCCGATTTCAAGCTGCGCACGCGCGCGCGCAGCTTGGCCCCGACCCAGCTCGCGCCGCGCCTGTTCGAGGCCGCGCGGGGTCTGCTCGCGATGCAACCAGCCGGCCAACGCTACCGGTTGATCGGAATCGGAACGACCGACCTGCGGCCGGCTTCGGAAGCCGACGCCGCCGATCTGGTCGAGGGCGACCGCGCCCGGGAGAAGGCGCGGGAGAAGGCGATCGACGCCTTGCGCGAGAAGTTCGGACGCGGATCGGTGGTCAGGGGGCTGGCGTTCAGGGGAAAGCCGCGTACATGACGCGACGTTGCAAGGATCTATGAGCGACAATTACGAACTGGAGAAGTTGGTCGCCAACTATTGCCTCGCCTGGTTCGCGCCGGAGGCGGACGAGCGGCGCCGTTTGCTTGCGGAAACCTTCGAGCCGGACGGCGTATATGTCGACCCGACGGTGCGGATCGAAGGCGCCGAAGCGCTGCTGGCGCATATTGCGAAGGTCATGGCGTGGCGCCCGGGGTTTTTTCTTGAGCGCACGTCAATCGTCGACGCCCATCATGACTTCCTACGGTTCGGCTGGGTACAGCGGCGCGAGAACGGCTATCGCGGCGGCGAAAGCGTCGACATTTGTCAGCTCTCCCCGCGCGGGCGCCTCAAGCTGGTCATCGGATTTTTCGGTCCGCTCAACACGTTGTAAGCGTCACGATCTGCAAAACGCGGCGAAGGCGCGCAGGAAGGCGTTGACCTGCTCGGCGTTTTCGCTACGCGCGATGAGGCGCGCGATTTCCTCCGGAGTCATCTTCATCAGGGAAAAGCGCAGGAAAATGTCGGGCGCGAAACGGTCGGAGACGGTCGCCAGCACCATCCTCAGCGCATCCAGCATGTCGTCGCCGCGATGGGAAGCGTGCATCAGGGCAATGGGTTTGCCGACCAGCGTATCGCGCGACACCAACCAATCGATGGCGTTCTTGAGACCGCCGGGAAGCGAGCGGACATATTCGGGGCTGGATACGATCACGCCGTCGCTGCGCGCGACGCGGTCGATGTAGTCGCGCACCGCGTCCGGCAGGGGCTCGGCTTCAATGTCGGGCGAATACACCGGCAGCCGCCCGATGTTTTCGTATATGCGGATGTCCATTCCCTCGGGCGCGGCGCGGCCGACCGCCCGCAACAAGGCGGTGTTGGTGGAGTTGCGCCGCGCACTCCCCGACAGCGCCAGAATCTTCATCGGTTCATCAGGCGGCGGCGCTCTCGGCCCGGCCATAGAGCGCCGCGCTCCGCTGCGACAGGCGCGCGCGGAGGGACTGCGGCGCCTGACGGTGGGCCTTGGCGCGCGGCAGGTCCATTTCCAGCATCTGCGCGCCGTGGGGAAACAGC
>JANYIH010000267.1 GCA_025358745.1 Hyphomicrobiales bacterium | reverse complement strand
GGCGACGCCGGAGACGCGGGTGTGCAGGTCGCCGCCGCCCAGCTCTTCGGCGGTGACTGTTTCTCCCGTCGCGGCTTTGACCAACGGCGGGCCGGCGAGGAAGATCGTGCCTTGGTTGGCGACAATGATGGTCTCGTCGGACATGGCGGGCACATAGGCGCCGCCCGCCGTGCAGGAGCCCATCACCACGGCGATCTGAGCGATCGCTTCCGAGGACATGCGCGCCTGATTGTAGAAGATGCGGCCGAAGTGTTCGCGATCTGGAAACACCTCGGCCTGATGCGGCAGGTTGGCGCCGCCGCTGTCGACGAGATAGACGCAGGGCAGACGGTTCTCCAGCGCGACTTCCTGCGCGCGGAGATGCTTCTTGACCGTCATCGGATAATAGGCGCCGCCCTTGATGGTGGGATCGTTGGCGACGATCATGGCCTCGCGGCCGGCGACCCGGCCGATGCCGGTGACAAGCCCGGCGCCGTGCACGTCGCCCTCGTACATGCCAATCGCCGCCAGCGCGCCAATTTCGAGAAAGGGGGAGCCTGGATCAATCAACCGCGCGATGCGCTCGCGCGCCATCAACTTACCGCGGGCGAGGTGGCGCGCGCGCGCTTTCGCGCCGCCGCCCTGCGCGGCGGTGGCGCGACGTTCGGCCAGTTCAGTCAGCGCGACGCGCCATTTGTCGGCGTTTTCCGATTCGGCTTTCGCCTTCGGCGCGATGCGGATGATGGTCATGCCGTTCCCCTTTCGAACCCAGTTAACCGGTAAAAGGTAATCAAAACACCGACTCCATATCGCAACTCCCTCGCAATTTTAGTAAACCTTGACAAATAATTCCATGCAACTCCTACGCAAGTCGCATCATCTTACGTAAGGTTTGATGGCGTGCACCTTGGAAAAATCGATATGGGATCGGCCAAGCTCGTCGCGATGAAGCATGTCGATGAACTCGTGATCCCAACGTAAATCCACAGCCGAATAAGTGTAGCGCGAATTGACCGTCTGCGCCGACGTCTCGTCCAGCCCGCTGATGCTGACGACGAACTTGATGTCTTCGGCGATCGCCTCGTCGCTCGTCTTGGAGAAAAGCGGCGAACCGGCGTCGATGCGATGAAACAATGTCCAACTAAGCGCGAAGGCCGGGTTCTCGGCTTTCAACAATTGCATCGGCTGGAACCCAACGTAGCGGCGCCCTTCCGCCGTCGAGGTCGGCCCGAGCAACCAGAGTTTGGCTGTCGCCTCGCTGATGAAACTGCTGCGCGCGTTGGCCAGCCGCAGCATCAACGTCGGCGTCCCGTCATGCCTCTGCACCACGGGATGGCGGGCGAAGATGAGCCGCGCGCGCGGCCGCGAGAAGCGCGCGAAGATCAGACCGGTGATGGCCGCCGTCGCCACGAGACTGAAGAAGATCTCCACCGTGGCGACCCCGTGGCCGTACAGCGACTGGGGATGCATGTCGCCGTAGCCGGTAGTCGAGATCGTCTCGACGCTGAAGAAGAACAGATCGGCGAAAGACCCGGGCCTGGCGTTGGCGATCGGCTCCTTTCCCAGCATCAGCAGAAACGCGAACAGGACATTGAGCGCGCAAAACATCGCCGCCAGCGCGCCGAGGAACTTCGGCCACGAGACAACCATCGCGGTGTGATAGACGTCGGCCCAGGGGCTGTTCGTCAGACCCCGGGCGACTACGCTGCGCCCGCCCAACTTCAATTCGCGCGAGCGCGTCAGACCTGATCGTAGTAGTCGATGCGCCACGGCTCCCCCTCTGCGCCTGCGATCCACGCCTTCCAGGCCGGCAGCGCCATGATCGCCGCCATATAGGCGCGCGTCGCCGCGCTGACCTCGACATCGTAGGTGTGGAAGCGGTTGACGACGGGCGCGAACATCGCGTCGGCCGCCGTGAACGCTCCGAACAGGAACGGCCCGCCGGCGCCGTAGCGCGCGCGCGCGTCGCCCCACGCCGCCTCGATGCGGGCGACGTCGGCTGCGACCGCTTCGTTGAGCGCCTTTTTCCGCACCGGGCGCAGGAACTGGGTCGGGCAGTGGTTGCGCAGCGCCTGGAAGCCGCCGTGCATCTCGTTGGCGAGGCAACGGGCGAGCGCGCGGGCGGCTTTGTCGCGCGGCCAAAGGGCCAGGTCGGGGAACGATTCGGCGAGATATTCGATGATGGCCAGCGATTCCCAGACGGTCGTGTCGCCATCGATCAGCGCCGGGCATTTGCCGGTTGGCGAGAATTTCATGATTTCGCCGCGCGTTTCCGGCCGGTTCATCGGAATCACCGTCTCTTCGAACGGAATACCGAAATGGGTCATCGTTATCCACGGCCGTAGCGACCAGGACGAATAGGCCTTATTGACGATCACGAGTCGCAGGGTCATGGCGCGCCGCTCCGAAAGACGCTGCGACATGCGACGGCCGCCCCGCCCGCGTCAACCGCGTCGCGCGATGGCGCTTCATTTTCGTCGCCGCGCCGCTTAAGGGCGGGTGGGGGGATATGGGAATGAACGTGACGGCCTACGCGCATACGAGCTTGGCGATCGCCAATCTGCGTGGCGTGTTCATTCTAATCCTGGTGTCGTTTCACGCCTGCCTCGCCTATCTCGGCTCGACGCCGGCGATGCCGGCCGCGTTCGACCTCGCCCCTTATATGTGGCTCGCATTCCCCATCGTCGATCCGAGGCGCTTCTACGGCTTCGACCTCTATTGCGCGTGGGAGGACGTGCATGTGATGGCGCTGATGTTCTTCTTGTCCGGCCTGTTCGTGGCGCCCAGCCTGACGCGCAAGGGCGCCGCGCGGTTCGCCGCCGACCGGCTGTATCGGCTCGGCCTGCCGTTTCTGTTCAGCGTCTTCGTGCTGACGCCGATTGCGATCTATCCCGTCTATCTCCAGCGCAATCCCTCGGGGTCGCCCGCCGAATATCTCGCCGCCTATCGCGATCTGCCGTTCTGGCCCAACGGGCCGACCTGGTTCCTGTGGCTGTTGCTCGCCATCTCGCTCGCCTTGGCCGCGATCCACGCCCTGTGGCCTGCGGGACTGGAAGCGCTGGCCGTCCTCACCAGGGATGCGCGGCGGGCGCCGCGACGCTTTCTGGTGGCGCTGACCGTCGCCGCGACACTCGGCTATCTCCCGCTGACCCTGGCCTTTGGCCCGTTCGATTGGTTCGAGCGCGGGCTGTTCTCATTCCAGATCTCACGACCGCTGCTATACGCGGTCTACTTCTTCGCGGGCGCGGCCGTCGGCGCGGCGGGCCTGAGCGAGGGGTTGCTGGCGCCGGACGGCGAGCTGAGCCGGCGTTGGCGCCGGCTGGGGGCGATTTCGCCCGCGTTTCTGTTTGTCTGGATGGGGCTGACGGGGGTGGTGCTGACCTATCCCGCTTTCGCGCCGATGCCGATGCGCACCCTGTCGGCGCTGGCCTATGTCGGGGCGAGCGTCGCCGGCGTCATGCTGCTGATGGCCGTGTCGGTGCGGTTCTGCGCGCGGCGGTTCCGCTGGCTGGAGCTATTGTCACGTAATGCGCTGGGCATTTTCGTCGTGCATTATACGCCGCTGGTGTGGATGCAATATGCGCTGCTCGACCTCGCCCTGCCCGCGCTCCTGAAGGCCGCTCTCGTGTTCGGCGTGACGCTGCCGGTCTCGCTGGCGTTGGCGGTGGCGATGCGCAAGCAGCCCTTGCTGGCGCGGCTGATTGGCGAGGAGCCGGCGGCCATGCTGCGGCCGGCGAAGCAGGCGTCCTAAGCGGGCGCCTGCTGCTCCTGCCATTCTAGCGTCACGACCTTGCCGTGCTCGACGGTCAAGGCGAGGCGGCCGTGTTTCAGCTCCAGTGCGCGGGCGCCGAACAATTTGCGCCGCCAGCCCTGAAGTGCCGGCACCGTCGCGCGGTCGCTGCGGACGATGGCTTCGAGATCGTCGGTGGTGGCGATCATGCGGGCGGCGACGCCGCTCTCCTCGCTTGCCTGCCGCAGCAGAACCTTCAAAAGCTCCACTGTCGCGGCGCCGCCGCCGCGCCGTTCGCGGTCGACCTTGGGCAGCGTCTTGGGATCGCGCGCCAGTCCGCGCGCAACCGCCGCCAGCACTTCTTCGCCCGCGCGCGAACGCTCGATGCTGCGCGGGGCCGCGCGCAAGGCGCCCAATTCGGCCATCGTTTTGGGCGCGGCGAGCGCGATCTCGATCAGCGCGTCGTCCTTCATCACGCGCGCGCGCGGCACGTCGCGCGATTGCGCTTCCGCCTCGCGCCAGGCGCAAAGCGCCATCAGCACGGCGATGTCGCGCGGCTTGCGCGCCCGCGACTGGAACCGCTCCCACGCACGCTCCGGGTGTTGCTCGTAGGTCTCGGCCGAAGTGAGAACCTTCATCTCGTCTTCGAGCCATTCGCGCCGGCCGGTCGCGGCGAGCTTGGCGTCCAACGCGCGGTAGACGTCGCGCAAGTGGGTCACGTCGCCGATGGCGTAGTCGATTTGCGCTTGCGCCAGCGGGCGGCGCTGCCAATCGGTGAAGCGAGAGGACTTGTCCACATGCGCCCTGGTGAGCGAGCGCGCCAATTCACTGTAGGACACCTGCTCGCCGTAGCCGCACACCATCGCGGCGACCTGGGTGTCGAACATCGGCGCCGGCACCACGCCGCCAAGCTTCCAGAAGATCTCGACGTCCTGCCGCGCGGCGTGGAAAACCTTCACCACGTCTGGATTGGCCATCAGCGCGTACAGGGGCGACAGATCGAGGCCGGGCGCCAGCGCGTCGATGGCGATCGCCTCTTCGTCGCTGGCGAGTTGGACGAGGCACAGGATCGGCCAGAAAGTCGTTTCGCGGTGGAATTCGGTGTCCACCGTGACGAAGGAATGCTTGGCCATCCGCGCGCAGGCGGCGGCGACCGCTTGGCTGGTCGTAACGACCCCGTTCATTCCGACGGCGTCGGCGCAGGTTTGACGGCCTCGCGCTTGGCGGGCGTGGGCGTGTGACGGGGCATGCCGAGCCGCCGGTCGAGATAATTGCCGACCGTCTCCTGCAAATCTTCCATGCAATCTTCGAAGAAATGGTTGGCGTTGGCGATCACCGCGTGTTCGATCACGATGCCTCTTTGCGTCTTGAGCTTCTCGATCAGCCCCTGCACTTCCTTCAATGGCGCCACACGGTCCTTGTCGCCGTGGACGAACAAGCCCGACGACGGGCACGGCGCCAGGAAGCTGAAGTCGAACCGGTTGGCGGGCGGAGCGATCGAGATAAAGCCCTCGATCTCCGGCCGGCGCATCAGGAGCTGCATGCCGATCCACGAACCGAACGACACCCCCGCGATCCAGCACGCGCGCGCTTCCGGGTTGATGGTCTGCGCCCAGTCGAGCGCGGAGGCCGCGTCCGACAATTCGCCCTGCCCGTGATCGAACGCGCCCTGGCTGCGCCCGACGCCGCGAAAGTTGAAGCGCAGCACCGAGAAGCCGCGCTCGGCGAAGCTGTAATAGGTGGAGTAAACGATCTGGTTGTTCATAGTGCCGCCGAACTGGGGGTGCGGATGCAGCACGACGGCGATGGGGGCGCCGCGCTGCTTGGCGGGATGAAACCGGCCTTCCAGCCGACCGGCGGGACCGTTAAAGAACACTTCGGGCATCGCGGCTCCAGTCCGGGCGAGCGGCGTTTCCTAGGGCTTTGCGGGCGCGGGCGCCACAGCCGCTTGCGGTGGGCGCCGCACGCGCTTAAACCTCGCCAGAGGAAACGCGGGGCTTGGGTCGGGCCTCATAACTGCGCTCGCCTCGCGTTTGCAAGGAAAAACAGCACGCTGCCAAGCGTTGCGGCCCGCAAGCGATAACATATGCGCATCTATCTCGATTACAACGCCACCGCGCCGTTGCTTATGCAAGCGCGCGAGGCGATCCTCGCCGCGCTGGATGCGGTCGGCAATCCCTCGTCGATTCACGCCGAAGGCCGCGCGGCGCGGGGGCTGGTCGAGGCCGCGCGGCGCGACGTCGCGGCGCTGGCGGGGGCGCAAGCACGCGACGTCGTCTTCACCTCCGGCGGGACGGAGGCCGCCAATCTGGCGCTGGCGCCGGGCGTTCACGCGCCCGGCGTCGCGCCGTTGCAGCGGCTGATCGTCAGCGCGACGGAGCATGTTTGCGTGCTCGGCGGGCATCGGTTCGCGAGCGCGCAGATCGCGCCCGTGGGGCCGGATGGACGGATCGACCTTGCGGCGCTGACGAAGCTGCTGGAGGGACCGCCCGCGCTGGCGGCGATCCAGGCGGCCAACAACGAGACCGGCGTCTTGCAGCCCATCGCCGAGGCGGCCGCGCTGGTTCATGCGGCGGGGGGGGTGCTGATCTGCGACGCGGCGCAGGCGGCCGGGCGTCTGCCGCTCGAAGACGCCGCGCGCGGCGCCGACGCGGTGCTGCTGTCGGCGCATAAATTCGGCGGCCCGAAGGGCGTGGGCGCGCTGATCGGCCTGAGCGAAGGGTTGCATTTCGAGCCGCTGCTGCGCGGCGGCGGCCAGGAGCGCGGCAGGCGCGCGGGCACCGAAAATGTCGCCGCCATCGCGGGCTTTGGCGCGGCCGCGCGCGCGGTTCTACCCGAGCTGAGCGCGCAGGCGGGGCGGCTCGCCGCTTTGCGCGATTCGTGCGAGCAGGCGCTGCTCGCGCTCGCGCCGCAGGCGACGATCTTCGCCGCGCAGACGCCGCGCCTGCCCAATACGCTCGCCTTCGCCGTGCCGGGACCGACCGCCGCGACCCTGTTGATGCGGCTGGACCTGGAGGGGATCGCGCTGTCGTCGGGCTCGGCTTGCTCGTCGGGCAAGGTGGGGCCGAGCCACGTGCTGGCGGCGATGCGAGTCGCTCCCGACTTGGCGGAGGGGGCGATTCGGGTCAGCCTGGGGTGGGGGACAGGACCGGCGGATATCGAATCCTTTGCGCAGGCGATGCAGCGCGCTCTGGCGGGGGTGCGAAGGAAGGAGACCGAAAGCAGATGATGCCGCCGCGACATGCGGCTTTCTCTATTTATTACATTTCATGTCAAAATTTTTTTCCCCGGAAGCTGCGCCCGTCCTCCCCGTTCGCATGTCGCCAAGCGCATCTTCATTCGCGAAGTCGAGCGCTGCGCGGAACGGCAGCCACGTATGATAACCCCTTAGGAATTCAGGATTTCCGTTGCTCCGCGCAGCGAGACCCTCACCCGACCCCACACGCCGCCGCCTGCGGGCGCGGCCAGCCGAGTTCAGACAGCGACGATTCCCGGCTCCGCCGTTCTCAACCATTTGTTATCTATATCTTCGCTAATACTCGGGGCGAACACGCGCACGCTGAGTGAGTTTGATGAACAGTTCAGGTAAACGCGGTCTGCTCCTCGCCTTCGCGCTGGCCGCATCCGCCGCCGGGCTTTCACCTTTGCTGGCGTCCGACCTGCCGGCGCGCAAGACTCCGCCTGCGCCCGTCGTCGAGGCCCCAGCGGCCCACGACTGGTCAGGGCTATATCTGGGCGGCTACGCCGGCGGTTCGTTCGCCAATGCCTCGCAAGGGTATTCGGTTTCCTCGACCTTTCTGACGGCCAACCTTCCCACGCTAATACCCTTCGTCAATGGCGCCGGATCGCAAGGCCTTGGCTCGCGCGGCGTCGATCTCGGCGTCGAGGCCGGCTACGATTGGAAGGTCGCGAATAATTTCTACCTCGGCGTCGCGGGCGACCTCGAATGGACCAACCTGGGCGGCAGCCGGACGACGAGCGGGATATTCCCTCTCGTCGGGCTTCCCTTCATCATCAATCAGAAACTCAGCGCCGACTGGCGCGGGTCGTTGCGCCTGCGCGCGGGCATGGCCCCGGTCGACAATCTGCTGGTTTATGTCACCGGCGGCCCGGCGGCCGGCCATTTCACCTATGCGGCGTCGTTCTGGGACAACCTCGTTCCCCCGTTCGCGCCGGGGACCGAGACGGAGGCCGTATCCCTCCGGTCGCTCAGCGCCGGCTGGACGCTGGGGACCGGCGCCGAATGGGCGCTGGGCCGCAACTGGTCGCTGAAGGGCGAATATCGCCATTCAGAATACGCCGCCGTAACCGGCACGGGAGTCCTGCCGCTGCAACAGCCCCCCTCGACCGCTTACATCGGCCATTCCTCCGGCACGATCCGCGACAACACGCTCCACCTCGGCGTCGATTATCATTTCAACTGATATCGGAACGGGTCGCGCGTCGAACCGATAAAGCTCACCATTTGTGAAAGCCCGTCCCGGCGCCGGCGCTGTGGCCGCCCTTGATGTTGCCGAGAACGGTTCCGCGTGGGCCCGGAACAAGTTTGACCGAGTTGAGTTCGCCGGCGATGTCGGGATTGCGGGCGAGATATTTGCCCAGCTCCTTTTCCGCCAGCGCGTCCACCGCCGCGTCGCCCGCGGCGACCCCCGAAGCGGCGCCGGCGCCGGTGACGAGCGCCGCTCCCGACATTACGGCGAGCCCGACCTCCGCGACCTTGCCCGCGGTGCGCGCGACCTTCAGCACCTTCACTGACCGCGCCGCGCCCGATGTCGTCTTGTCGATATAAGTATTGAGCAGATCGGCGGCGTTGCGGACGCTGATCGCGGCGACCACCAGCATATTGCCGGCGCCCCAGGTGCGCCCCGCGTTGATCATGTTCATCGCGCGCAGCACCAGCGCGTTCGGCCCTTCCCAGATGTTGAAGCTGGGAAAATCGGCGCCGCCGAGCACGTCGGAGACCGCCACCACACCAATCGCGGCGTCGTTGCGGATCTTCGTCATTTCCTGATGGAGCGCCATGCCGTATTCGATCTGCGAGCGCAGCGTATTGACTTGGCCGTCGAGCGCGCGCTGGACCGGGCCGGTGTCGACTCTGGTGTAATAGTTCGCGCCGATAAGTTGGGTCGCGAGCAGCGCCTCGCGGTCGATGCGGCCGGTCTTGGTCGGGATCGCGTCGCCTCGGGCCCCGAGCGAGAGAAAGACCTCAAAATGCTTGCCGTCGATGATCCACCGCGAGGGGTCATCGGGATCATGCACGTACTTCCACCCGAGCCGCAGCCAGACGCCGCGCTGATCCAGCAATTTGCGGACGGTTTCGAGATAGGCCGCTTCGTCGGGATTGTCGGTGGTCGGCGCCAGCGCCTTGGGATCGAGCGCCTTGGACAGATCGATGCGGACCGTATCGTCGAGCTGGTCGACGGGGATGAATTCGCGCATCGTCTTGTCGGCTTTGCGCCGCGCCTCGGGGTCGGTGTAGACAAGTTGTCCGTAATATTTGGTCCCCTTGCGAAGGATCGCGTTGGCCGCGTTCCGCACCGCCGGATCGACCACCTGCGCGTCGAGGTAGCGCTGCAACTGATTGCGCTGGGTGGCGGTGAGCTGGGCCAGAATCGAAGAGTAACCCGCCGCCGTCAGCAAGTCGCCCAGGTTGATCGCGCCCAGATCGATTGCACGTTTTCGGTCGTAGCCCATGGCGTCTGGTCTCCCGGACCGAAGGTGGTCGCGGCCCCCTTCCCCGCTTCTTACGGGACGCGCGCGCCGCCCGGCAGCAAGGCCCGCAAGCTCTCCAGCGTATCGGCCTCGGCGGCCGGCTTGTCGCGTCGCCAGCGCAACATGCGGGGAAAGCGCGTCGCCACGCCGCTCTTGTGGCGTTTCGACAAGGCGATGCCCTCGAAGCCGAGTTCGAACACCAGGGTCGGCTTGACGCTGCGGACGGGGCCGAAACTCTCGACCGTGGTGCGGCGGATGATGGCGTCGACCTCGCGCATTTCCTCGTCGGTCAGGCCGGAATAGGCCTTTGCGAAGGGAACCAGCGCGCGGCCGGGCGCGTCCAGCGGTCCGCTCCAGACGGCGAAGGTGTAATCGCTATAGACGCCAGAGCGACGACCGTGGCCTTTCTGGGCGTAGATCAGCACGGCGTCGACGGCCATCGGGTCGACCTTCCATTTCCACCACAGGTCGCGCTCGCCCGGCCCGCTGCGCTTGCGCCCCGTCCCATAGGGCGCGTCGCGGCCTTTCAGCATCAGGCCCTCGGCGCCGATCTCGCGCGCCTTCAGGCGCAAGCCAGCAGCCGTGGCCAGTCCGGCGCCTCGACGCGTGGACTGAGCCGCAAGGCCGACGCGCCGCGCGCCTGCGCTTGAGCGACCACACGCTCCAGCCGGGCGCGGCGCTCGATCTGCGGCAGCAGGCGCAGATCGGCGCCCTGCTCCTGCAACAGATCGTAGGCGATG
>JANYIH010000240.1 GCA_025358745.1 Hyphomicrobiales bacterium | reverse complement strand
TGACGGGCGGACTCGGCTCGGTCGGCGCCACTCTTGCTGGCGTCATGCTGCTCGGACTGATCTTTAACGTGCTGAATTTCGAAAACGGTCGCGGCTCCATATCTCTCTCGGCCTATTGGCAATCCGTGATACGCGGCGCCTTCCTGCTGCTCGTGGTTGTCTTGCAGTCGCGTCTCACCGATCGCGCGGATCGGGAAGAGACGCCGTAGGCTGTTTTCTGAATGCGGCGGCCATCTCACAGGGCTGACCCGCGAGCGGCTACAAAAACGACGCGCAGCGGTCGCCGAGCATCATCGCGGGCGCATTTGTGTTGCCCGCGTTGATATCTGGCATGGCGGAGAGGTCACAGACCCTGAGGCGCTCCACGCCGCGAACGCGCAGGCGCGGGTCCAGCACAGCGAGCGGATCGGCGGCGCGGCCCATTCGGCAGGTGCCGCTGGGGTGATAATTGGTCTTGACGAAACGCCGGCAATGCTCCGCCAGCGCTTCGTCGCCGGAATTTTCCGCGGCAGGGTTCCACACGCGCGCGACGCGCTCCTTGAGCGGGCTGGTCTGAAACGCGCGCAGGAAAAATCGCTGGCCGGCGATCATCTCGGAAAGGTCGCGCGGATCGGCGAGCAATTGCGGGTTGACCAGCGGCGCAGCGTCGGGGTCGGCGCTGGCGAGCCGCAACGTTCCGCGCGACTTCGGCTTGACCACGACGGTCGTGATGGTGAGGCCGTAGCTGTCGGGCACGAGCCCGCGCGAGGCGGGATCGGTGTAGATGATCGGCACGCAGAAGGCCTGGATCGTCGGCTCGGCCGCCCGGTCGGTCGGATTGACGAAGGCGCCCGCTTCGACGCCGGCCGAGAGGATCGGGCCCGAGCCGAACAGCTTGAACTGAAGTCCCGCCAGCGCCATGCGCCAGCCTTCGCTCTGCCGGTAATAGCCGTGGCGCCCGTTCACCGTCGCCACCATCGGCACTTCCGGATGGTCAATCAGGTTGGAGCCGACGCCCGGCAGATCAATCAGACATTCTATCCCGTGCTCACGCAGGTGCGCCGCCGGTCCCACCCCCGATAGCATGAGGATTTGCGGCGTGACGAGCGCGCCCGCCGCGAGAATTATTTCGCCGTCGGTGTAAGCGGCGCCATCCTCGCCGCGCGCGTCGCGGTAGACGACGCCCACAGCGCGCCCGTTCTCGATCAGGATGCGCCGCGCACGCGATTGCAGGCGGATCGTCAGCCTGGGATCGCGCGCCAACGGAGCGAGGAACGCATAAGCCGCGCTGCTGCGCTTTCCCCGTCGGTTCATGAACTGGTAGAAACCGACTCCGCGCTGCGACGGGCCGTTGAAATCGTGATTGTAGGGCTCGCCCAGCGCCTGCAACGCCTGAACGAACCAGCGCGAGAGATCATCGATGTGGCCGGGATCGGAGACAAGCAGCGGCCCGTCGACGCCGTGTCTCTCGTTATGCAGGCGGTCGTTGCCTTCCATGCCGCGGAAATGCGGCAGCACGTCCTTCCACGCCCAGCCGGGATCGTCGTTCTCGCCGCGCAGCGCCTCGTCCCAGGAATCGTAGTCGGAAGGCCGCCCGCGCATGTAGACTTGCGCGTTGACCGAGGAGCCGCCGCCGAGCACATTGGCCTGCGGAATCACGTGGCTGCGTCCGCCCAGATGCGCCTGAGGCGTGGTTGTATGGTAGCGCATATATTTGCTGCCGTGGATCAGCTTGAAGATGCCCGGCGGGACGTCGAGCAGGAAGTTGCGATGCGAGTGGCCGCCTTCCAGCAGCAGGACTTTCGCGCCGCGCCGCACAAGTCCGGCCGCCGCCACGCTGCCCGAGGAGCCACCGCCGACGACGATGTGATCGAAACGCTCCGCCACGGCTTACGCCTCCAACCTGGCGAGCGCCGCCCAATCGAAGGCGATCCCGTGGCCCGGCCGCTCCGGCGCCACGGCAAAGCCATCCTCGATGCGCAGTGGCTCGGCGATATAGCGGTCGAGGCCAAACCCGTGCGCCTCCAGATAACTGCGGTTGGGGCAGGCCGCGAGCAGATGAACGGTGACGTCGTGCGCGCCGTGGCTCGTCACGGGAAGATTGAAGGCCTCCGCGAGATGCGCGATCTTGATGAAAGGGGTAACGCCGCCGCAATTCGTCACGTCCGGCTCGGGATAGCTCACCGCCTCCGCTGCGATATATTGTTTGAACTCCCACAGCGTGCGCAGATTTTCGCCCGCCGCGACTGGCAGCCCGCCCTCGCGCAGGATGCGCGCATGGCCTTGGGGATCTTCGGGCGCGGTCGGCTCTTCAAGCCAGGTCAGGTCATAGGCGGCGAACGCGCGCGCGGCGCGGATCGCGCCGTCGACGCTCCATTTCATGTTGGCGTCGGCCATCAGGGGAAAGCCGTCGCCGAGGAATTCCCGCATGGCGCGGACTTTCGCAACGTCCTCGGACAGCCGCTCGCGGCCGACCTTCATCTTGATCGCGCGAAAGCCTTTCGCGAGATTGCCCTTGGTCTGCTCGATGAGTTCCGGCGCTGAAAGCTCCAGATCGATCCCGCCGGCGTAGCAGGGCACCTTGGCGTCGAAGCCGCCGAGCAGGCGCCAGAGCGGCAACCCCGCGCGCTTGGCCTTGAGATCCCAAAGTGCGATGTCCAGCGCGGAAAGCGCAAGCACGGTTGGACCGCCGCGCCCGCCGTAGTGCAAGGCCCACCACACTTTGTGCCAGATGCGCTCGATCGCGTCGGCATCATCGCCAAGGACGATCTCGCCCATCTCGCGTGTGAGCACCGCGTCCACCGCCGCGCCGTTGCGCCCGACGGTGTAGGTGTATCCGACGCCCTCCGCGCCGTCAGCGTCACGCACGCGGACCGTGTTGAGTTCGAAGGCGCGCATCTCGCCGTGCGTGGAGTCGGTGAGCGGAACGGGAAGCGGAACGCGGTGCAAGCCCGTTTCCAAAGATGTGATTTTCGCCAATTGTTCCTCCCCCGCACGCCAGACTAGCATCTATCCCGAGTATCCGCGCTGCGCGATCCATGAACTGCCGCCTTGCGCGAATGGTCCCGAGACTGCGCGGGAGCGGGCGGTTTGGTTACTTCCTCTCGGACGACCAGGGAAAATTGATATATCTGTCGCGGCTGTCGAAGCAGATGTTGCCGTACATTTTCAGGTAGAGGTCCCGCAGCGCCGGATTGTTATAGACCGCAGCCGGGTCCGCCGTGTCACGCTCGTACTGTGCGATGTCCTGCTGCGTCAGCACACGCGGCAAGATGTCCATGGCTTGCGGAATGCTCTTGCCCTCCAGCCAATCCGCGGCGTGCTGTCCCATGGCGTAGCCGAACACCGGCGAGGCAAGGCTGACGGTCGCCTTGTAGGGACCGCCCTTCTCGATTTCAGCGATCGCCGCCGGCTCGCCATCGATGCCGCCGAAGAACTGGTCCGGCCGCGCCTTCCCAGCGTCGCGCAACGCCTTGAGCGCGCCAAGCACGACGGTGTCAGCGCCGAGCACCACGTCGACATCGGGATCCGCGAGCAGGATGGTCCGCATGATCGCCTCGCCGCCGGCCTCATCGACTGTCAAAGGCGAGATGTCGGCGACGATGACGGCTCCGGGCACGCCGCGCAGCGAATCTCGCATCGCGGTAAATCGCGGCGCAAGAAACTGTAAGCTGTCGTGGGTCAGCAACACGACCTTCGCCTTGCCGCCAAGCTTCAACTTGATGTACTCGGCCGCCTTGTCGCCCAGCACCCTGCCGGTCATGTATTGCGGCGCGTTTAAAAGTGAAATCGCCGGCGGCGGCACCACCGTGCCGACATAAGCACCTGACCAGATCAATTGTTGCAGCGAGTGGGTCAGCGAGGGCGGATCAATCGGAGCGGCGACAAGCGCGCCTGCTTTCTCGCTCAGAAAGCGCTGGACCTGCCCGATCATCGCAGCAGGATCATTGTTGGCGTGTGAGACCTGATACTCCAACCCGCGGTCCTTGGCGGCCAGCGCCAGCCCCTGCGCGACGCCCTGCATGAATTTTCGCTCATTGTCCTGCGCGAAGGCCAGCACCTTCGACAGCCCAGTTGGCGCCGTGCAGGCCGGCGCCTTTCGGTCGAACGGCGGCAGGACGATGGGCCGCGTGACGCCGGGCGGGCCTTCCTGCGCGGCCGCGCGCGGGTCGCTTCCCGTCAGCGCGATCGCCGCGGCGAGCAGCGCAAGCCGTGACAATGACATTTTGCGAGGAGGGGCGAACTGGCGCATCGGTTTCATAAAGCTCCCTAAGCAGGCTGCCACGGAAACGCGAGCCGAGCCGCGGTGCCGGGATTGCGGGAGAGATAGTCCACTTCCGCGCCGATCGTGTGGGCCATCGCGGTGACGATTCGCGTGCCAAGGCCGGTTCCCTTGACTATGGCGCCGTCCCCGCGACCGACGCCATCGTCCTCGACCGTGAGTTCGGCGCGACGGCCCGGCAATTGTTTCAGGCTGACCCGGATCTCACCGCCGCGGTCCGGATAGGCGTATTTGTAAGCGTTGGTGACCCATTCCGCCACAATCACACCGAGGTTGACGCTGGCGTCGGTTTTCAACCGCATCGGCTCGAGGTCGTGCGTCAGTGTGGCCGCACGACCTTGCTCGCGCATCGCGGTCTCGATATTGCCTAGGAGTGCCGACAGGTATTCGCTCAGGTCGACGGAGTTCGCATCGCCGGAGCTGTAGAGTCGCTGGTGCACCGCCGAGATCGCGTAGATGCGGGTTTGCACCTCGCTCAGCAAATCCTTCGAGGCTCTATCTGGCGCCGCATGGGCTTGCAGCCCCACCATCGAGGCCACGATCGACAGACTGTTGGCGACGCGGTGATTCACCTCGGCCAGCAGCGCTTCGGCTCTGTCGCGAGCGCGCGCGAGTTCCCCCGTTCGCTCCTTTACGCGCTGCTCTAGCGTTGCATTAAAAGCTTGCAACCGGTCGCGGGTTTGCGAGATCTCGCGCGAATAGCGTAGCAGCGTCGTGGTTACGCCGCCGACCATGAGAATGATGACGAACCCTCCGATGATGGCGTCCCAGCGCAGCCAATTTGCGTTCGTGCGCTGCTCGGCCATGTCCTGGGTCAGTTGTTCGTCCATGCCGCGAACGGTGCTCGACAGGAACAGATTGGCCTCGTCCATAAGCGCCTTGCCGCGATTCGTCCGGAACATGGCCGATGCGTCGGCGTCGCGGAAATCCCTTTTCAGAGCGATAATGCGGTCCATCTCTTCGAACTTCTGGGCGATCACCTCGGACAACCGGTTCGCCATGGGCCCGGCGGACTTAGACTCGGCCAGGAGTTCCTTCAGGCGACGGAGCCGCGTTTGGGCCTCCGCTTTGGCGGTGTCGAAGGGCGCGAGATAAATTTCGTTTCCGCTGATCAGGAAGCCGCGCTGGCTGGATTCCGCACTCTGGACCGCGCTTCGCAGCTCGACGGCGGCGGTGCGTGTGTCGCGCAGGCGAACAGCGTCGTTGAAATACGCCTGCGCGCGTTCGCCGAGCCAGACGCTCGTGCCGATGATCGCAAGCAGTGACAAAAGCCCCACCGCGAGCGAGATAGCAGTGAAATTGACGACAAATCGATTGGAAATCGGCATGATCCGCGACCAAACCAGATAACCGACCCTTCGTCCACCAAACAGTCAGCGCGCGGCCGTTTTGGGCATTCTTTTACGGTAACCCCATAGCCAATCCACGATCTCACTTCATGGCGCGGGGATATCGTCCCGCGACAGGTGCGCGAAATTCATCGCCCTCGTCGGCCTCACCCGCTTGCGCAGTCCCGCTCATGGCTTATCGGTTCCCATAGTTTGGCCGACAATTCCGGCCTGGATACGAATTTCGGACGGCGTGCCGCCGAAGCGCCGGCGAAATTCGTGGTTGAAATTGGAGAGATCGCCGAAGCCGGCGCTATAGGCGATTTGGCTGACTTTGCAGGCTTTGTTCCGAGGGTCCTGCAGCGCCCGATCCAACCGGGCGTGTCGCAGGAACTCGGAAAATGACGTCTCCTCGCGCGCAAAAAAGCTCGCGAACGTATCGCTCCGACAACCCGTGCAGGCGCGAGAGATCGGCGCTCGAAAGTCCAGATTCGGTCAGGCGCGCAAGAACATCCTGCTTGATTGACGCCAGTCGCGCGGCGGCACTTCCGCAACGCGGCTCCGCCGGTTTCGCCTCGCCTTTTTGCCCAAGCGCCAATGCAATAAGATCGCAAATATGCACCGACGCGGCTTGCTCAAGTTGCGCGCCGAATGCAAAGGCTGGATTCTCAATTGCGCTGCGCACATAGGCGTTGAGCAGTCGGAGCGCTACGGCGTCGCTGTCGACCTTGCGCACGAAGCGTTCGCGCAGATCGCCAAATCGCGCGGCGATCCGCGAAGACTTCAGCACGACGCCGAAGTGCCGGCCGGACGCGATTCAATCCACTTCAGTCGGTTCCGAATTCAAAAGCAGCGTGGCGCCTCCGGCCCGCAAGGCGACGCGGCGGTCCGCCTGCTAATTCCGATAACCCTTGGTCGGTAAGAAGAACGTCACCAGATTGTTACCTTCGAGGCCAATTTCGCGCAACTTTACTGTGGCGGGTGAGTAAGCCGCCTCGTAGAGAGTGACGTCATCGAGACATTTGACAATCAGGTTCGCATGGAACCCGGTGCGAATGCGCGGTTCCCAATCCAGCTTCAACACCTTCGCCGCGTAAAACTCGCGCCAGACGTCCAGTCTTTCGCGCTCGGGCAGACTATCGGTTGAGAAACGCTCAGACAATTTCTCTGGAATTGACTGGGACATTGCGACCTGCTAAAAATTAACGCAGTTCACTTTACTCTTTGCGGTATGCGATCCGCCGTTTCAACCAAGGATGCAGTTCCGTAAAGTCCAAGACTCAGTCTGGCGGCTGCGATAAAAATCGCGGCTGAGATAGAAAGAGCGTCGTTGGGGGGACTCTTATTGCGCAGGAGGCTATTTTGAAAGCTCAGATCCCGGGAATTGCGGAGGTTAGCGAGCTTTTCCAAGAGGATGCCGGCTCTGGCGACGGTCTGGCGTGGACGCCGCCCGTGGGGAGCGACGGCGCGCCGCTGACGAACGCAAGTTCGGTTTCCACGAGCGCAATCGGTTGGGTCGCGTCCTACGCGGCGCGCGCCGTGGCGGGGCCAATGGCGACCGCCTCCCCGCCCGCGCAACTGCCCGGCCCCGGGGTGTCGGCCGCGGGCACGAGCCTCACGTTCGTCAACACGTTCGTCGGCACGCTGTCGACAGCCTACCAAAACTGCATTCTCGGCGCCGAGAGCTTTTTGAGCACCGTTTTCAAACCGGTCAATTCCGTCAGTGTAACGGTAAGCTTCGACGCACAAGCGCTTGGCCCTAGCAGTTATTTTCTCACCAACCAATTCCCCTACTACGCCAACACGACCTTCTCCGCGCTGAAGGCTGCGCTGCCCGCCAGCGACGTGCTGCCCGCCGCGGACCCGGGCGGCTCGACCTCATTCTGGTACGTGCCGCCCGCCTACGGCCGGTCGTTGGGGCTTACGACTTTTACGCCGCCTTCGACTTCGTTCGACAGCATAGTCCATCTCAATTCCGACTATGCCTGGGATTTCGGCCAGGACGTCATCGCCGGACTTATTCACGAATTGAGCGAAAGCGTAATGGGGCGAGTCGATGCGCTAGGGCAGACTGAATTCGGAAAATCCAATGGTTGGACCACCATGGATCTGTTCCGATACAACTCCAGCGGCGCTTACGACGTAACCAATGGCGCCGACGGCCAGGCGGCTTTCTTTTCATCCGATGGAGGCCAGACCAAGAGCGCCGGGTTCCAACTCAACAATCAATTTGGCGCCAGCGGGCAGAGCGCCGTCGACGCCGCTGATTGGATTGGGAATGACAAGGTGTTCGGAGGCGTGCCGCCGAAATCGACGTTGAACATGGCTTCGACCGAGCTTGCCGTCATGCAGGCGCTCGGATGGTCCGTGCAGATGCCGCAGGATTATATGAAGTCCTCCGGCAGTTGGCAGGACCCGACGGTGTGGAGCATGTCATGCATGCCGATCGCCGACCCGGAGGACGCCTATATCGGCGGCGTCAGCAACGTGGTCAACGCGACGCTCGGGACCAACGCAACCGTCAACAGCATTGGCGTCGGCGCTGGCGATTCGCTCGAAATCCAGAACATCAGCACGCTGACCGCCTGGAACGGCACCCAGATCAACAGCGCCACGGTCGGCACGACGCTTAGTGGCAACGCCGGCAGAATCATTATTGACTCCGGGTCGGAGCTGAAGATTTACGGGGTGTTCAACAACTCCGGCATTGTCACGGTGGGCCAGTCGAGCAGTCCCGTATCGGTGGGCCACCTTTTCCTCGGCGGCGTGACGTCGCTAGCGCTGAGCGGCGGCGGCCGCGTCAACCTCGGCGTCGCGCTCGGCGGCGGCGGCTTCACCTCTGGCGTCATCGAAACCGACCTCAATTATCCAACCGGACTCACGAATGTCGACAACACGATTTCCGGCGGCGGCTCGATCGCGGTCGCTTCTCTCGACAATCAGGCGCACGGAACGGTCATCGCCTCGCAGTCTGGCGGTCTTTGGTTGCGGATTATCACTCCCACCTTCACCAACGAAGGCCAGGTTGACGTGGCGTCCAACGCCACGCTCAACCTTGGCTCGGCCGGCGTCGCGCGAACGCTCGGCAACAGCGGCTTCGTCAATGTCGGCTGGGATGGGGCCAGCGCCGCGCCCGGCGCGCGGCTCGCCATCTCCGGAAACTTTACGCTTTCGGGAACCGGCTTCCTGGCGATGCGGGGCGCGGGCGCGGCGGTCGTCAGCGACGGCGCCGCTGCGGCGACGTTCATCAACAACAGCAATCTCAGCATCCAGGCGTCGGGCCAGATTGGCGACGTCGGCGTCTACAATGGCGTAAACGACCTGACGTTCATCAATCGCGGCCTGTTGGTTGCGGGGGGCGGGCTAAGCGTGATTGCGACCCTCAATACGGGCGCGAACGTCATCGACGATGGCGGCGGCCTGTTGGAGGCGGCGGGCGGCGCGACGCTCAACATTAAATCCAACGTCACCACCGGCCAATATTACGCCAATGGCGGCGTCGCTCCCCCGGGCGGAACGGTTGAGGCGATTTCCGGCGGCAAGATCAACCTCTCGGCCGCGATCAGCGCCGGCCCGGCTGCCGGGCCCGGTTTCACGCTGGCGCCGGGGAACGTCGTCGTGCAATACGCTGGCAATCTGACGATCCAGTCCGGCGGGTCGGTCTCCACGCCGCTCAGCATCTACGGGCCAGCGGCCCAGTTCGGCGCCGGCGCCGTGACCGTGCAATCCGGCGGCAAACTCACCGGTCCCGTCACCTTCGCTTCCCTCGGCGCCAAGCTCAACCTGACCGATGTTGCGACGGCGGTGAACGCGACCGGCAAGGGCGGCGTCGTCTCGTTGACCAATGCCAAAGCCAACCTCAGCGGCGGATCGGAGACCGTCAATTTCGTCGGCGGCGTCGGCAATGTCGTCACGCTCGCCAATACTGCCGGCTCCTGGGACACGGTGAACGGTTCGCACGGGACCGTCGCGCTCAACGGCGCCGAATCCAACATCGTGGGCGGCGCCGACGTCGTCAACGCCACGGCCGGCTCGAAGCTCAGCCTGTACCAGACCAGCGGCGCATGGGACACGGTCAACGGCTCCGGCCTGCAAGTCAACCTGACCGCGTCGGAAGCTTCGATCGTCGGCGGCGCCGAGACGATTTTCGCCACGGCCGGCTCTAAGCTGAGTCTGTACAGCACAGCCGGAAATTGGGACTCCGTCAACGGGTCCGGCGTGCAGATCAACCTGACCACCGCACAGGCGTCGATCGCCGGGGGAGGCGACACCGTTTACGCCAACGCCGGCTCGTCGATGAGTCTGTTCAATACCGGCGGTCAATATGACGCCATCTACTGCTCGGGCGATCAGATCGTCATGGTGTCCGCGCAGGCGTCAATTCTGGGCGGCTCAAACACGATCTTCGCCAGTGCCGGGTCGTCGGTCAGCCTGTACGCCACCGCGGGCGCGTGGGACGCAATCTACGGCGCCGGCGCCGACGTGACCCTGGTTTCCGCCCAGAGCGCGGTTACCGGCGGCGGCAACACCATCCACGCCAACGCGCATTCCTCGGCGAGCCTGTTTGGCGCCAATGGAAGCTGGGATTCATTTTACGGCTCCGATGATCAGGTCATCCTGACCAGCGCGCAGGCGACGATCCTCGGCGGCTCCAATACGATCTCGGCGACGGCGGGATCGACGATGAGCCTGACCAACACGGCCGGTCACGCCGACGCCGTCTTGGCCAGCGACGACGCTCTGATCCTGACCAACGCGCAAGCGACCCTGACGGGCTCGGCCAACACGATTTCGTTTGCGGGACAGAACGCGCTGACGCTCAACGGACAATACGAAGCGTTGTATTTCGGGGCGAAGCTCGGCTTGACTTCAATCACAGGATTCAACCTCAGCGACGTCGTCCATCTGAGCCTCGCGGACTGGGCGAATTTCTCGGCGCTGCAATCGAGCGGCGATCTGACGCAATCGGGCGCGAACACGCTTATCACGTTGGACGCGGCCGACACGATCACGCTTGTAAACGTGAAAGCCTCGACGCTGACGTCGACGCAGTTTGCTTTCGCGTGACAGCGCGGCCGGCGTTGCGACAGGCAGGCGAGGCGCCAATCGCGTGACCGAAAGTCCTGAGAGAAATGCGGGCTTAACCGCCGATTTCACGATATCGCGCGAGGAAGGCGTGGCGTTGATGCGCGCCCGCGACTATGGGCGGGCCGCCGAGGCGTTCGCGCGCGCGTTGCTTGCCGCGCCCGACCATGCGTCGACGAAGTTGAGCCTCGGCATCGCCTTGCAGGGGGCCCGCCGTCACCACGAGGCGCTGCAACATTTCGCGGGCGTCGGCGCGGGAACGCCCAACCGGGCGGCCGCGACGCTGCATGCCGCCTATTCGCATCTGGCGATAGGCGACGCGCTTGCGGCCCGCCACGCCGCCGGCGAGGCGCTGGCGTTGACGCCTCGTGTGGCGGCGGCCCATTGCGCGGCCGGGCAGGCGGAACTGCGGCTGGGCCGCGCAGAGGCGGCGGAGACAGCGTTTCTCGCCGCGTTGGAAATCGATCCGAGTTCGATTGAAAGCTGGACGTTCTTGGCCTCCGCCCGCACGCTGGCCGGCGACTCCAACGGCTGCGAAAGGGCGCTGAAGCGGGCGTTGCGTTTGAACCCCGCTCATGCCCAAGCCGGCGCCGCGCTCGCCGCGCTGCGGGCGCGGAGGCCGCGCGAACTGCGTTTATACTGCCCAACCAATCCGCACATCGCGCTTGGCATGGCGGTCGACTATCTCACGCGAAAAGCGACCTTCGCCAAGCTGCCATTCGGCGAGTGGGGGCGCACGCTCGCCCATCAGGTCGGCCGGGGCCATCAGCTTTTCGCAGTGGATTCGAGCGGCAAGGTCCACGGCTTTCTTGGTTGGGCGCTGACGCGCGAGACGCTCGCGCGCGAATGGATGGCGGGTCTGAAAGGCCTGAGCGACGAGGAATGTCGCGACGGAGACAGTGTCATCATCAACGGATTCGCCGCCGATTCGCAGCCGGCGCTGAACGCATTGGTGGAGGAGATGCGGCGCCGTTTCGCCGGCAAGACCGCGCTCTATTTCAAGCGCTTCTACCGCGACGGGCGCTCCCGGCCGATGCGCTTGCCGGTCAACGCCTTCGTGGGCCGCCATCTGGAGCGCGCGATCAAATTTACGGGGCGGGTTGACGGGACTTCGGCTGAGCCTACCGCCTGAGCCGGCCGCCTCTGCGGCTTCGAACTGCGCCCGTGGTTTTTCGCCAGCGGGCGCCATCGGCCTCTCGCTCGCGCACCCTTCCGCGACGGTGTTGCGGCTCCCCAAGCGAACGTTTGGTTGAACCAACGGATGCAGGATGGCCATTCGTCCGTGGTTGTTTGAACGCGGAACTGGCGCTGGCGGCGTGGAGGGTGCGACGCGGTCCGGACTCGAAGTCTCCGCCAGCAAAGTTGAAGCTTACTGACGTTTATGACCGAGGAAGAACCGGATCATCTCGCGGCTCGCGTCGGGGCCGCGGGGTTCAGTGAACGAGCCGTTCCGGCTTCCCCCGGACCAGGCATGGCCCGCGCCGTGGAGTTCCCAATGTTCGAGCAAATGTTCGCCGCCTGCGCCGATATGCGCGGTGCGTGTATAGCCCATGCCGGCGGGAGTTTCGCCTCGCGTCACAATTTCGGTCAGTTCCGCCTTGGGCTTGCCCTGGGCGATGACATGGTCGCCGTTGACGGGGTGGACAGTTCCATCAGCGTCGCCGTGGAAAACGATGGTTGGAACGATCGAGCCGCCGCCCCGGGGCGCGACGGCCCCTCCCCCGCTCATGGCGGCGAAAGCCGACGGCATGTCGCGAGCCGCGCCGCACGCCAGTCCCGAATGAACGCCGACGGCCGCGAACACATCCGGATGGGTCGCCGCCAGGATAGCCGCCGCCGCCCCGCCGGCGGAGAGACCCGCGACATAGACCCGCGACGCATCCGCAGCGAAGGACGCGACGACTTCATCGGCGATGCCGGCGATCAGCGCGGGTTCGCCGCCATTGCGTCGCTGGTCGCCCAGGTTGAACCAGTTCCAGCATTTCTGGATGTTGGCGGACTTCGGCTGACAGGGGTAGACGACCAGGAACGTCAGTTCCTCCGCGACTTCGTTCATACGCGTGCCCGCGGCGAAATCATCGGGGTCCTGCGTGCAACCGTGCAGCATGACGACGACGGGAAGCGGCTGACCGTTGTAGCCGCTGGGAACGTAGACCTTGTAGGTCCGGCTTCCCGCCTCGTTGGAGAAGGCCCGAGTCTCGAATTGCGCGCCCTTCGGCAAAGGCGCGGGGGGTGACCGACGGGATCGCAAAGCGACATTGGGAAAGCCGACCTTTGGCGGTCGCCCCTGAAATAGGGGCATCGTCCGAGCGAACGGGGGCGAGCTTTTTTCAATAATGGGTCTCGAAGATTCTCCATCGGCGGAATTCGACGAAGCGTTTTGCGCCGACGCAACGGCGCTGCCGATCAATCTTGTGCGCGAAGCGCCCGTCCCTTGTCGCGCGCCGTCGCCGTCTTTGCCGCGCAGCACTCTCATAGCCTCTGCGAGCTTGCCGGCCCTTGTGAGTCGGGTCACTTCACGCATGTTGATTGTTGAAAACGCGCTCATGATTTTGGCTTTCGGTTTGATGAGGAAAGCGGGACACAACAGGGCGCCAACGTCGGCGGTGTTCAGGACATGCGGTCGGAGAGGGCCGCCTTGACCGCGGGGCTGGCCTGAAACGCGCCGAGGACTTCGACGGATGCGATCGCGGCGCGGGCGAGTTCCGGCGTCACGTCGCCGGCGATGCTCGCAAGGCCAAGCACCTGAATGTGAATCGGCGCGCCGGCGTCGCAGGCGGCCTCCAGGTCCTTGCGGGTGTAATGCGAAAGCCCGAGCGTCAGTCGCCGACGGACCACCGATTCACGCACGACCTCTTCGTGACGCTCCAGGCGATTGCGAATGGCCATGCGAATGAAGTCCGCACGATTCGCGTAAAACCCGTCGCGGACAAGCAGGTCCATCCGGCCGAGGTCGATGAAACCAAGGTTGACCGTGATTTTTTCGCTGTCGGCGGCTTTCGACCTCAGCTCGTAGACATTGTCCGCCACGGCGCCTATCTCCATCCAATGGGATGGAGGACAGATGGGGCTGAAGGCGGGAAGTTCAAGCCCTCCCCCGGTGTAAGGCGATAGAGCGCGCCCTAGGCCAACGCCGTCAGCATCGCTTGCGCCGCAGCGGCCGTGGGCATTGCCGACGTCGGCGCAAAGCCGCTCAACGCCTCGGACAAGAGCTGGCGAGCCTCCGCGTTGCGATCGCTCGAAATCAGGAAATCGGCGAGCGACTTCGCCGCCAGCAGTTGAAAGCCGCGCGCGCCGCGCCCGCTTGCGATTTCCACCGCTCCCCGCAACGCCCGTTCCGCGTCGTCTTTCGCGCCTTCGCCATGCGCGGCAAGGATCGCGCCTTTCGTCGAAAGCACCAGCGAATCGGCCCAGCTGTGGCCGGTGGCCTCGGCGAAAGCGGTCGCCCGGTTGAGCCCGTCGAGCGCGGCGGCGACATCGTTAGCGCGCGCCGCGGCCTCGGCCAACAGGCTCAGATAGAACGGCAGATTAACGCCGTTGCCTTGCGCCTCGTAATTCCGCAGCGCCGCCTGGAGCGCGGCATAATGCACGGCCGCATCTCGCGAGCGACCCTGAGCCAAAGCCAGATGCACGTCGCCCACGCAGACGATGTAGTCCATCTTGCGCTGGCGGCCGATCGCGATCAGCTTGGCGGCCATCGGCTCGGTCGCCTCGGCGCCGCCGAAAGCCGTCTGAATAATCAGCCGCTGCAGGACGACATTGGTGATGCTCGGCGCCACGGCGAGCCGCTCGGCCCGTTGCAGCGCCTCGTCGAATAGCCGGTCCCCCCGTGCGAATTCGCCCAGGGCGAAGTCGGCCATGGCGAGCACGGCCTTCGCCGCGGAAAACGGGTCCATGCCCAGCGACAGGTCAGGTTCGTCCCCCTCGTTGGCCGCCGCTGCGGCAAGGCCCTCCTCCAGCGCCTGCCGCCCGGCCAGGAACTTGCCTTGCAGCGTGTAGGCGAAGCCGATCAGGCGCCGTCCGTGCAAAATCTCGAAGCTTGCCCCGCTCGACAGCGCCACTTCGAGAAATTGCTCGGCGACTGACTGTGCGCGCCGAAGTTCCCCGCGCGTCAAGAACGTCAGGAATTGGCCGTGATGCGCGCGCAGCCTATTGATCGGCGTCTCGCCCGCATCGGAGAGAAGTTGCACGCGCCTGAACGCGACATCCGTTTCATCGGCGACGAAACCCTTCCCCCACCCGACCGCGTGCGCATAGTCGCGTTGCAGCTTCGTGCGGCGAGCGGCGCTATGGGGGGAAATCGCCGCACCGGCGGCATCCGCCATTTCAATCGCGCGGCCCAGATGTGAGATCGCCTCCCGGAACGCCGAACCGCTCAGGGCGATCTCGCCCGCCCTGCCCCACCAATCAATCGCCGGCTCGACTTCGCCGGCTTGGGTGAAATGATGTGCCACGAGTTCGGGTTTCGGCTCGGACATCGCGAGCAATGCTTCGGCGGCGCGACGATGCATCGCCTGGCGGCGCGCCCTGAGAAGGCTCTCGTAAGCCGCATCCTGGATCAGCGCGTGTTTGAACCGATAGCGCGCCTCGGTCCCCGCGCCTTCGAGGAACAACAAATCCGCGTCCACCAGTTTTTCCAGCGCATCCGTGAGCGACGACTCGGGGAGCCCGGCGACTGCGCTCAGGAGCGAATGGTCGAACTCGCGCCCAAGCACGGCGCCGATCTGCGCGACCTCGCGCGCGGCGCCCAACCGGTCGAGCCGCGCCGCGAGCGATTGCTGTAGCGTGGGCGGAATCGTCTGGGGGCCGCCTTCCAACAAGAGCCGCGTCACTTCTTCGACAAACAGCGGCACGCCCCCGGTCCGATCCGAGACTCCCTCGACCGCTTCCCGCGACAGCGCGTGCCGCTCCGCGATCGAGCCGACCATCTTGACGATCTCGGCCCGATCGAGCGGAACCAGCGACAGGCTCGCATGATGCGAGCGGGCCGGCCACGGCGGGCGGAACTCCGGACGGCCCGTCATGACGATGAAGAGACGCGCGGACGCCCCGAGATCGGCCAGCGCCATCAGCACGTCAAGCGTCGTCGGGTCGGCCCAGTGCAAGTCTTCGATCACCAGCGCCATCGGCTGCGCCCGGGCGCCGGCCAGCGCCCAGGCGACAACGGCGGCGTGCTGGCGCCGGCGCAATTCTTCGGGAGACAATTTCGGGGCCCGCGCTTCAGGCAGCGGGATGTCGAGCAGCGGCGCCAGAATGGGCGCGTGTTCGCGGGGATCGAGACCGACTTGCACGAGCCCATGTTCGAGCCAGGCCAGGCGCTTCTCGGCTGCGACCTCGGCGCCGCCGAACCGCAGGCGACCCCACTCGGAAACGGGATGCAGCGGCGTGTTCTGCAATAATTGCGACGAAGACCATTCGAGCCAGGTGTGCGGCGTTTCGCTGATCCTGGCGTGCAATTCCTGAACGAGCCGCGACTTGCCGATCCCCGGCTCGCCGACGATTTGGACGAATTGTCCTTCTCCACGCCGCGCTCGCTCCCAGCGACGCAGCAGCAGGTCGAGATCCTCCTGGCGGCCGACGAAGGGCGTCAGGCTGCGCGCGCCGCCCCTGCGCCCGCCGCCGCTGGCGCGAACGAGACGATACAGCGCCGGCCGACCGGCGACCCCCTTGAGTTCGTGCGGCCCCTTGTCCTCGACGACGAACAGGCCAGCGACCTGACGTTGCATCGCCACCGTCATGACGATGGTGTCAGGGTCGGCTGTCGCCAAAGCCCGCGCCGCGACGTTCGGCGTGTCGCCAAAGACTTCGCCTGTCGCGTCGACGACGACGGGGCCGCTGTCGAGCCCGATGCGGGCGCGCAGCGCCGGCCATCCCCTGGCTTGATTGCGCGCATTCAGGCCCTCGATCGCGGCGAGGATCGCCAGCGCCGCGCGGGCGGCGCGCTCGGCGTCGTTCTCCTGGGCGCGCGGAAAGCCGAACAGCGCCATCAGGCCGTCGCCGAGCTTTTTCAACACATGGCCGCCGTAAGCGACGACGGCTTGCGAGGCTTCGTCGAAATAGGATTCGACCAGTTCCCGCCAGTCCTCGGCGTCGAGCGTCGCGGCAAGGCGCGTCGAGTCGACGAGATCGCAAAACATGACCGCGATGGGGCGACGCTCGGCCTCCTCACGCACGGCCTGCGGCAGGTCGCGCGCGGAGAGAACCGGCGCCGGCGGCGTAGTCAGGCTCGCGATCGCCTTCAGGATGCGTTTGCGATGACCGAGCGGCAGACCCAGCTTTTCCAGATCCGTTTCGCGCAGTTCGGGCAGTACGTCGAAATCGACGGCGTTGTCGACGAACACGCCTTCAAATTCGCCCAGGCTCAGCGTACAAAGCCACGCTCCGATGTCCACGGCAAACCTCTCTGGAGGAGCGCATAGCGCAACCCGCGGTTTCGGTCGAGCTTTCCTGCACCCTCTCCCTCGCAAAAGCGCAATCCATTTCGTGCGGGGCGACACCGCACGCAGTCGCCGCAGATGCGGTCGACCTCACCGCTGCGGGTCCGACGCAAGGCGGTCAGTCCGCACGTCGCTACGTCGACACATGCAAACCTGCGCGCAACGAGGGAACGCCGCTTCCAACGCGGTTGAACTGCGCGAAGCTCCACCGCGCGGACGTCAGGGACAAGCCCGACCGCTGCCAGCGCGGCCGTTGGCGTTACCCCTTCGGGAACGTGAGCCCCATCGCGTGATAGCGTTCGGGATCGTCGAGCCAATTCTCGCGCACCTTGACGAACAGGAACAGATGCACCTTGGAATCGTTGGCCTCGGCGATCTCCTTGCGCGCCGCCGAGCCGATCGATTTCAGCGTGCGCCCGCCCTCCCCGATCACGATCTTCTTGTGGCCTTCGCGCGTGACATAGATCGTCTGCTCGATCCGCGCTGAGCCGTTGGGCAGATCCTTCCAGGATTCCGTCTCGACCGTCATTTGATAGGGCAGCTCATCGTGCAGCCGCTCGAATATCTTTTCGCGCGTGATCTCGGCGGCGAGCGCGCGCATCGGCGCATCCGCTATCTGATCGGCGGGATAGAGCCACGGCCCAGGCGGCATCATGCGGCCGAGATCGCGCTTTAACCGCTCCACTCCCGCCCCGCTTTCAGCCGAAATCATGAACGTCTCGTCGAAGGCCAAGGCTTCGTTGAGCCGCGCCGACAGCGCCAGCAGTTTGGGCGCCTCCACCAGATCGATCTTGTTGAGGATCAGCGCCTTGCGCCCCTTGCGCAGCTTGAGCCCTTCGAGAATGCGCGCCACCTCGTCGGTGATTTTGCCCGCCGCGATCTCCGCCCGCGCATCGACGATCAGCGCCAGCGCGTCCGCGTCCGAAGCCGCGCCCCAGGCGGCTTCGGACATCGCGCGGTCGAGCCGGCGCTTGGGCTGAAACAGGCCGGGCGTGTCGACGAACACGATCTGCGTTTCGCCCTCGACCACGACGCCGCGCACCGTTCCGCGCGTCGTCTGCGCCTTGCGCGAGACGATCGACACTTTCGCGCCGACCAGTTTGTTGATCAGCGTCGATTTGCCGGCGTTGGGAGCGCCGATCAGGGCGACGAAACCGCAGGTGGTCATGTTGGCGCCCATCGATTGAGAAACGCGCGCGCGGCTTCCTGTTCCGCCGCCCGCTTGGAACTGGCCTCGCCCCGCTCGGGCGCAAAACCCTCAAGCTCGACCTGCATCACAAAGCGCGGCAGATGCGCCGGGCCGCTGCGCTCGACTTCGCCATAGCGCGGCGTCGCCAGGCCGCGCGCTTGCGCCCATTCCTGCACAGCCGTCTTGGCGTCCTGCACGGCCACGGCGTCGACGCGCATCCGCGCCTCCCAGAACCGGCGCACCAGCGCCCGCGCCGCCGCAAAACCGCCGTCGAGAAACACGGCGCCGATCAGCGCCTCACAGACGTCGCCCAGGATCGCGACTTTCTTGCGCCCGCCGCCGCGCGCTTCGCCCGCGCCCATCACGACATAGGGGCCGACGTCCCAACCTTCCGCGACCTCGGCGCAGGCCTCGCGCCGCACCAGCCGCGCCAACCGCACCGAGAGGTCGCCCTCGGGGGCGTCCGGGAACGCCTCGTACAGCATTTCCGACACCGCCAGCCCCAGCACCCGGTCGCCGAGAAACTCCAGCCGTTGATAGGACTGCATGCGGTCAGATTGCGCCGACAGATGCGTCAGCGCGCGTTCGGCGAGCGCAGCGTCGGCGAAAACATGGCCAAGCCGGGCTTCGAGCTCGGCAAGCTCCAGCTTCGCGCGTTTCGTCATGCCGTTAGTGGACGCGCATCAAAAGCCGCTCCCAGCGGATCGTCCAGGGCCAGCGCCAGAACTCCCAGGCGGCCGCGCCGTCGCCGACGGAAAAGAAGATGATCTCGGCGCGGCCGACCAGATTCTCGGCCGGGACATAGCCGACCGGGCCGGAGGGAAAACGCGAATCCTCGGAATTGTCGCGGTTGTCGCCCATCATGAAGAAATGATCCGGCGGCACGGTGAACACGTCGGTGTTGGAGGCGCCGCCGTCGTCGCCGGCGAGCTGGATGATCTCGTGCCGCACGCCGCCGGGGGACCCCGAGCTGTCGGGCAGCGTCTCGAAATAGGCCGTCACTTCGGTCGGCTTGCGGAAGCCGTCGTCCATCTTATAGGCGGGCGCGGCCTCGCGCGGCACGACGATCCCGTTGATATAAAGCCGGCCCTTGATCATCTGCACCTTGTCGCCGGGCAGGCCGATCACGCGCTTGATGAAATCCTGGTTCGGTTCGCCGGGCGGACGGAACACGACGATGTCGCCGCGTTTGGGCGGCGAATAGAACAGCCGGCCGGGCATGGAATTGGGCGCGAGGTCGAGGAAGCTCGGCAGCGAATAATGCGAATAGCCGTAGCTGTATTTCGACACGAACAGGTAGTCGCCGATCAGCAGCGAGGGGATCAGCGAGCCCGAGGGGATGTTGAACGGCTGGAACAGCACCGTGCGCACCACCAGCGCGATCAACAGCGCCTGGACGATGACCTTGACGGTTTCCCACCAGCCTTCTTCTTGCGTCGCGGCGGCGGTGTTGGCTGTGGACTTCATCAGGCTTGGCTCTTCCGGGCTCGGCGCCTCGCGCGGGGCCGGTCGCCCCTATATAGGGCGGCCGGCCCCGCGCCAAGCGGCGCGTTCAGGGGGTCAATACGATCGAGGCGGTCGTGCGGCGCCCTTCCAGGTCGCGATGCACGCGCGCCGCCTCCGCCAGCGGCGCCCGCTCCGAGATGTCGACCTTGACCACGCCGGAGCCGACGACCTCGAACAATTCCCGCGCCATAGTCTCCAGCCGCAAGCGATCGGCCATGAAGCTGAACAGCGTCGGCCTCGTCGCGAACAGCGAGCCTTTCTGGGCGAGCAGGCCGATGTTGAACGCCTCCACCGGACCGGAGGCCGAGCCGTAGCTCGCAAACACCCCGAACGGCGCCAGGCAGTCGAGCGAAGCCGGAAAGGTCGTCTTGCCTACGCCGTCGTAGACCACGGCGCATTTGCCGCCCTTGGTGATCTCAGCCACGCGGGCGGCGAAATCCTCGGTCGTATAATTGATGACGTGATCGGCGCCGCAAGCCCTGGCGATCTCGGCCTTCGCCGCCGAGCCGACCGTGCCGATCACCGTCGCGCCGAGGTGCTTGCCCCAGCGGCACAGGATCTGCCCCACGCCGCCCGCCGCGGCATGGACCAGGATCGTGTCGCCCGGTTGCACGCGATAGGTCTGGCGCAACAGGTATTGCGCGGTCAGGCCCTTGAGCATCATTGCGGCCGCCTGCTCGTGGCTCACATTGTCGGGCAACTTGACGAGATGCTTGACGTCGACGTTGCGCGCTTCGGCATACGACCCCGGCGTCGTCACATAAGCGACCCGGTCGCCGACTTTGAACCCTTCCGCTCCGGAACCGACCGCCGTCACCTCACCCGACCCTTCCGCGCCGGGCGTGAAGGGGAGAGGCATGGGATAGAGTCCAGTGCGGAAATAGATGTCGAGATAATTGACGCCGATGGCGCGGTTGAGATGCGTCGTTCGCATTTTTGGCTGGGGTGGACATCCCTACCGCCGAACAGATGCACCGCGGTGCCTTCCGCGGCATCCCGCCGAAGGTCGCCGTCAAC
>JANYIH010000214.1 GCA_025358745.1 Hyphomicrobiales bacterium | reverse complement strand
GAGCGGCATGGTCGTCCACACCCAGACCGACCGGCTCGCCAAGCTGCGGCGCGGCGTGATGGAGCTTTACATCTCCGATCACCCGCTCGATTGCCTGACCTGCTCGGCCAACGGCGATTGCGAGTTGCAGACGCAGGCTGGCGTGGTCGGCCTGCGCGACGTGCGCTATGGCTACGACGGCGCTAATCACAATCACGCGCCGAAGGACGAATCGAACCCCTATTTCACCTTCGAAGCCTCCAAATGCATCGTCTGCTCGCGCTGCGTGCGCGCCTGCGAGGAGGTTCAGGGCACGTTCGCGCTGACCATTCTGGGCCGCGGCTTCGCCTCGAAAGTCTCGCCGGGCCTGGGCGATTTCATGTCGTCGGAATGCGTGTCCTGCGGCGCCTGCGTGCAGGCTTGCCCGACCGCGACGCTCAACGAGAAGAGCATCATCGCCCACGGCAAGGCCGAGCGCGAAGTCGCCACCACCTGCGCTTATTGCGGCGTCGGTTGCTCGTTCAAGGCGGAGGTCAAGGGCGACAAGGTGGTGCGGATGGTTCCCGACCGGCAGGGACAGGCCAATGACGGCCATTCCTGCGTCAAGGGCCGCTTCGCCTATGGCTACGCCACGCACAAGGATCGCATCACCAAGCCGATGATCCGCGCCCGGATCGAAGACCCGTGGCGCGAAGTGAGCTGGGAAGAGGCGATCAACCATGCGGCCTCCGAATTCCGGCGCATCCAGGCAAAATGGGGCCGCGATTCGATCGGCGCGATCTCCTCTTCCCGTTGCACCAACGAGGAAGTTTTCGTGGTGCAGAAGCTGGTGCGCGCGGGCTTCGGCAACAACAACATCGACACCTGCGCCCGCGTCTGCCATTCGCCCACGGGCTACGGGCTCAGCCAGACCTTCGGCACTTCGGCCGGCACGCAGGATTTCAAATCGGTCGACCAATCCGACGTCATCCTCGTCATCGGCGCCAACCCGACCGACGCGCATCCCGTGTTCGCCTCGCGCATGAAGAAGCGGCTGCGCGAGGGCGCGAAGTTGATCGTCGTCGATCCGCGCAGAATCGATCTGGTCAAAACGCCGCATGTCGAGGCGTCCCATCACCTGCCGCTGAAGCCCGGCACGAACGTCGCCGTGGTCAACGCGCTCGCCCATGTCATCGTCACCAACGGCTGGGTCGACGAGGCGTTCGTGCGCGAACGTTGCGATCCCGCCAACTTCGAGGCCTGGGCGCGGTTCATCGCGCAGGACAACCATTCGCCGGAGGCCGTGCAGCCGATGACGGGCGTCGAGCCGGCGGCGATCCGCGCGGCGGCGCAATTGTTCGCCAAGGGCGGCAACGGCGCGATCTACTATGGCCTCGGCGTCACCGAGCACAGCCAGGGCTCGACGACGGTGATGGCGCTCGCCAATCTCGCCATGGCGACCGGCAATATCGGGCGCGACGGCGTCGGCGTGAATCCCCTGCGCGGCCAGAACAACGTGCAGGGCTCGTGCGACATGGGCTCATTCCCGCACGAATTCTCCGGCTATCGCCATGTCTCCGACGACGCCACGCGCGACATCTTCGAGAAACTCTGGAACATCAGCCTCAGCAAGGCGCCGGGCCTGCGCATCCCCAACATGATGGACGAGGCGGTCGACGGCGACTTCAAGGGCCTCTACGTGCAGGGCGAGGACATCGCCCAGTCCGACCCCGACACGCTGCACATCACCGCCGGCCTGAAGGCGATAGAATGCGTCATCGTGCAGGACCTGTTCCTGTGCGAAACCGCGCGTTACGCGCATGTGTTCTTCCCCGGCGCCTCGTTCCTGGAGAAGGACGGCACCTTCACCAACGCCGAGCGCCGCATCAACCGCGTCCGCAAGGCGATCGAGCCGCTCGCCGGCAAAGCCGATTGGGAGGTCACGCAGGATTTCGCCAACGCGCTCGGCCTTCCCATGCACTACAAACATCCGTCCGAGATCATGGACGAAATCGCCGCTACGACGCCGACATTCCGCAACGTCAGCTACGCCAGGCTCGACGAACTCGGCTCGGTGCAATGGCCCTGCAACGATTCCGCGCCCGAGGGCACGCCGATCATGCACGTCGACCGGTTCGTGCGCGGGAAAGGCCAGTTCATGCTGACCGAATATGTGGCGACGGAGGAACGCACGGGGCCGCTGTTCCCGCTGCTGCTGACGACCGGGCGCATCCTGTCGCAATACAACGTCGGCGCGCAGACGCGGCGCACCGAAAACAGCCGCTGGCACGAGGAGGACGTGCTGGAGATCCACCCGTTCGACGCCGAGCAGCGCGGCGTGGTCGACGGCGATCTCGTTTCGCTGCAAAGCCGCGTCGGCGAGACGAGCCTGCGCGCGCAGGTCTCGGAGCGGATGCAGCCAGGCGTCGTCTATACGACGTTCCATCACCCCAACAGCGGCGCCAATGTGGTGACGACCGACAATTCCGATTGGGCCACCAATTGCCCGGAATACAAGGTGACGGCGGTGCAGGTGCGCCGCACCAACCATTATTCCGAATGGCAGGAGCGCGACCGCGAGGAAGGCGTGTCGTTGCGGCGCATCGCGGGTCTGGCGGCGGAGTGATGCGCGCGCATGTTGGGGAAGAGAGCCGCGGCCACGGCTCCCTCCCCCCAAAGGGCAGGAGTCGCGGTGTCGTCGGCTCGCACACCCCCGCGGGGGCTTGCGTCGAGCGTCTCGCCTACGCCGTGCGCTACAATTCCGCCCCCTCCCTCGCCTCGGCCCACGCGATCGCGGTAGAGACGCCGATCGAGATCGCCTATGGCGGCCAGCCCTTCGCGGTGATGATGGGCACGCCCGCCGATCTCGAGGATTTCGCCGCCGGCTTCTCGCTGACTGAGGGAATCGTTGAAAGTTTCGATGAAATCCGCGCCATCGAGGTTGAACTCACAACCGAGTCCGCCCGCGTAAATGTCGCGCTGAGCGGCGATCGGTTGCGCGCGCATCTCGCGCGGCGTCGCGCGTTGGTGGGACGCACCGGCTGCGGCCTGTGCGGCGTCGAAGACCTCGCCCACCTGCCCCGTCCGCCTCACAATGACCGCAAGCCGCGAAGTCCCGCCCCGGCGGCGATTGGCGCGGCGGTGGCGGCGCTCGACGCGCATCAACCGCTCAACGCGCTGACCCGCGCCGTCCACGGCGCCGCCTGGTGCGACGCGCGGGGCGAGATCCTGCTTGCGCGCGAAGACGTCGGCCGCCACAACGCGCTCGACAAATGCATCGGCGCGCTGCTGCGCCAGGGCGCGGCGGCCGACGACGGTTTCCTGCTCGTCACCAGCCGCTGCTCCTATGAAATGGTCGCCAAGGCGGCCGCGTTCGGCGCCGCCGCGCTCGTCAGCGTCTCGGCCCCGACCTCGCTCGCGCTGCAATTGGCGCAGGCCGCCGGTCTCGCGCTGATCGTCACCGCGCGGCGCGACGGCGCGTTGTCATTCGATCCCCACGGAGCCCCAGCGTGAGCCACGCCAAGTTAGAAAAATTCGCCCGCATGGCCAACCAGATCGGCGACGCCCATGTCGCGCTTGAGCCGCAAAAGGCCGCGGAGGGCGTCGCGACGCATGTGCGCAAGTTCTGGACGCCGAAGATGATCGCGG
>JANYIH010000195.1 GCA_025358745.1 Hyphomicrobiales bacterium | reverse complement strand
CTGCGCCGTGCTGGCGCTGGCGCTCTGCACCGCCGCCTATCAGAGCGAAATTTTTCGCATGGCGCTGGCGGCCATTCCCTCCGGCCAGATTGAAGCGGCCCGCGCCTGCGGCATGTCCAGCCTCACGTTGTTCCGGCGTGTGATCTTTCCTATCGCCTTGCGTCAGGCCCTGCCCGCCTACACCACCGAGTTGATCGCGATGACCAAAGCGACAGCTCTGGTCTCGCTGGTCACGCTCTGGGACGTGATGAGCGTCGCATTGAAAATCCGCAACGACACGCTCGTCACCTACACGCCGTTGTTGGTCGCCGGCGCGATCTATTTCGCGCTCAACTTTCTCGTCGCGCGCGCGGCGGCCGCGCTCGAATATTTTCTGTCGCCGCATCTGCGCGGCCGCCCCGTCGCCGCAAAGGTCGCCGATGTGCTCTGACATCCCCGCGCTAAGCGTCGAGAACATGCGCAAGCGCTTCGGTCCGCATGAGGTGCTGAAAGGCATTTCGCTGACGGCGCAAGAAGGCGACGTGATCTCGATTCTGGGCGCTTCGGGCTCGGGCAAGAGCACGTTCCTGCGCTGCATCAACCTGCTGGAGACGCCCGACGAGGGCCGCGTTTCCGTCGCCGGCGAAACGCTGGTCATGCGCACCCGCCGCGACGGCCGGCGCGAAGCCGCCGACCGGCGTCAACTCGACCGCATCCGCTCCGAGCTCGGCATGGTGTTTCAGAGCTTCAATCTCTGGTCACACATGACAATCCTCGAAAATCTGATCGAGGCGCCGATCCATGTGCAGAAGCGCCCGCGCGCCGAGGCCGTGGCGGAAGCGCGCGCGCTGCTCGACAAGGTCGGCATCGGCGACAAGGCGGATTATTATCCCGCCCACCTCTCCGGCGGCCAGCAGCAGCGCGCCGCGATCGCCCGCGCGCTGGCGATGCGTCCGAAAGTGATGTTGTTTGATGAACCGACCTCGGCGCTCGACCCCGAACTCGTCGGCGAAGTGTTGCGCGTGATGCGCAAGCTCGCCGAAGAGGGGCGCACCATGCTCGTCGTCACTCACGAAATGAGTTTCGCGCGCGAAGTGTCGAGCCGCGTCGTGTTCCTGCACGAAGGGCTGGTGGAGGCGGAAGGGGCGCCGGCCGAATTGTTCGGCGCCCCCGATTCCGAGCGCTTCGCCCGCTTCATCGCCAAACAGGGACGATAGCGCCCTCTCACATCGCGCAGAGGCCCGCGCCGCCTTGCTCAAACCACGCCGCGGGGGCATGAGTCGCAAAGCTGCTTGCAAAGGGATGTCGAATGCCTCGGGACTCCGTCGCCGACCTCAAAGCCGACGCCCTGCATTTTCACCGCGAGCCGCGGCCCGGCAAGCTGGAGATCGCCGCCACCAAGCCGCTCGCCAATCAGCGCGATCTGGCGCTGGCCTATTCCCCCGGCGTCGCCTTCCCCTGCGAGGCGATCGCCGCCAACCCCGAAGACGCTGCGCTCTACACCGCGCGGCAGAATCTCGTCGCCGTGCTGACCAACGGCACCGCCGTCCTGGGGCTGGGAAGCATCGGCCCGCTGGCGGCCAAGCCGGTGATGGAGGGGAAGGCGGTGCTGTTCAAGAAATTCGCCGGCATCGACGTGTTCGACATCGAGGTCGCCGAGACCGACGTCGACCGGTTGGTCGACATCATCGTCGCGCTGGAGCCGACTTTCGGCGGCATCAACCTTGAGGACATCAAGGGGCCGGAATGTTTCGAGATCGAGGAAAAGGCGAAGGCCCGCATGGGCATCCCCGTATTCCACGACGATCAGCACGGCACGGCGATCATCGTCTCCGCCGCCGTGACCAATGCGCTGGAGATCGCGGGCAAGAAGATCGGCGAGGTCAGAATCGTCTGTTCCGGCGCGGGCGCGGCGGCGCTCGCCTCGCTCAACCTGCTCGTGTCGCTGGGCGCGCGGCGCGAGAACATTTTCGTCTGCGACATCGAGGGAGTCGTCTTCCGGGGCCGCGAAAAGCTGATGGACCGCTGGAAGGCGGTCTACGCGCAGGACACGCCGGCGCGCACGCTCGCCGACGTGATCGAGGGCGCCGATATTTTCCTCGGCCTGTCCGCCGGCGGCGTGCTGAAACCGGAACTGCTCGCCAAAATGGCGCGCGACCCGCTGATTCTCGCGCTCGCCAATCCCACCCCCGAGATCATGCCCGAACTCGCCATCGCGGCCCGCCCCGACGCGATGATCTGCACCGGCCGCTCCGATTATCCCAATCAGGTCAATAACGTCCTGTGCTTTCCCTATATTTTCCGGGGCGCGCTCGATGTCGGCGCCACCGCGATCAACGAGGCGATGAAAAAGGCGGCCGTGACCGCCATCGCCGCGCTGGCCCGCGAGACGCCTTCCGACGTCGTCGCGCGCGCCTACGGGGGAGAGGCGGCGCTGTTTGGCCGCTCTTCGCTGATCCCGAGCCCGTTCGACCCGCGCCTGATGCTGCGAATCGCGCCCGCCGTCGCGCGCGCGGCGATGGAGACGGGCGTCGCCAGGCGCGGCATCGCCGATTTCGAGGCTTATGCCGACAAGCTCGCCCGCTTCGTGTTCCGCTCCGGCTTCATGATGAAGCCCTTATTCGCCAAGGCGCGCGAGGCGATGAAGCGCGTGATCTATTCCGAGGGCGAGGACGAACGCGTGCTGCGCGCGACCCAGGTCGTGCTGGAGGAACGCATCGCCGTGCCGGTGCTGATCGGACGGCCCGAGATCATCGAGGAGCGCATCCGCCGCTACGGCCTGGCGCTGAAAGTCGGCCGCGATTTCGAGGTGATCGATCCTCGCAGCGACCCGCGCTACCGCGACTACGTCGCCGACTACCTCAAAGTGGCGGGACGCAAGGGCGTGACGCCAGACGTCGCCAGGACCGTGGTGCGCACCTCCCCTTCGGTGATCGCGGCGCTGGCGCTGCATCGAGGCGATGTCGACGCGCTGTTGTGCGGGCTGGAAGGCCGGTTCGAATCGCGGCTGAATCACATCCGAGACATCGTCGGCCTTGCGCCCGGGCACACGGATTTCGCCGCGCTCTCGCTGGTGATCGCCGCCACCGGCGCCTATTTTCTCGCCGACACCCATGTGCGCTACGATCCTAGCGCGCAGGAGATCGCCGACATGACAATCGCCTGCGCCCATCACGTGCGCCGATTCGGCGTCACGCCCAAAATCGCGCTGATTTCGCATTCCGATTTCGGCTCCGCCGACACCCCGTCGTCCGCCAAGATGCGCGCGGCGCTTGCGCTGCTGCGCGAACGCGCCCCCGATCTGGAGGTCGACGGCGAAATGCAGGCCGACACGGCGCTGTCGACTCTCGCCCGCGCGCGCGTGATCGGCGATTGCCGGCTCGACGGCGAGGCCAACGTGCTGATCTTCCCCAATCTCGACGCCGGCAGCACCGCGCTGCAACTGACCCGCGTAATCGCCAACGCCTTGCCGGTCGGCCCGATTCTGATCGGCCCGGCCAAACCGGCGCATGTGCTGACCCCGTCGGTGACGGCGCGCGGCATTGTCAACATGACGGCGATCGCGGCGGTCGAGGCGGCGGGCGCCTGAGGCTTTCGCAGGGTTGTTAACGGCCGCTTTACTGCTCCGCCGCAAATCAGGGTTGCGCGTCAGGACATGCTACAATCGCGACAAGGTTTTCTCAATCTGCGGCCGTCAAGGTTACCCCCGTCGAATCCAACGTTGAATGCGGCGCGCGACACGGGCGAGGATGCCGGAATGACCAAATCCATGCAAGACTTCTCCCGTGACGACAACGCGGCGACGGCCGTCGAATATGCCTTGATGGCCTCTTTGATCGCTTTGTCCGTGATCACCGGCCTGACCAATATCGGCACCAAGCTCAGCGGCTACTTCTCCGAAGTCAGCAGCGCGATGAAGTGACCGCGCCCGACATTTCGGCTTAGATTCCATCTATCCCCACCCGACTGGCCTTCCTTGCGTCCTATCGCAAGTAAGGCCAGTTTTTTTATTTCTTCATCTTTTGTCAATACAAGTTACCAAATCATTAGTGCGCGTTAATTTCTCTTTTATATCACACATCGTAAATCATATCGCCCGTTACGTCGACGTTGATCTGCGCTTGTGCTTGCTTTGCGTTCGACGTTACGTCATCTTGTGAACGTCGGGACGCCAAGTCGAGCGAGACTGAGCGAAAGCTCGACGAAACGGCAAGTCCTTACGTAACCTAATTTGGAGCGATACTATGCTGGTCAAGTTCAAGAACTTCGTCGCCAATGAGTCCGGCGCCACCGCCATCGAATACGCTTTGATCGCCTCGTTGATCGCGATCGCCCTGGTCACGATCCTGACCAACCTCGGCACCAAGCTGTCGGCCGAGTTCTCGGAAGTCTCGTCCGCGCTCAAGTAAGAGCCAAGCGCCGCTCCGGCGGCGAAGGGCGAGTGAATAGAAACGCCCTCTCCGGGGAACCGGAGAGGGCGTTTTCGTTATGCGCTTTCTCCGCCCCGGAACGGAGGCGTCGGCCCCCCCAGGGGGCGAGGGAATGTTCCGCATCCTGATCCCGTGCAGCCCCGCAAACGAAAAAGGCCCGGAGCTTTCGCTCCGGGCCTTCTTATAAGGTCAGATCAGCCGATCAGAACGAGCGAGTGACTTCGAAGCGGCCGGCGAAGCCGTCCGCCTTGCCGTGCCAGGTGCAGGTGACGCCCCCGACCACGCCGCAGCCCACGCCACCCGGGAGGTATCCCGTCGGACGATCGGTCGTGGTGTTCTGATAGAGAAGCTCGAATTCGAAGTCGAGGTTCTTGACGGGATCATAGTGAGCGACGCCGCCGACGAGGAAGCTCTTCGAGTTGGAGAGCAACGAGCCGCCAAGCGCAACCGGGTTGGTGCCGGTCCAACGGATCTGGCCGTACGAACCTTCAACACCCAGGGAGACCTGCGGGTTGACCTGGAACTGCGCCCAGCCGCTGACCGACCAAGCGGTCGGGGTCGCCCAGGTGCCATTGCCGTTGGCGAACGCATCGCCCAACGCCATGGCCTGACCATTGCCGTTGACCGCGCCCTGCTCGCCCCACATGCCGTCCGGCAGACCGGAGTACACGATCGCGTTACGCGACCATGCGCCAGTGAAGCCGACCGTGGTGCCCGCCATGCTCGGGATGTTGAACGACACGCCCGCGTCGACAGCGAAGCCCCAACGGTCGAGGGTCGCACCATCGCCCATCAAGGAAGTCGCGCGGACGTTATGTCCAACCGCCGAGATCTGTGCCGCGCCCCAAGCCTGGTGCACGCTCAAAGCGCCCACGATGTCGGGAATACGCATGCCGCCCATCGCCGCGGAACCCAGGAAGGAATTCCCACCGGTCATGTCTTCCAGACTCGCCGGGCTTTCCAACGAGATCGTCGCCGCGAAGCCGCCGCCGAAGGAAGCGGTGTAAGCGAGAACGTCGGGCTGATCGTAACCCTTGCGGTTGGGCGAGAAGAAGTTCGCCCAGGCAAGACCGCCGCCCGTGAACGAGAAGAACGAGTCGATCTTACCAGCGGTCAGGCCGGCCCAGGTGACATAAGCGCGGTTGAGACCGCCGTCCGAACCGACACGACCGGTGTTGTCGAAGCCTTCGCCATGGTTGAACTGATATTCGCCATGAGCGACCAACGGACCATACGCCGTGTTGGAGACAGCGTCGAAGGTCGCGTTGAAGCGGGTGGTGTAGCCGAACGAGTCACGGTTGAAAGTGCCCGTGATGTTTTGGAAGCCGGTGTTGCCGCCAGTCTCTCCAGCGCCGAACGGGCGGGCGACGCTCGTGTTATAGCCAGTCTTGAGATTGCCGCCTTCGATCTGGCCGGTGATGTAGCCGGACAGACGGAAGCAGGTGTCGGAGCCGGGAAGCACGAAGCCGACGACGGGCGCGCCCGCGACGGTGATCGAGCAAACGCGGACGTATTCAGCAGCGACCGGGCCCTTGCGGGTCGGCAGATCGGCAGCCTGGGCGGACGCGACGGCAACGATGCCGGCGGCCGATCCCAGAAGTAGGCTCTTGATGAGCGTCATGTGTGGACCTCCAAAAAAACATTCCGATGGGACCTGGGTCTTTTCGCTCCCACCCCCCTTGAGGCTTTCGGCCTTTTGGAGAGCGACCCTTCTTCCCGATGACTTCGAACCTTGCCGCCTTTTCGAGGTCCCCCCCGATGCCCAGCGTCTCCGTCCGACTCGCGACCGGGAAGCTCCCGTTCACACTCAGGAACATACCGAAAGCCCCCGGCCCCTGAAATCGAAATTGTGACCTCTGCCCTGCTCTCGCCCCCTTTCGTCATGCCATGTTGCACGAATGTCACGATTTGGGCGCGGTAAACGGGCGTTCGTAAAGAAAAGGGCTTGAAAGGCGCTGTGTCTTGAGCCCGCAGTAACCTTGACGTTGCGTGAATCGGGCGCTTTTGCCTTTGTCGCCGGGATTCGGACCCTGCGCTCGCCTCGGAATCGCCCGCCTTCCGCCGCGGGCGACACGCCTATTCCGCTTCGCCTTCCGGCTCCGAGATCCGTTCGACCGACACGACGCGTTCGTGATCGGCGGTGTCGAACACGATCACGCCCTGCGCCGAGCGCCCGGAGATGCGAATCCCTTCGACGGGGCAGCGGATCAATTGCCCGCCGTCGGTGACCAGCATCACTTCGTCGCCGTCCTCGGCCGGGAACGAGGCGACCAGCTTGCCGTTGCGGGCGTTGACATTCATCGCGACGATGCCTTTGCCGCCGCGCCCCGTCACCCGGTACTCGAACGACGAGGTGCGCTTGCCAAAGCCGTTCTCCGAGATCGTCAGCACGAACTGCTCCGCCGCCGACATGGCGACCAGCCGATCCTGCGAAATCGCGGCTTCCGCCGGCAGGGTCTCGCCCTCGACGTCCTCGGTCGGCTCGCCCGCCACCGCGCGCCGCCATTTCAGGTATGCGATGCGCTCGTCGCCCGAGGCGTCGAACTGATCGAGAATCGCCAGCGAGATCACCGTATCGCCCTTGTCCAGGCTCACTCCGCGCACGCCCATCGAATCGCGGCCCTTGAACACGCGCACGTCGTCGACGGCGAAGCGGATGCATTGCCCCGCCGCCGTCGTCAGCAGAACATCCTGATTTTCGCGGCATACCGCGACATCGACGATGCCCTCGCCCTCTTCGAGCTTCATCGCGATCTTGCCGGCGCGATTGACGGAGGCGAAATCGCTCAGCTTGTTGCGCCGCACCGTGCCGCGCGTGGTGGCGAACATCACGTCGAGCGTCGCCCAGCTCTCCTCGTCCTCGGGCAACGGCATGATGGTGGTGATGCGCTCGCCTAGCTCCAGCGGCAGCATGTTGACGAGCGCCTTGCCGCGCGCCTGGGGCGCGGCCAGCGGCAGCCGCCACACCTTCTCCTTGTAGACCTGCCCTTTCGAGGAAAAATACAGCACCGGCGCGTGAGTCGAGGCGACAAACAGCCGGGCGACGAAATCCTCTTCGCGCGTCGCCATGCCCGAGCGACCCTTGCCGCCGCGCCGCTGCGCCCGATAGGTCGAGAGCGGCACGCGCTTGATGTAGCCGGCGTGGCTGACCAGCACGACCATGTCCTCGCGCTGGATCAGGTCTTCGTCGTCCATGTCGGCTTCGGATTCGACGATCTCCGTGCGTCGCTTGTTGGCGAAGCTCGTCCGCACGGCCGTCAACTCATCCCGGATGATCGTCTGCATCCGGGCCCGCGAGCCCAGGATTTCGAGATAATCCTTGATCTCGACGGCGAGCTTGGTGAGCGCCTCCGCGATTTCCTCGCGACCCAGCGCAGTGAGCCGGGCGAGCCGCAGTTCGAGGATCGCGCGCGCCTGCGTCTCCGACAGCTTGATTGTCCCGTCTTCGCGCAGGACATGGCGCGGATCGGCGATCAGCATCACCAGCGCCGACATGTCGTGAGCGGGCCAATCGCGCGCCATCAGCGCCTCGCGCGCGGCGCCTTGATCGGGCGAGGTGCGGATCAGGCGGATCACTTCGTCGATGTTGGCGACAGCGATAGCCAGGCCGACCTGAATGTGGGCGGTGTCGCGCGCCTTGTTGAGCAGATATTTGGTGCGCCGCGCGACGACGCTCTCGCGGAACTCCAGGAACGCCATCAGCATGTCGCGCAGATTCATCATTTCCGGCCGACCGCCGTTCAGCGCGATCATGTTGCAGCCGAAGCTCGACTGCATCGCGGTGAAGCGCCAGAGCTGGTTCAGCACCACGTCGGCGACGGCGTCGCGCCTGAGTTCGATCACGATCCGCATGCCGTCGCGATCGCTCTCATCGCGCAGGTCGGAAATGCCCTCGACCTTCTTCTCGCGCACGAGTTCGGCGATGCGTTCAATCAAGGTCGATTTGTTGACCTGATAGGGAATCTCGGTGACGATCAGCGCCTCGCGGTCCTTGCGCAAAGCCTCCGTCTGCACACGCGACCGCATGATGATCGAGCCGCGCCCGGTGGAATAGGCGGCGCGAATGCCGGCGCGGCCGAGGATCAGGCCGCCGGTGGGAAAATCGGGACCGGGAATGACCTCCATCAGTTCCTCGACCGACATGTCGGGCTTTTCCATCAGCGCCAGCACCGCGTCGATCGCCTCGCCCAGATTATGCGGCGGGATGTTGGTCGCCATGCCAACGGCGATGCCGCCGGCCCCGTTGACGAGCAGATTGGGGAAACGCGCCGGCAGGACGGTCGGCTCAAGCTCCTTCTCGTCGTAATTGGGGCGATAATCGACGGTGTCCTTGTCGAGATCGTCGAGCATCGACATGGTGATCTTTTCCAGCCGCGCCTCGGTGTAGCGCGAGGCCGCCGGCGGATCGCCGTCTACGGAGCCGAAATTGCCCTGCCCGTCGATCAACGGCGCGCGCAGCGAGAAATCCTGCGCCATCCGCACCAGCGCCTCATAGACGGCGATGTCGCCATGGGGATGGAACCGGCCGGTCGTGTCGCCGGTGGTGCGGGCGCATTTGTTGTAGGGCCGGTCGGGCGTGAAATTCTGTTCGTACATCGAGAACAGAATGCGCCGATGCACCGGCTTCAGCCCGTCGCGCACGTCGGGCAGCGCGCGGCTCACGATCACGCTCATGGCGTAATCGAGATAGGAGCGTTTCATCTCGTCGAGGATCGAGACGGGCTTGATATCGGACGGGTCCGACGGCTTTTCGGGTTGATCGCTCAAGGGGAAACTCTGGGAGAATCGTCAGCGCCCCTATAGCGGATAACGCGCGCGAGCGCTACTTCGCCGAACTGAAGGTCTGGCGCTAAAATGTCTTTATCTTCAAATGATTACGAAGAAGGGCAGCGCCGCTCTGAGCGGGGACGCCTGCACGCCGCAACGAAAACCCTGGGCGCCCCACGAGCACGCAACGCAACATCGCCCGATGTCTTCGGGAAAGTTCAAAACGCCAAAGCCTTTGTTGCCTGCAAATCCGGCCGCAACCCGCTTGAAATCACGCGCCTTTGCGTCGCGCCGCGTTCCCGACTAATGGGTTTGGTCGACGGCGGAACAGGCGCTTGCGCGCTCAGGCGATCTTTGGAGAGACGATGTTGCGGGCGCGCGAAACTTCGCACGACGCCAGGCTCGAAATGCCCACCGAGCCGACGCAGGCGCGCCGCTTCGAGCAGGCGCGCGCGGCCCGTTCGGCGACGCTGGTCGAGGATTACGTCGAACTGATCGCCGATCTCATCGCCGCCCATGGCGAAGCGCGCGCGACCGAGGTCGCCAAGCGGCTCGGCGTCGCCCATCCCACCGCGCTCAAATGCATCGCCCGGCTTAAACGGGAGGGTTTCGTCACATCGCGCCCCTATCGCGGCGTATTCCTCACCGACGCCGGCGCCGCGCTGGCCGAGAAAGTGCGCGCCCGGCATCGGCTGATCGTCGACACCTTGCGCGCCATCGGCGTGCCCGCCGAGGCGGCCGAGGCCGACGCCGAGGGCATGGAGCATCACGCTTCCGAGGCGACGTTGGCGGCTTTCGCGCGCTTTTTGCGGGAAAGCGGCTAGCCGTCCGGGACCGCCAGTTCGTCGTAGCCGCGTCCGCGCAGTTCGATCAGACAAAACCCGTGACCGAACGGGTCGGCCAGCTTCGCGGTCCGTCCGAACGGTTCGTCGTGGACCGCCGTCTCGACCGTTGCGCCGGCGGCCACGGCCCGCGCCAGCGCGCGCTCGATATCGTCGACGACGACGTCGAGATGCACTGGCGTCCAGTGCCGATCATATCGCCGGCGATCCGCTCCCGCGCCGAGCGAGCCGGCGGGGTTCTCCAGCAGATAGAGCCGTGCGGGCCAGCCGTTCAGTTCGACCGCCTGCGGGCTCAGCCGTCGTCCCGGCGCCAGGCCGAAGGCGTCGCGATAGAACGCAACCGCCGCTGCAATGTCGGGGACGTCGATGTTGACGAGAAGATCCATAAGCCTATGTCCACGCCCTTGTCGCCAAGAGTTCCATCGCCGCCCGGACCTGCGCTTGCGGGTCGAGCGCCGCTTCGATGATGACAGCTTTCTCGTCGCTCGCCGGCCGCTCCAGGGTCGCGAACTGGCTGTCGAGCAGGGTGGCCGGCATATATTCGTGGCGGCGCGCGCCGACGCGCGCGGCGATCAGGTCGCGCGAACCGTCGAGGAAGACGAACACGAGATCGGGCCGCGCCGCGCGCAGCCGGTCGCGATAGGCGCGTTTCAGCGCCGAACAGGTCACGACCACGGACCGTCCCTCGACACCGCGCGCGCGCAGCAACTCGCCGATCTTGTCGAGCCACGGCGCGCGGTCGGCATCGTCGAGCGGGACGCCGGCCCGCATCTTTTCGACGTTTTCGCTTGGGTGCAGGCTGTCGCCTTCGACCATCTCGAAGCCGAGGCGGTCGCTGAGCGCCTTGGCCAGCTTCGTCTTGCCGCAGCCCGAGACGCCCATCACCATCAGCGCGCGCGCGACCGGCCGGAACCCCGGGGCTTCGCTCATTCCTCTCCCTCCCGCGCGATCTGCGAACGGCGCCAGCCTAGCCGTCTTCGCGCGTTTGGGCGAGCGTCAGGCTTGCCAGAAATTCACGTCGAGTTCGAAGTGGCGCACTCGCATTTCCTTCTCGATCAGGAATTCGGCGTCGCGCGGCAAGTCATGCACGTTCTCATAGTTCGCGCCGGCGTAGCCTTTGATGGCGTCGATCGAGTCCCAGTAGGACACGACCATGAACTCGGCTTCCT
>JANYIH010000176.1 GCA_025358745.1 Hyphomicrobiales bacterium | reverse complement strand
GGTCGAACGCGTTGAGCGTGTCGATCAGCGTGTAGAGCGGCGCGGGCGCCGCCTCCGGCTCGCCCCGGCGCTGGGCGATGCGCACGTCGCGGCGATGCGCCTCCTCCTGGAGATGGGCGGCGTCGAGCAGGACGATTCGGGCGAGTTCGCGGGTCGCTGCGCTCGACACGATCTCGCCCTTGAAGCCGCGCTTGACCAGCAGGGGGATGCGGCCGCAATGGTCGAGATGGGCGTGGGTGAGGAGAAGGATGTCGATCGCTGCGGGATCGAAGCCGAAGTCATCGGCGTTCTGCGCTTGCAGCGCGCGCCCGCCCTGAAAAGCGCCGCAGTCGATCAGGATCTTGCGGCCCGCGACCTCGACGAGGTGGCAGGAGCCGGTGACGCCGCGATCGGCGCCGTGAAACGAAAGCCTCATCGTTCCTTCTCCGCTTTCCGCGCCTGACGTCAGGACTGGATCGCAGCCCAGATCTCCTGCGCCGTCTCGGCGTAGCCAAACAGCTCAAGGTCCTCGGCTTCGATCAAGCCTTCCTCGGCAAGGTAATCGAAATCCACGACGCGGCGCCAGTGGCGTTCGCCGACCAGCACGATGGGAATCGGCGCGATCTTGCGCGTCTGCACCAGCGTCAGCACCTCGAACAATTCGTCCAACGTGCCGAAGCCGCCGGGAAAGGCGACCAGCGCCGCCGCCCTTTCGAGGAAATGCAGCTTGCGCATCGCAAAATAGCGGAAATCGAAGCACAGGCCCGGCGTGACATAGGGGTTGGGGTATTGCTCAAGCGGCAGGCTGATGTTGAGCCCGACCGTCTTGGCGCCGGCCTCGAACGCGCCGCGATTGGCGGCCTCCATGATGCCGGGGCCCCCTCCCGTCATCACGAACGCCGGTTCGGCGTCGCCAGCGGCGCGCTCGGCGACGAGACGGCCGAAGGCGCGCGCGATCTCGTAATAGCGGCTGTTGTCGAGCCCGCGCTCGGCGATCCGCAGCTGGCGCGCGCTCCCCGCGTCCGCAGGCGCCGCCCGCGCCGCCTCGATCCGCTGGCGCGCCGTGGAGGCTTCGCCGATCCGCGCGCTGCCGAACACGACGATGGTGTTTTCAATCCCTTCGGCGCGCATGAGATCCTCGGGCTTCTGATAGTCCATCATCAGCCGGAGGCCGCGCGCGGAGCGGCCGGCGAGAAAGCCGAGATCCTCGCTGGCGATCCGGTAGGCGGGCGAGGCCAGGATCGCCTCGATCCGCGCCGGCGCCTGCGGATCCTCGCTGGCGGGTTTTGGTCGGCCGTGCGGCAGAGGCTCGCGGCGCTTGACGGGCGGGGGCGATTTGGAACGGCTCACGTCGGCTCCTTTGTTGCCGATCTTACACGCTTCGCGCCTGGCCGCCGTAGGCCCACCACCAATGCCGCAGCCACCCGCCGGGAGGGCGCGCCCATAAAGCCAGCGTCGGCGACGGAGCGTCATCGATGACGGCCTCGCCCGCCGCCAGCCTTTCGGCGATGCGGGGGACCGGCCAGCGATAGAAGCGCAGCGCCAGCCGCGCCTGCGGAGCCCAGGCGCGCAGGAATTCGCCCTCGTATGCCGCCAGTTCGCCGATCCAGGGCGGCTCGCGCGCGGTTTGCAGCCGCGCGACAAGCGCCAGCGCGTCGGCGCGGGCGCCGGGCGGCGGCTCGGCCAGCGCTTCGCGAAGTTGGGCGCCCAAAGCCGGCCCCAGGACTTTGGCGGTCAGCGGCAGCCATTTGGCGACGTCGAGCCGGCGCTTGGCGATCAAACCCTTGGCGAAACGCTCGATCTCGGAGGTCAGTCCGTCCGGCGCCTGTTGGCCCCTGGCCGCGCGCATCGTAAACAGCCGCGCCAGTTCGGCCTGGGTCTCAGCCAAGGTCACGCGATCGCCTCGCGCGCCCGGTCGAGTTCGGCCAACAGATCGCCGAACGCAGGCATGTCCTCGTCGCGTTCGAGGATGATCCCGCGCAAAGCCCCGCGGCGGGAAAGTTCGCCCAGCAGGTCGAAAACCTCGGGCGGGGCGGGGCGGTCGTGGCTGTCGATCCAGCGGCCGTCGCGCGCGATGCGGCCGCCGGCGAAATGCGCCTGCACCGCGCGCGGCCACGGCCAGCGATCAAGTTCGGCGCGCCAGTCGTGGCCCTGGTTGACGGCGTTGGTGAGGATGTTGGTGACGTCGCACAGCCAGCCGCAATCGCAGGCGCCGAGCGCGCGCGCGACGAATTCCGGCTCGTCCATTTCCGCGCCGGGCGCGGGGAAGGCTTCGGTCGGGTTTTCCAGGATGAGGGGGGCGGAAATCGCGCGCCGGGCCTGCTCGACGTTGCGCGCGAGCGTGTCGATCGCCTCCTGCGTGCGCGGCAATGCGGCGAGATGGCCGATGGAGACGCCGCCGGCGCGGGTGAAGGCGATGTGGTCGCTCCACCACGGCGGATCGAGCCGGTCCACCAGCGCGGCGAATTTGTCGAGATAGGCGGGATCGAGGCCTTCCGCCGAGCCGAGCGAAAGATCGAGCCCATGCGGCGCGAGCGGGAAATGCGCGGCCAGCAGGTCGAGTTCGTCGAGCTTTTCGCGCGGCGCGTCGAAGTAATGGTCGGCGATGATTTCGAGGAAATCGACGCGGGCGCGCGCCGCGAACAGTTCGGCGCGAAAGCTCGGGCGATAGCTCAAACCCACGCCGAGCCGGGGCGCCTCGTTCACGATCCGCCGCAGCCGCCGCAGCCGCCGCCTCCCCCGCAGCCGCCGCCGCTGGAGCATGACGAGCCGCCGCCGCCGTCGCTTCCCGCGCCGCTCGACCGGGCCGCCCGCGCGAAAGCCGCCTCGGGACCGCCGGACAGCAGCGCAAAGCCGGCGGCGGCGAGCGCCACCATGGCCGCCGGAGCAACCCCCGGCTCCGAGGTAGCGCTCGGCTCGGGGCGGCCGGCGCCATAGGCGAGCTTGACCCTTGCGAGATAGGCGCGTCCGCGCCCGTTCGCGCCCGGGGCGCTCAGCCGCAATCCCGCGATCAGCAGGGCGATCAGCGCAAGCGCCCCTTCCATCGCGAGATAGCCGACGTTGTGATGTCCATGCGCCTCGGCGGCGGCGATCTTGTAGATCGCCAGCAGCGACAGCGGAATCGCCAGCGTCACGGCGAGCCTGCCCGCGCGCCGTCGGGTGGCGGGATCGCGCACCAGTCCTTGCGCCTCAAGCTGCGCCAGCGGGGCGGCGAACACGCGGGGCAGCGCGCGCGGTTCGCTCGCCCGGGCGACGATCTCGCGCGCCGTGCAGCCGGGCCCGATCGCCGCGAGCACATGCGCTTCGCAAGGGTGGTTCGGACGGCCCTCGCGATCGAGCCGCGTGAGCCGTCCGTTCGCCGCGAACGCGATGAAGCCGGCGCGTTTAAGGGCGTAGATCGCCAACCACGCCACGCCGCTGTAGCCGTCGCGCAGAAATGCGATGGGGTAGGGGTCCGGTCGCTGGGGCAGGGCGGGCAACGGGCGGCTGTGCGACGAGGCGGCCGCTGATATCAGCGCGGCGATGGCGCCGACCGCGAGCAGAGCGTAGAAGGCGAGGAATTGCGGCCCGGGCATGTCGGCCAGAACATTGTCGGTCAGCGCGTCCATGGCGGCTTCCGTTGACGGGGGGCGGGGAAACGCCCGATCCCAAGCCCAATATAGCTTGAAATCCTCTCCGATTTCAAAATCCGATGTGGAATTGGAGTCGACGCCGTTCCCCTATAACCTCAGCCCCCGGCGAAACTCTTCGGCGCCGGGCTGATCACCTCCACGCCGCCGCTTCCGATCTGCATTACCGCAAGGCCGCGTTCGTTGAAGCCATTGGCGCGGAAGCGGAACACGCCGTCCGCGCCGTTGAAGCCGGAGGCGTTGGCGAGCACGGAGGGTTTGAAGCGCTGGCCGTTCTGCGAATGCGCCAGCGCGGCCACCAGCGACACCGCGTCGTAGGACAGCGTCGCCAGTCGGGGCGGGTCGGCGTTGAATTTGGCGCGATAGCGTTTGGCGAATGCGGCGAAGCCCGCGTTTTCCGGCGCCGCGTACCACGCGCCCTGCAAGGCGGGGATCGCGGCGACGCGCGGATCGTTCCAGACGCCCGTGCCCAGCAATTGCGCCTTCAGGCCGGCGCTGGCGAGCGAGGAGGCGACGCCCCCCAGCGCGTCGGCCTGCTCGGGCAGGAACAGCGCGTCGGCGTTGGGCGCGTCCTTCGCCAATTGCGCCGCCGCGGCGCCGGCCTGACCCGGGGCGTAGCGGGCGACAGCGACCACATTGGCGCCGACGCGGGCCGCCTCGGTCTTGAATTCGGCGACGGCGACATTGGCGTATTCGTTCTGCGGCGCCAGAATCGCGAAATTGCTCTTGCCCTTGGAAAGCGCGAAATCGACGATGCGGTCGACGTAGGATTCGATCAGGAACGACAAGAGATAGACGCCGTCGGAGGCGGTCGTCGAATCGGTCGAAAAGGCGATCATCGGCACGCCGGCCGGCTTGGCGACGCCGCTGGCCTGCCGCACGTCGGCGGCGAACAACGGCCCCAGAATGATCTCGGCCCCGGCTTTGACTTGCGCCTGCGCGGCCGTGCCCGCCGCTTCGGGACTGGAGCGATCGTCGAGCATCATCAGCGTGATGTCGCCGGCGCCGCCGTCGAGCACCGCCATCTGCGCGGCCTCGGATAGCGCCTGGCCGATGCTGCTGGGATTGCCGTTTTGCGTCAGCGGCAGGATCATGCCGACGCGCACCTGGCCGGTCCCGTAGGTCTGGCCGACCGGCGCGCCCGGCGCCGCCTGCGCGGGAGCGTCGACCTTCGGCGCAGGGGCCGGCGTGTTTTCGGTGAAACTGCCCAAGCCCGGCGCATTGCAGCCGGTCAGCAACGCTGCGAGGGAAAGTCCCGCCCAAAGCTTCGCCGACATCGCCCGTGCAAGCGCGACCCGCGCCGTCATGTGTCACTCCGCTCGATTCGTCGCCCGTCGCGCGCGAAGCGCTTAAGTTAGCGATGCCCTAGCACGTATCGACTGTCAAAGGGCGCGGAAGATGGTAAAGCCGTGGCGGCGCTGTGGCCGTGTTGGCGCAGCGCGGGGCGTGGGAAAAGGCCGTTGATGAGCCGAAGGCCAAGCTTTCTCGCGCTCGGCGTCCCTCATGCGGTCGCCGCTCCCGCGCCCGGCCTTTACGTCGTCGCCACGCCGATCGGCCATCTCGGCGACATCACGCTGCGCGCGCTGGAAATTCTCGCCGGGGTCGACCTTATCCTGGCCGAGGACACGCGCCATTCGCGCCGGCTGCTTGACCATTACGGCATCACGACGCATGTCGGCGCCTATCACGAGCACAATGGCGAGCGCGCCCGCCCGGCGTTGCTGGCGCGGCTCGCCGAGGGGCAGTCGCTGGCCCTGATCTCCGACGCCGGCACGCCGCTGATCTCCGATCCCGGCTACAAACTGGTGGTCGAAGCCAAGGCGATGGGGGCGAGTGTGTTTCCCGCGCCCGGCGCCTCGGCGCTGCTGGCGGGGCTGGTCGCGGCCGGTCTCCCGACGGATCGGTTCCTGTTCGAGGGCTTTCTGCCGGCCAGATCCGAGGCGCGGCGCACCCGCCTCAACGCGCTCGCCGCTATCGAGGCGACGCTGGTGTTCTACGAAGCGCCGCAGCGGCTCGGGAGCAGCCTCGCCGACATGGCGGCCGAGCTGGGCGCGCGTCCCGCCAGCGTCGCCCGCGAATTGACGAAAATGCACGAGACCGTGCGCTCCGGCCCGCTCGACGAACTCGCCTCGTACTACGGGGACGGCGAGGTCAAGGGCGAGATCGTCGTGGTGGTCGCCCCACCGCCCGAACGTGCGGCGGTCGGCGCGGATGTCGTGCGCGGCGAACTGGAGGCGCTGCTCGCCACCCACACCACCAAGGACGCGGCGGCGGTGATCGCGGCGCGTCACGGCCTGCCGCGTCGCGACGTCTATGCGCGCGCGCTCGAACTGGCGCGGGGCAAGGCGCCTTGACGACGCTGCGCGAGGGCCATCGCATCGCCGCGCGCGCGTTCGGCCAGCGCGGCGAGGACCGCGCCGCCGCATGGCTGGAGGCGCAAGGCTACAAGATTCTGGCGCGAAAATTCACCATTCGCGGCGGCGAGATCGACATTATCGCGCAAGCCGGCGATGCGATCGCCTTCGTCGAGGTGAAGGCGCGCGGGCGCGTCGAGGCCGCGCTGGCGTCCATCACGCCGGCCAAGCAGCGCCGGATCGCCCGCGCCGCCGCCGCCTGGGTGACGCAAAACCCCTTCGCCGCGGATGGATTTGCGCTGCGCGGCGACGCGCTGGCGCTGGACGAGACCGGCGCTCCCCTCCATATCGAGAACGCGTTCGCGCTGGAATTCGAGGAATGACACCGGCATGGCCCTGAAAGTCGCGGTTCAGATGGATCCGATCGAGCGGATCAATATTGCAGGCGATTCCACCTTCGCGCTGCTGCTTGAGGCGCAAGCACGCGGCCACGCGCTCTCCTATTACACGCCCGACCGGCTTTCGCAGCTCGGCCGCGACGTGTTCGCCGCCGTGCAGCCGTTGCAGGTGCAGGACGTCGCCGGCGATCACGCCAAGCTCGGGACGGCCGAGCGGCGCAACCTGCGCGCGTTCGACGTGGTGCTATTGCGTCAGGACCCGCCGTTCGATCTGGCCTACGTCACCTCGACGCATTTCCTCGACCGGCTGGCGCCTGACACGCTCGTCGTCAACGACCCCGGCGCCGTGCGCAACGCGCCGGAAAAGCTGCTGGTGATGGAATTTCCCGAACTGATGCCCCCGACCCTGATTACGCGCGACCGGGCCGAGATCGAGGCGTTCCGCGCCCAGCACGAGGCGGTGGTGATGAAGCCGCTTTACGGCCACGGCGGCGCGGCGGTGTTCAAGCTGGGCCAGGCGGATTTCAACTTCGGCTCGCTGTTCGACCTGTTCTCCACCACCTTCCGCGAGCCCTGGGTGGTGCAGGAATTCATGCCGCAGGTGGCGCAGGGCGACAAGCGCATTATTCTGGTTGACGGCGTCGCCAAGGGCGCAGTCAATCGCGTGCCGCAGAGCGGCGACATCCGCTCCAACATGGTGCGCGGCGGGCGGGCCGAATTGTCGCCGCTGACCAAGCGCGAGCTGGAGATCTGCGAGCGCATCGGCCCCGAGTTGAAGCGGCGCGGGTTGGTGTTCGTCGGCATCGACGTGATCGGCGACCGCATCACCGAGATCAACGTCACCTCGCCGACCGGTTTGCGCGCGATCAAGCGGCTCGGCGGCCCCGACCTCGCGGCGGCGATCTGGGATGCGATCGAAGCCCGCGCAGCCGCCGCGCGATGAGCGCCGTGGTCGCCCGCGCCGACGCGCCCAAGGCGCCGCCGCCTGACGATTTGGCCGCGCAGGGCGAGGCGCTGGCTGTTGGCCTGGGCGACGCTGGCGCCGACAACATCGCCTTTCGCAGGCATGCGGCGCGCAAGCTCGCCGAATTCCTCGCCGAGCGCCGCGCCGAGGCGCGCGCGCGGCTGGAGGCGGGGGGGCGCGGCATGGCCTGCGCCGAATTTCTGAGCCGGGTCGAGGACATGATCGTTTTCACGCTGCACCAGAGCGTGATGGCGAAACTCGTCGCCGAGGGCGTGAAGCTTCCCGCCCATTGCATCGTCGCGGTCGGCGGCTATGGGCGCGGCACGCTGGCGCCGGAATCCGACATCGATCTCCTGTTCCTGGCCGCCGATCCCGCCGACAGCAGCGTCAAAATCGTCGTCGAGACGATGCTCTATGTGCTGTGGGACTTGAAGCAGAAGGTTGGCCACGCGACCCGCTCGGTCGAGGATTGCATCGTCCAGGCCCGCGCCGACATGACGATCCGCACCTCGCTGCTGGAGTCGCGACGGCTCAGCGGCGATGAAAAGCTGTTTGAGATGCTGCGCCGAAAGTTCGAGACGCGCATCGTCGCCAAGACGGCGGGCGAATTCGTCGCCGCCAAACTCGCCGAACGCGACAAGCGCATCCAGCGCCAGGGCGAATCGCGCTATGTCGTGGAGCCCAACGTGAAGGAGGGCAAGGGGGGCCTGCGCGATCTCAACACCCTGTTCTGGATAGCTAAATATGTCTATCGCGTCGCCGACCCGGCCGAACTCGTCGGCGCCGGGCTGTTCACGGCGCAAGAGTTCCACCTGTTCCAGCGCTGCGAGGAATTCCTCTGGGCGGTGCGCTGCCACCTGCATTTCCTGACCGGGCGGCCGGAGGAGCGGCTGAGCTTCGACATGCAGCCGCCGATCGCCAAGGAACTGGGCTACGCCTCGCGCGCGGGCCAGACCGACGTCGAGCGGTTCATGAAGCACTATTTTCTTGTCGCCAAGGACGTCGGCGATCTCACCGCAATCGTCTGCGTGGCGCTGGAAATGCGCCAGACCAAACGCACCCAGACCTTCGACCGCTTTCTGCAAAAGCTGCGTCGCCGGCCGAAGGCGGTCGCGGAGGCGCCGGATTTTCGCGTCGAGGTCGAACGCATCAACGTCGTCTCGGACGATGTGTTCGACAAGGACCCGGTCAATCTGATCCGGTTGTTTTGGGTCGCCGACCGTTCCGGCCTCAACGTGCATCCCGAAACGACGCGGCTGGTGACGAAATCGCTCAAGCGCATCACGTCAGCCGTGCGCGCCGACCCCACCGCCAACCAACTGTTTCTCGAAATCCTGACCTCGCGCCGCTCGCCCGAAGTGGCGCTGCGGCGCATGAACGAGGCCGGCGTGCTCGGCCGCTTCATCCCGGAATTCGGCCGCGTCGTCGGCATGATGCAATATTCGATGTATCATCACTACACCGTCGACGAGCATCTGCTGCGCACCGTCGGCGTGCTCAACCAGATCGAGACCGGGCGGCTGAAGGAGGATCATCCGTTGCTGACGGAGATCCTGCCGCATATCGTGCACCGGACCGCGCTCTATGTCGCCGCCTTTCTGCATGACATCGCCAAGGGGCGTGGGCAGGATCATTCCCTCGCCGGCGCGGAAGTCGCGCGAAAACTCTGCCCGCGCTTCGGCCTGAACCCCGCCGATGCGGAACGCGTCGCCTGGTTGATCGAGCAGCATCTCACCATGTCCGACACCGCGCAGCGGCGCGATCTCTCCGATCCGCGCACGGCCGAGACGTTCGGCGCCGTGGTGCAGACCATCGACCGGCTGCGGCTTCTGCTGGCGCTGACCGTGGTCGACATTCGCGCCGTCGGCCCCGGCGTGTGGAACGCCTGGAAGGGGCAGTTGCTGCGCAATCTGTTCTGGGAGACCGAAGTCAGGCTTGGCGGCGGCCATTCCGCCATCGACCGCAAGGCGCGGGTCGCGGCCGCGCGCGACGCGCTGCGCAAGGCGCTGCCGGCGTGGTCCGATTCGGAATTCGAGGCCTACGCCTCGCGCCATTACCCCGCCTATTGGCTCAAGGTCGATCTGGCGCGCCAGATCGACCACGCCGGCCTGTTCGCGGCGATGGCAAAGCAGGTGCGCTCGCTGACGACGGAGGTTTCGACCGAGGCGACGCGCGGCGTGACGGAACTGACGGTGATCGCGCCCGATCATCCCCGGCTGTTGTCGGTGATCGCCGGCGCCTGCGCCTCGGCGGCCGCCAATATCGTCGAGGCGCATATTTTCACCACCACCGACGGCTTCGCCCTCGATTCGATCTTCATCTCGCGCGAATTTCCCGAGGACGCCGACGAAATCCGCCGCGGTCGGCGCATCGCCGGCGTGGTGGAGAAATCCCTGCGCGGCGAGGTGCGCCTGCGCGACATCGTCCAGGATCGCCGCCAGCGCGAATCGCGCAAGAAGATCTTCGCCGTCGAGCCGGAAGTGGAGATCGACAACACGCTGTCGGGCCTCTACACGGTGCTCCAGATCGTCGCGCTCGACCGGCTCGGCCTGCTCTATGACGTGACGACGCTGCTGTCGCGGCTCAACCTCAACATCGGTTCGGCCCATATCGTCACCTATGGCGAAAAGGCGGCCGATGCGTTCTACGTCACCGATCTGACCGGCGCGAAGATCACCGCGCCGGCGCGTCAGGCGACGCTGAAGCGGCAATTGCTGGCGATTTTGCAGGCGGAATGACTCCGGCTTGATTTTTGCCGCGGTAGCCTCGATATCGCCGCGAGATAAGAGGGCCAGGATTGCCATGAACGATAAGCAACCAGTAAACCCCGAAGCGACGGGGCCGGAAGATATGGAAGCCGCGCCCGATCCGCATAGCGTGATCGAGAAGCTGGTTGCCGAAAACAACGAGCTTAAAGACCGCGTTCTGCGTTCGCTTGCGGAAACGGAGAATATGCGGCGCCGTTCCGAGCGCGAGTCGGCGGACGCGCGCGCTTATGGCGTCACCAATTTCGCCCGCGACCTGCTGTCGGTGGTCGATAATCTCGAACGCGCGCTCGACCACATCCCCGCCGATCAACGCGCGGGCGCCAACGAAGCGTTCAAGGCCTTGATCGAGGGTGTCGATCTCACCGCCAGGGATCTCGGCAGCGTGCTCGCGCGCCACGGCGTCAAACGGCTCGACCCCCTGGGCGAGAAGTTCGACCCGAATTTCCATCAGGCGATGTTCGAGGCGCCCGACGCCGAAATCCCCGCCGGCGCGGTGGCGCAGGTGATCCAGAGCGGCTGGAAGATCGCCGACCGCGTGCTGCGCCCCGCGCTTGTCGGCGTCTCCAAGGGGGCGGCGAAGACCGCTACGCCGGGGTGACTCTCCGCAGCGTCAGGTTGAACCGGCCGCCCTCGGGCAGCAGGCTCGACGTGCCGGGCAGAATGCGGTCGATTCCGTGGAAGGCGAGCCGCGATTCGCCGCCGAAGGTAAACACATCGCCTGAGCGCAGCGGAAACGCGCGCGTCGGCGCGTCGCGCGTCGCGCCGCCGATGCGGAATCGCGCCTCGTCGCCGAGCGAGATCGACAGCACCGGCACGTCGAAAGCGCGCTCGTCGCGGTCCTGATGCAGGCCCATTTTCGCGGTTTGTTCGTAGTAATTGACGAGACAGGCCTCGGGCGGCGGCGCGTCGGGCAGCAATTCGCGCCAGACTTGCGCGATTTCAGCGGGGATGGGCGGCCAGGGATCGCCGGTGACGGGGTGCATCGGCTGGTAGCGGTAGCCGTTGCGGTCGGACACCCAGCCGAGCGGGCCGAAATTCGTCATCCGCACCGAGAACGGTTTGCCCGTGCGCGGCATGGTCGGCGCGAACAGCGGGCTTTGCGCGATTCCCGCACGCAGGGCGGCGAGCGTGACGGCTTGGCCGGCGGGGTCGAGAAAGCCCGGATGGAGCCAGGCGCCGGGCGCGGCCGCAATCGGTTTGCTCATGGTTCAGCCTTTTGCAGTTTGCCACGGAATCCTCTAAGGCGCGGCAACCTCCGGAAAGCGCCCCAGACGATCATGACCGACGCGGACGATTATTCGCAAACCCTGTATCTGCCCAAGACCGATTTTCCGATGCGCGGCGGCCTGCCGCAAAAGGAGCCGGAGATTCTGGCGAAATGGGCCGCCGCCGACATCTACGGCGCGCTGCGCAAACAGGCGCAGGGTCGGCCGAAATTCGTGCTGCACGACGGCCCCCCCTACGCCAACGGCCATATCCATATCGGCACCGCGCTCAACAAGACGCTGAAGGACCTCGTCGTCCGCTCGCAGCAGATGCTCGGCAAAGACTCCAACTACGTGCCGGGCTGGGACTGCCACGGCCTGCCGATCGAATGGAAGGTCGAGGAGGAGAATTACCGCTCCAAAGGCAAGCCCAAGCCGGACTTTCGCGACGCGCAAGCGATGATCGCGTTCCGTCAGGAATGCCGCGCCTACGCCGAGCATTGGTTGAAGGTGCAGCGCGAGGAGTTCAAGCGGCTCGGCGGGTTTGGGGATTGGGATCATCCGTATTCGACGATGAGCTTTGCGGCGGAAGCGCAGATCGCGCGCGAGATTCACAAATATGCGGACAATGGGCTGCTCTATCGCGGCTCGAAGCCGGTGATGTGGAGCGTGGTCGAGAAGACGGCGTTGGCGGAGGCCGAGGTCGAGTACGAGGATTATACGAGCGATACGGTTTGGGTTAAATTTCCAATAGTAAAATTTGACTCGAGCATAATCATCGACTCACACACATTCAGCTTCACTAGCACCTCCATTTCGGAGTTAGATCAAGAATGGATTCCAAAACTGGTAGGATCTTCGGTTGTAATTTGGACAACAACACCTTGGACTTTACCGGCAAATCGCGCGATTTCATATTCCGATCAAATTGAATATGGCGTTTATGAAATCGCGGAGAGCCCGGAGGGAAATTGGGCCAAGCGCGGAGATCGTCTAGTCCTCGCCCAACGGCTGGCGGATCTGGTGATGAAAGATGCGAAAGTCACCCAATACAAATTTTTGTGTGATGTAACCGCTCTGGCTTTGGGGAGTGTCGTCTGCCGACATCCGCTCGCAAGTCAAACTGGGGCCTACAGCTTCGAAATACCGCTCTTGCCGGGTGACCACGTCACAGAGGACGTAGGAACGGGCTTTGTTCATACAGCCCCAGGTCACGGCCGCGAGGACTTTGACACATGGTGGAGGCACTCGCAGTTTCTTCGATTGCGAAATATTGAGACCTCCATCCCCTACAGCGTCGATGAAAACGGCGTCTTCACCGACGACGCGCCGGGCTTTCAGGGCAAACGCGTCCTCACCGAGAAGGGTGAGAAGGGCGACGCCAACGAGGCAGTCATCCGCGCTTTGATTGAAGCGGGCAACCTGCTCGCGCGCGGCAAACTGAAGCACCCATACCCACATAGCTGGCGCTCGAAGAAACCCGTCATCTTCCGCAACACGCCGCAATGGTTCATCGGCATGGATTGGCCGATGGCGGGCGGCCTTTCGCTGCGCGCAACGGCGCTGAAAGCAATTGGCGAAACCCGCTGGGTGCCGGCGACCGGCGAGAACCGGATTCGCGGCATGGTCAATTCGAAGCCCGATTGGGTGATGAGCCGCCAACGCGCCTGGGGCGTCCCCATCGCGGTGTTCGTGAAAAAGGGCGAGCACGAGCCGCTCATCAACCAAACCGTCAACGCCCGCATCGCCGAGGCGTTCGAGCAAGAGGGCGCCGACGCGTGGTACGCCGAGGGCGCGGCGGCGCGGTTCTTAGCCCCCGACTTCGACCCCGCCGACTATGAGAAGGTCGACGACGTATTGGATGTCTGGTTCGACTCCGGCTCGACCCACGCCTTCGTGCTCGACGACCCCAAGCATTTCCCCGGCCTCGCCGGCATCCACCGTAAGGTCGACGGCGGCGACGACGAGGTGATGTATCTCGAAGGCTCCGACCAGCATCGCGGCTGGTTCCAGGCTTCGCTGCTGGAGAGTTGCGGCACGCGCGGCCGGGCGCCCTACGACATCGTGCTGACGCACGGCTTCACGCTCGACGAGAAAGGCCGCAAGCAATCGAAGTCGCTCAACAACCAGACTTTTCCGCAAGACATCATCAAGGTCAGCGGCGCCGACATTCTGCGCCTGTGGGTGGCGAGCACGGATTACACCGACGATCAGAAAATCGGCCCCGACATCCTCAAAATGGTGAGCGACAATTACCGCAAGCTGCGCAATTCGCTGCGCTGGATGCTGGGCATGCTCGCCCATTACGACCGCACCCGCACGCTCGCGTTCTCGATGATCCTGCCGCTCGACCGGCTGATGCTGCATCGGCTGGCCGAACTCGACGGCGAGGTGCGGCGCGCCTACGCCGAGTTCGACTTCGCCCGCGTGGTGTCGATCCTGTCGGCCTTCCTCAACACGGACCTGTCGGCGTTCTATTTCGACGTGCGCAAGGACGCGCTCTATTGCGAGCCGATCTCCAGCCTCAAGCGGATGGGCGCGCTGGAGACGATCGAGCGCATCTTCCGCGCGGTGACCGTGTGGCTCGCGCCGATCCTCGTCTTCACCGCCGAGGAGGCGTGGGGCGCGCGCTATCCTCAATCCGGCTCGGTTCATCTCGAACTGTTCCCGGAAATCCCCGAAAATTTCCGCGACGAACCGCTTGCGGCGCAATGGGCGCAATTGCGCCGCCTGCGCTCGCTCGTCACCGGCGCGATCGAGATCGCCCGCGCGGCCAAAGAGATCGGCTCCTCGCTGGAGGCCCACCCCGTGCTCTATCTCGAGGACGAGACATGGCGCGCGGCGCTGGAGCACATCGATTTCGCCGAGGTTTGCATCGTGTCCGACCTCACCATCGTCGGCGGCCCCGCGCCCGAGGGCGCGTTCCGTCACGCCGACGCGGCCGGCGCGGCGGTGGTGGTGAGCCGAGCGGCCGGCGTCAAATGCGCGCGCTCCTGGCGCTACTTCGACCCCGCGACCGCCGATCCCGATTTCCCCGACGTGACACCGCGCGACGCCAAAGCGCTCCGGGAATGGAAAGCGCGCCTCGCGTGAGCCCGCGCGGGTGGGGTCTGGCGCTCGCCGTGCTGGCGCTGGCGCTGGATCAGGCGAGCAAGGATTTTGTCGCGCGAGGGTTTGAATCCGACGCGCTGCACGCGGGCGCGCTCATGCCCTTTCTCGATCTGGCGCTGCGTTTCAATCGCGGCGTCTCGTTCAGCCTGCTGCCGCAGAACGGCGCGCTCGGGGCGGCGCTGCTGACCAGCTTTTCCCTCGGCGTGGTCGCCGTGCTGGCGATCTGGCTGTGGCGCGCCCGGACGCCGTTGACCGGGGCGGGGCTCGGCCTCGTCATCGGCGGCGCGCTCGGCAATGCGGCCGACCGGGCCGCCTATGGCGCGGTGGTCGATTTCCTCGATCTGCACGTGGCTGGCCGGCATTTCTTCGTGTTCAACTTGGCCGATGCGGCGATCAGCGCCGGCGTCGCGCTGCTGATCGTCGACGGGCTGTTTGGCGAGGGGCGCAAGGGGTGATTGCGCGGCGCTTCGTTCTATGGTCCTTGCACTCAAAGCCCTGAGAGGACGCGCCCGATGTATCGCTCTCCCGTCGCCGACATCCTGTTCTCGCTGCGCCATGTCGCCGGCCTCGACGAGGCGGTGAACGCGGGTCTGTTCGGCGATCTCGATTGGGATACGGTCGTCTCCGTCATCACGGAGGCGGGCCGTTTCGCCACAGACGTGATCGCGCCGCTCAACCGCATCGGCGATCTCGAAGGCGCGAAATGCGAGAACAGCGTCGTCACCACGCCGAAGGGCTTTCGCGACGCCTACAAGCAATGGGTGGCGGGCGGCTGGGCGGGCGTCACCGCCGCGCCCGAGCAGGGCGGCATGGGCCTGCCGCATAGCGTCAATTTCGCCTGCACCGAGATCTGGAACGGCGCCTCGATGGGTTTTGCGCTGTGCCCGCTGCTGAGCGAGGGGGCGCTCGGCGCGCTCAACGCCTACGCCTCGCCGGACTTGCGCGAGACCTATGTCAAGCGCCTCGCCAGCGGCGAATGGACCGGCACAATGAACCTGACCGAGCCGCAGGCCGGCTCCGATCTCAACGCGGTGCGGGCGCGCGCCGAGCGGGCCGACGACGGCTCCTACCGCGTGTTCGGCCAGAAAATCTTCATCACCTATGGCGAGCACGATTTCGCCGAGAATATCGTGCATCTCGTGCTGGCGCGGCTGCCCGACGCAGCCCCCGGCACGCGTGGCCTTTCGCTGTTTCTCGTGCCGAAGTTTCTCGTCAATCCGGATGGGTCGTTGGGCGCTCGCAACGACCTGCGCTGCGCCTCGATCGAGCACAAGCTCGGCATCCACGCTTCGCCCACCTGCGTGATGATCTACGGCGACAATGGCGGGGCGACCGGCTATCTCGTCGGCGAGGAGAACCGGGGACTGGCGGCCATGTTCGTGATGATGAACTCGGCCCGGCTCGGCGTCGGCCTGCAAGGCGTCGCCATCGGCGAGCGCGCCTATCAACACGCGGCGGCCTACGCGCGCGAGCGCAGACAGGGCCGGGCGGGCGGCGACCCCGGCATGAGCCCGATCGCCGAGCACCCCGACGTGCAGCGCATGTTGCTGACGATGAAGGCGCAGGTGCAGGCGGCGCGCGGGATCTGCCATCTCACCGGCGTCGCCATCGACCTGTCGCGCCACGCCGCGACCAGGGAGCAGCGCGACGCGGCGGCCGAACGGGCAGCGCTGCTGACGCCGGTGGCCAAAGCCTGGTCGACTGACATCGGCGACGAGGTCGCCTCGCTCGGCGTGCAGGTGCATGGCGGCATGGGCTACATCGAGGAGACCGGCGCCGCTCAGCACATGCGCGACGCACGCATCGCCGGCATTTACGAGGGAACCAACGGCGTCCAGGCGATCGACCTTGTGACGCGCAAGGTTGCGCTGTCGGGCGGCGCGGCGGTCGCGCGCGAGATCGCCTTCATCCGAGCGATCGCGGGGGAAGTTGACGACAAGCCCGGATTTGGCGCCAGCGCTGCGCGGCTCGGCGCTGCGGCGGATGCGCTGGAGCGCGCGACGGCCTACATCCTGGGCGGCGATACGCACGCCGCGCTGGCGGGCGCCTCGGCCTATCTCAAACTGTTCGGCGTCGCTCTGGGCGGCGCCTGTCTGGCCAAGGCGGCGCTCGCCGAGGGCGGCGACCCCGGTCGCATCGCGCTGGCGCGGTTTTTCGCGGAGAAACTCGGCCCCGTCGCGCCGGGTCTGGCCGAAGCCGTTTGCGCGGGCGCGCAGCCGCGCGAAGGCGTCGCGGCCGCGCTGAAGGAGGTTGCATGACGGTTCTGATTGAATGCGACGGCGGCGTGCTGGTCGCCACGCTGAACCGCCCGGAGAAGAAGAACGCCCTCACCGGCGCGATGTATCGCGCCTTGCGCGAGGCGCTGCTCACGGCGAGCGCCGACGCCGGCATCGGCGCGGTCCTGGTCACAGGCGCCGGCGGCGCGTTCTGCGCCGGCAACGACATCGGCGATTTCCTGGCCGAAAACCGCGCCCAATCCGAAGGGGCGCGCGCGGGTCCCGGCGGCGAGTTCATCCGCGCGCTCGCCCGCTTCGACAAGCCGCTCGTCGCGGCGGTCGAAGGGGCGGCGGTTGGCGTCGGCACGACCTTCTGCCTGCATTGCGATCTGGTTTACGCGGCCCCCAGCGCGCGCTTCGCGATGCCCTTCGTCAATCTGGGCCTCGTGCCGGAGGCGGGGTCGTCGCTGCTGGTTCCCCGCCGCTTCGGCCAGGGCGTCGCCTCGGAGCTGCTGCTGCTGGGCGAGACGATCGACGCGGCGCGCGGGCGCGAAATCGGGCTGGTCAACGAAGTCGTGGCGCCGGACGGCCTGAAGGCGCATGCGCTGGCCAAAGCCAGGACGCTGGCGGCCAAACCGCGCGCGGCGTTGCTGGCGACGCGCAAACTGATGCGCGGCGACGCTGAAGCTCTCTATGGGCATATGGAGGAGGAACTCGCCGCCTTCGCGCTCGCTCTCAAATCGCCCGAAGCGCGGGCGGCGTTCGAGGCGTTCGCCGCCCGCGCGAAGGGTTAATGCGGCTTTAGCTGCGTCCGCCGCGTGGAGCGTCGACCTCCAGGTCGACGCCGGGGAGCGCGGCCGTCGA
>JANYIH010000174.1 GCA_025358745.1 Hyphomicrobiales bacterium | reverse complement strand
GTCAGCGGCTGGGCCGCCGGCGCGGCGCCGGTGGCGTTCGTCGAGGTGAGGGTCGACGGGGTCAAGCTGGGCAACGCGGGATACGGCCGGGCGCGCCCCGATGTTGCAAGGGATCATCCCCAGTTCAAGGGCGCCGCAAATTGCGGCTTCGCCCTTTCGGCGATGCTGGCGCCCAATATGCGCCGCGCCGCCGCTCAGGCGCAGGTCGTGGTGGTCGCCAGCGATGGCGCCATCGTGGCCGCCGTCAGGGAAATCGCGCGCGGCGAAGGGGCCGATTTCTCCGACCCGGCGACCGACGAATTGCGATTCAACTGCGACTCGCTCGGACTGTTCGATGACGGCGCGCTCGAAATCGTCGGCTGGGCGACGCATCTAGACGGGGTCGAACGGCTGGAGGTGAGCCTCGACGGCGCGACGGTGGGAGGTTGCGAAGTCGGCCGCGATCGCCCCGACGTCGGCAAATCGCACGCCGACATCCCCTCGGCGCGCTGGAGCGGGTTCGAATTCCGCCATCGCGTCGACAATCTCGGCGCCGGCGAGCACGAGATCGACCTCGTTTTCTTCACCCGCAAGGGCGCCCGGTTGACGCGAAAGCTCAAGGCCGCCGTGCAGATCGCCGCCGAGCCCGGACGCGTGCTGGATCGCGAGGACATGCGCCTGTTCATCGATGCGCCCGACGTCGTCAGGGGCGCGCTGACGAAGCCGGTGCGGCGGATGCTTTCGATCGAAGGCTGGGCCATCGCGCGCCATGGCGTGGCGGCGATCGAGGTCTTCATCGACGGCGCGCCGGTCGGCTCGGCCGCGCGCGGAACCCGGCGGCTCGACATCGCCGCCGCCTATCCCGATTGGCCGGAGGCGCTGACGAGCGGCTATGCGATCCTGCTGCCGCGCAAATTATTCGCCCGGGATCAGCACGCGCTGCGCCTTTCGTTGCGCGACAAGCGCGGCGAAACGCAGGATATCGAGGTGCAGGTGAGGGTCGAGCCCGCCGATCTCGACGACGAGCAGACCCAGTTGCGGGCGAGGCCCACGCAGGCGGAGACCGACCTCAAACTCGCCTTGATCGCCGCCGCGCCTAAGGCGCCCGCGTTTGCGGTCCTGCTGATGGCGAACGACGCAGCGCCGGAGGATATCGAGCGCACGCTGGACTCCCTGCGCGAGCAGACCTTCGGCGATGTCGGCGTCGCGCTGCTGGCGCCTTCGTCGCAGGCGCAGGAGGCCGCGCTGAGTGCGGCCGCGCGAGTGGGCGTGACGGTCCATGGCTTAAGCGCGGAGGGCGATCTCGCGCGCGCGCTCGAACGGCTGCCGCCCGCGGGCGAGGATCGCGCGCGCTTTTTCCTGCGGCTGCGCGCCGGCGACCAACTCGGGCCGGATGCGCTGATGGAATTGGCGCTCGAAATCGTCACCCGGCCGGAGGAGGAACTGCTTTACGCGGACGACCGGCGCTTCGAGGCCGGCGCGACCCATGCGACGGCCTTCTTCAAGCCCGACTGGTCGCCCGATCTCATGCTGTCGATGAACTATATCGGCCGGGCCTGGTGCGCCGCGCTGCCGCTGGCGGCGCGGGCGGGCCTGAGCGTCGGCGAACTCGGAGCGGCCAGCGACTACGACCTCGCGCTGCGCCTGAGCGAAGCGGCGCGGGGAATAGTGCGCACGCCCCTCATTCTGATGCAGGCGGCGCCGGCGGGCGATCCGCCCGAGCGCGAGCGGGCCGCCTTGCGCGCCGCCATGGCGCGGCGCGGGATAGCGGGCGGCGTGCGCGCCACCGCCGCGCCCGGCGTCTGGCGATTGCGGCGACGCTTGCGCGCGCGGGGGCTGGTGTCGATCATCATCCCCAGCATCGGCGCGCGCGGCCTGATCGAGACCTGCCTCGATTCGATCCGCGCCCGCACGGCGTATCGAAATTTCGAGATCGTCATCGTCGACAATATCGCCGACCCCGATTCGCCGTGGAAAGCCTGGTTCAAGCAGCACGCCGACTGCGTGGTCGAATATCCGGGCCCGTTCAACTGGTCGAAGCTCAACAATTTCGGCGCCGAGGCGGCGCTCGGGGAATATCTGCTGTTTCTCAATGACGATGTCGAGGCGATCGAGCCGCGCTGGCTGCACGCGCTGCTGGAGCACGCCGAGCGCGAGGAGGTCGGCGTGGTGGGGCCGCGCCTGCTCTATCCCGACGGACGCGTGCAGCACGCCGGCATGTTCCTGGCCGAAGCCCACGCGCGTCACGCCTTTCGCTTCGCGCAGGACGAGGATTTTGGCCGCTTCGGCCTCGGCGCGGCGCAGCGCAACGTCGCCGCGGTGACGGGCGCGTGTCTGATGATTCGGCGTGAGGCGTTCGCGGCGGTGGGCGGCTTCGACGAGGGCCATTCCATCGTCAACAACGACATCGACCTGTGCCTGAAAATGTGGCGCGAGGGTTGGCGCGTGGTCTACACCCCGCACGCCACGCTGATCCATCACGAGATGGCGAGCCGCGCCGACCTGCCCGACGCGTTCGACGAAAGCGGCTTCGCCTCGGCCTGGCGCGACACGTTCGCGCTCGGCGACCCGTTCTTTCATCCGCGCCTGTCGCTCGACGAGACAGATTATGCGCCCGAGCCCGAGCCGACCCGCGTCCTGGTCGCCGGGCGCCCGTTGATCGCGCGCGAGGACGTGCGGCGCATTCTGGTGCAAAAGCTCGATCACGTCGGCGATTTCATCACCGGGCTGCCGGCGATCCAGCGACTCCGGCAACGCTTCCCGCAAGCCGAAATTCACGTGTTGGCGTCCTCGGCCTCGGCCGCGCTGGCGCGGCTGGAGCCGGCGATCGACGGCGTGATCGAGTTCGACTTCTTCCACCACGTCTCGAGTCAGGGGCGGAGGGAGCATGCGGACGAAGCCTGGCTCGACCTCGAACAGCGGTTGAAACCCTATCGCTTCGATCTCGCCATCGACCTGCGCAAACACACCGAGACGCGCGACGCGCTCAAGCGCAGCGGCGCGCGGCTGACCGCCGGCTTCGACGTGCGCGGCGCCTACCCTTGGCTCGACATCGCGCTCGAATGGGACACCGATCAGCCCTATCTGCCCAAGCGCGCGCAGGTGGCGGACGATTATCTGGCGCTGGTGGAGACGATTTCGCTCGCCTGCGAGAGCGACCGGCGCGTGATCGCGGGGCCATCGGTCGAACAGGCGCTGGCCGAACTGCGCGCCGCGCCGTGGTTGGGCGATCTGCGCGAGGGATTGTTCGACCGGCCGGTGGTCGGCGTCCATCCCGCCGCCGGCAATGTGCTGCGGCAATGGCCGCCGGGCCATTTCGCGCAACTGATCGACCTGATTTGCGGCGCCTATGACGTGAATGTGGCGCTGCTGGGCGCGCCGGGAGAAGCCGATATCGCCGAGGCGGTGCGGACGCAGACGCGCGCGAGCGACCGGGTATGGTCGCTGGTGGGACGCACCAAACTTGACCAGACGCCGTTGCTGATGCGGGCGATGCGGCTGTTCGTTGGCAACAACAGTGGGCCGCATCATATTGCCGCGGCGATGGGAACGCCGACGGTCGGCGTGCATTCTGGTGTGGTGTCGGCGCGCGAGTGGGGACCGCTGGGGCCGATGGCGGTCGCCGTGCAGCGAGAAATGACCTGCGGGCCGTGTTACATTGACAAGCCCGCTCTCTGCCCGCGTGGCCTCGCCTGCTTGCAAGGCTTGCGACCGGGTGATGTGTTTCGCGTCTGCGAGCAGATGCTGGGCGCGGCCTCGCGCCGGGTTTGAGCGGGCGCCGTTGCAGATTTGGCCCGTTGCGGGCCGTGGTTGGAGAAAAAAGCCATGCGCCAGGTCCCGATGCGCTATGTTCTGCCGGAGTTGAGCCCCCGCCGCACCAAGTTGGAGATACCCGGTTGGGCCGGCGACCGCAGCCCGCGCGCCAACGGCGCGCACGAGCAGATCTGGCATTGCACGCCGTTCACCGAGGGCGCGCAATACGGGATCGAGATCTTCTATCCCTTTGAGAAGGAGTTGAAGGTCCACATGCGTGACGGCAAGCTGGAAATCGAGCACGATTTCGGGCCGCCGCCCGAGGAGGGGGTGGAATGGCCGCCGTTCCGCACGTTCGGCAATGACTTTTTCACCTATCAGGTGTTGCTCGACATCAATCCCGGCGAAGGCTACGCGCTGCGCACCGAGCCGCACCCGCGCTTCTATTCGGACACCACGGGAAACTGCCCGATTGCGGTGCCCGCGCTGATCCGCAACTGGTGGCCGATGCTGTTCTTCATGGTGTTCAAGTCGCCGGGCGAGGGCCAGACCCACATCTTCCGCCCCGGCGAGCCGATGGCGCAAATCCTCGTCATCCCCGAGACCGCCGAATTCGAACTCGTCATCATGAGCCCGGAGGAGCAGGCAGATCGCGAATTGCGTTCACGCCGCATTCACGCCGCCCGATCGGGCGTGACGGCCGACACCGTCTGGACTTCCGCGACGAATACGGTGTTCGACGGCACCTACCGCCACATGGCGCGCGCCGCCAAGGCGCGGGCGGCGAAGACGCCGGAATAGGCGCCTCGCCCGCAGGCGTTTTGCACGGTTGCAACAAAAATCGCTCCGGCGGCGCCGGAGCGATCGTTGACGCGGCGAGCGGTTCCGTCCCGGCTCAGAAGCAGAATGGCCCGTAGATGCCGCCCTGCCAGCACCAGCCATAGCGATAGAAGTGGTGATGGTGGTGATGGTGATAGTAGTAGTGATGATGGTGATGATGGTAAAAATGATGGTGATGATGGTGGTGGTAGAAATGGTGGTGATGGTGGTGATGATGCCACGCCACCTGCACGCCCTTTGAGGCGTTGGCCTCAACCAGCGGCTGGGAATCGAGCGTTATAAGCACCGCCAAGGCGTTGGGCGTGGGATCGAGCAGTTCCGCGACTGACGTCACACGCAACGCATTGGTCGCTTCTTCCGGAGTGACCGCCGCGTGCGCCGCGATGGGTGTCGCGGCGCCGATAGCCGCCAATAGGCCGATTAAACTCTTATCCATGTCGTGTCCTCCACGAGCGCCCCCTGGCCGTTATTACGGTCTGAGGGCCGACCTTCGCCGCGACGCGGCTACCGCACGAGCGGCATGCTATTCGCGCTTCGCGGACGCGGCAATGCGTCGCAGCGCGCTAAAGCGCCCGCCAATATGGGTACACGCGCTTTTGATCGCTCAGGGCGCAATTTTTCTGGCGAAAGCGTTAACAAAACCCGCGAGTTCGGCCGCGTCGATGTCGGAAATGGCGACATAAGCGCGTTCCCCGTCGCGCCAGCGTTCGACGTGATAGCCCTCAAGCGTCGCCGCGCCGGCCCCGCTTTGCGCGAGAGGAAGCTCGCTGACCGAGATCAGATGTTCGCGGCGACGATAGACCAGGGTCGGGATCGGGCGGCGGTCGAGGATGTCGATGCGCCCGCCCAGCAGCGGAAAGCCGTCCTCGGCGAGATCGGGCGCCAGCGCGCCGAACGGGGCGCGCGCGGCGAGCCAGGGTTTCACGGTGTGGCGGTCGGACGAGGCGACATCGACCGGTTGACCCGACAGCGCGGCGCGCTGGTAGAAGGCGACCAGCGTCGGCAGCGTCGGATCGCCGCGCCAGCGTCCGGCGCCGAAGCCGGCCAGCGCGGCGGCGAGGGCGAGGGTCGCCGCCAAGGCGGCCGGGCGGAGGGGCCAACGCCGCGCCGGGGCCGCCAGCGCCGCCACGCGGGCGCGCAACGCTTGCGGCGCGGTCTCGCCTGCGCCCTGCGCGCGTATCGCCTCGCGCAGCGCGACCAATTCGGCGTAATGGGTGGCAAGCTCGGGCGAGCGCTCAAGCTCGCGCTCGAAGGCGAGCTGGTTGGCGGCGTCGAGTTCGCCGTCGAGCGCCATCTGGGCGCGCAGGGTTGCGTCGTCGTTCATTCGTTCGCCTTGAGAATTTTGGACAGCGCCGCGCGGGCGCGCGCCAGCCGCGACATCACCGTGCCGAGCGGCGTCTGCGTCGCCGCGGCGATCTCGCGATAGTTCAGCTCCTCGATCTCGCGCAGCGCCAGCGTCTCGCGCAACGAGGCAGGCAGGCTCGCCATCGCGCGCGCCAGGCGAAGACCCTCGTCGCGCGCGATCAGGGCCGCCTCGGGGTCGGGGCCGGGCTCGACGAGGGTGTCGTCGAGTTCGACCGTCGGGCGGCGGCGCGCGATCCCGCTCAGCGCCGCGTTGCGCACGATGGCGAGCCACCACGCGCGCGGCTTGAGCGGCGTGGTCGATTCGAGCGCCGCGAGCGCGCGCAGCGCCGCCTCCTGCACGATATCCTCCGCGTCCGCGCCGTTGCCGGTCAGCCATTTGGCCAGCCGGTAGGCGTCATCGAGATGGGGAAGCACAATCTCGCGAAATCGTCGTTTGGCCGCTTCGCCGCTCATGCGCTCCGGTTTCGCCTATTTCGCCCGTTGGCGCAAAAAGGCGATCACGTCGGCGCGGTCCTGAGGGCTCGCCAGATGATAGAACATTCGCACGCCGGGAAGGAAAGCTTGCGGATCGGTCAGCCACTTGTCGAGGCTCGCCTCGTCCCAGAGGAAGCCGGCGCCGTTCAGCGCCGGGGAATAGGCGAAGTCGGGCAGCGAGCCCGCCTTGCGCCCGAACACGCCGCGATGCCTCGGGCCGACGTCGTTCTTGTCGAGCGAATGGCAGTCCTGACAGCCCTCGTAGACCTGAGCGCCGCGCTCGGGGTCGCCCGCGGCCAGCGCCGGGGAGGCCGCGAGCGCGACGAGCATGACCGCAAGCCTCATGATTCGAGCGCCTCGTCGGTGATGGCGAGCGGGGCGTTCCTGGGCGCGTAAACCACCTCGGCGACGCCGAGATATTTGCGCAATTCGCCTGCCGGCACCTTCTTCGGCCCCGGGCCCGGCGCGGTTCCCGGCGCGGGTTGGGGGAAGGCGGTCGAGCGGGCGGTGTGGAAGGTGACGTTTCCCTCCACCTTCTGCATGATCTGGTGGATATGCCCGTTCAGCACAGTGGCCGAGCCGAAGCGCGACAGCATCCCCAGCGCCTGCGCGCCGTCCTGCGTCCCCCAGCCCCAATCAGGCGCGACCATCCACAGCGGGATATGGGCGAACACGACGATCGGCGTCGAGGCGGAGCGGCCGCGCAGGTCGTTGTCGAGCCAGGCGAGCTGCTCGCCGCCGAGCGCGCCGAGGCCGTTCTTGCCGAGATCGACGACGTTGACGAGGCTGACGAAATGCACGCCGTTGTGGTCGAACGCGTACCAGCCGCCCCCCGTCGCGCCCTTGCCGAAGCGTTCGAGATAGGCGGATTTGGTGGCGGGATCGAGAATGTCGTGCTCGCCGGGCGCGTAATGCGTGTCGAGGCCCGCCTCGCCGATCAACTGATGCGCGTCGTCGAATTCTTCCGCCTTGGCGAGATGGGTGACGTCGCCGGTGTGCAGCATGAAGGCGGGCTTCTGCGCCAGCGCCTTGACCTTTCCCATCGCCTCTTTCAGCGTGCCGCGCGCGTCCGGATTGGCGGGCTTGGCGAAACCGATATGGCTGTCGGAGATCTGCACGAACGAGAAGCCGGTCTCCTCCGCTTGCGCCTGCCCGATCAGCCGCGAACTTGGCACGCCGCCGCTGAGCGTCCAGACCACGCCCGTGCCCGCCCAGACCATACATTCGAGGACCTGCCGCCGGTCCATTTTCGTTCGCGCGTCGTCCATGACCTTGTCTCCTTAGCGCGGCGAAAGGCGCCGCTCGCAGGAGGAGACTCGTCGAGCAGGCGGTTTATTCCCTCGCGCCGCGCGTTTTTGCGGGGGCCTATCCCTTCGGCTGACTTGCCAGCGCCCGGCCGCCCGTGCGAGCCAAGGGGCGGGAGGGGCCGGAATTGTTCTATCGCGAAGCCGGGCAGTTCAAGACGACCTACGCCGCCGACATGGCGGTGTTTCCGATCCGGCAGGACCGCATCGGGCTGGCGCTGATTCTGGTTTTCGCCTTTGTCGTCGTGCCCGCCTTCGGCAGCCCGTTCTTCATCGAGACGATGATGCTGCCGTTCCTGGTGCTGTCGCTGGGCGCGATCGGGCTCAATCTGCTGACGGGCTATACCGGGCTGCTGTCGCTCGGCTCGGCCGGGTTCATGGGGGTGGGCGCCTATGCCTGTTATAAGCTCGACACCTATTTTCCGCAGGTGAACATCCTGGTCTGGATCCTCGTTTCTGGCCTGTTCGCCAGCGCGGTCGGCGTGTTTTTCGGCCTGCCGAGCCTGCGCATCAAGGGCTTCTATCTCGTCGTGGCGACGCTGGCGGCGCAGTTCTTTCTCGAATGGGCGTTCGCGCGCGTGCCCTGGCTTTACAACTACAACACCTCGGGCGCGATCGAAGTCGGCGGCCACGCGCTGTTCGGGGTTCCCGTCACCGGGCCGAACGCGGCGCCGGCGACGCGCTATCTCGTCGTGCTGAGTTTCGTGACCGTGCTCGCCTGGGTCGCCTCCAACATCACGCATGGGCGGATCGGGCGGATGTGGATGGCGGTGCGCGACATGGACATCGCCGCCGAGTTGATCGGCATCAGGCTATTGCCGGCCAAGCTGCTCGCCTTCGCGGTGTCGTCGTTCTACATCGGCGTCGCCGGCGCGCTGATGGTGTTCCTGTGGTTCGGCTCGGCCGAGCCGGAGGCGTTCGACATCAACCTGTCGTTCCAGTTGCTGTTCATCGTCATCATCGGCGGGCTCGGCTCGATCGTCGGCGCGTTTTTCGGCGCGGCGATCCTGCATCTGCTGCCGATCGTTCTGCGCGCGCTGCCTGCGCTGCTTGGGCTGAAAGTGCAGGCGGCGACGGTGGAGCAACTGACCTTCATGCTGACCGGCGCGCTGATCATCGCCGTGCTGATCGTAGAGCCGCAGGGGCTGGCGGCGTTGTGGCGGACGGGCAGGCAGAAGATGCGCGTCTGGCCCTTCCCTTACTGAACAACAAGAGGAGGAAACGAGATGAAAAAGACGCTTCTGGTCGCAGCGACCGCGTTGGTCATGGCCGCGCCCGCTTTCGCGGAAGACTCGATCTATGTGCCGCTGTTCACCTATCGCACCGGCCCGTTTGGCGGCTCCGGCACGCCCGTCGCCGACGGGATGCACGATTATCTCGCCATGCTCAACGCGCGCGACGGCGGCATCGGCGGCGTCAAGCTGGCGATCGAGGAATGCGAGACCGGCTACGACACCAAGAAAGGCCTGGAGTGCTACGACACGGTCAAGCCGAAGAACCCCGTGCTGGTCAATCCGTGGTCGACCGGCATCACGCTGGCGCTGATTCCGAAGGCGTCGGTCGACAAGATTCCGATCCTTTCGATGGCCTATGGCCTGTCGGCGGCGGCGCGCGGCGACATCTTCCCCTGGGTGTTCAATCCGCCGGTCACCTATTGGGACGGCGCCTCGGAAATCCTGACCTACCTCGGCGGCGGCTCGGTCGAAGGTTTGAAGGGCAAAAAGGTCGGTTATCTCTATTTCGACGCCGCCTTCGGCCGCGAAGCGCTGCCTTTCTTCCAGGCGCAGGCCAAGGACGCGGGGTTTGAGCTGAAACTCTATCCCGTGGCGCCGGCAGACATGCAGAACCAGTCGGCCAAATGGCTCGACGTGCGGCGCGACAAGCCTGACTTTCTCGTCATGTACGGCTGGGGCGCGATGAACGCCGCCGCCATCAAGGAAGCGGTGAAAGCCAGTTTCCCGATGGACAAGTTCGTCTCGATCTGGTGGCCCGGCGACGCCGACCCCGCCGCCTCCGGCGAGGCGGCCAAGGGGTTCAAGGAACTCAACTGGCATGGGCCGGGCGCCGACTATCCCGCCTTCGCCGACATCAAGAAACTCGTGATCGACGCCGGCAAAAGCCAGACGCAGGCCGGCGAATTCGGCACGACTTTGTACGATCATGGCGTCTACAATTCGATGCTGATCGCGGAAAGCATCGCGCAGGCGCAGAAGACGACGGGCCACAAGGCCGTCACCGGCGAGGACGTGCGGCGCGGGATGGAAAACCTCAACCTCGACCCCGCGCGGCTGAAGGCGATTGGCCTCGAAGGTTTCGCCGGCCCGCTGAAGCTCACCTGCGCCGACCACAACAGCCACAGCGCGACCTTCGTGCAGGTCTGGGACGGGGCGCATTGGGCGAAGGCGAGCGAAGCGATCCCCTCGGCGCTCGACAAGGTGCAGCCGCTGATCGACGCGGCCGCGCTTTCCTATGCCGAAAAGAACGCGGGCTGGCCCAAGCGCAGCGAGCCCTGCGACAACAAGTAGGCCGCCCTACCCACGCGTGGCCTTTGCCGATATGATGGGCGGCTCGAACTCAAGCGAGCCCGCCCTTGCACGCCC
>JANYIH010000303.1 GCA_025358745.1 Hyphomicrobiales bacterium | reverse complement strand
CGGCTCTACGCGCTCGGGATCAAGCCGGATTGGTGGAAGCTGGAAGGCCAGACGCCGGCCGCATGGGGCGCCATCGAGGCGGCGATCGAAGCCGGCGATCCGCTCTGCCGCGGCGTGCTGGTGCTGGGTCTGGAGGCGCCGGAGGACGAACTCGCCGCCGCCTTCCGCAATGCGCGCGGGTCGAAGCGCGTCAAGGGATTCGCAGTCGGGCGCACCATTTTCGTCGAGCCGGCGCTGCGCTGGTTTGCGGGGCAGGGCAGCGACGAGGACGCCATAAGCGCCATGGCGGCGTCTTTCGCGCGGCTGTGCGACCATTGGCGCGCGGCGGCGGGCTAAGCCGAGGGCAGCAGCAGCCGGAACGTCGCGCCCACGCCGAGTTGGCTCTCCACCTCCAGCGTGGCGTCGATCCATTCCGCGAGATCGCGGCAAAGCAGCAGGCCGAGCCCGGCGCCGCACTCGCCGTCGGTGCCGGCCGAGGTCGAGCGGCGTTCGAGCTGAAACAGGCTCGCCGTCTGCGCCTCGCTCATCCCTACCCCGGTGTCCGCGACCGAAATCACGATGCGGTCGCCGCGCCGCGTCGCCGACAATGTCACCTGACCGCCGGAAGGCGTGAATTTGAGCGCGTTGGCGACGAGGTTGCGAAGGATCGCCGCAGCGGCGTCGGGCTGCGTGATCGCCTTCGCCTCGGTCGGGCGGGTCTCGATCGACACGCCCTTATGCTCCGCGCGCGCGCGCATCGCGTTGGCGCAATTCTGGAACAGTTCGTCGACGCTGATGGCGGAGGTCTCCGCCACTCGCGCCTCCATATAGAGGCTCGCCCAACTCACCAGGCTTTCCAGCAGCCCATGCGCCTGAGAAGCCGCCTCGTGCGCGATGCCGGCGCGGCGCGCGATGACGGCGGAATCGCCGCCGCCCGCGCTGTCCACCAGCAACTGGCTCATCCCGAGCATGACCTGAAACGGGTTGCGAAGATCATGCGCGATGATCGAGAGGATCAGCGTCTTTTGCCGGTTCAGCCGGTCCAATGCGCGCGACTTCTCCTCCGCGTCGTCGCGCGCGGCCTGTAATTCGAGCACGAAAGCCCGCCGCGCCCTGGCGTAGCGGATCGCGCGCGCCAGCGTGTGAGGATCGGTCTCGGCGCGGCTGAGCCAATCGACCGCGCCGGCGCGCAGCAACGCCGCCGTATTGTCGTGATCGGCGCGATCGGTCAGCGCGACCACCGCCTGTCGGCCGCCCTCCGGTGAGATGAATCGGCCCAGCAGATCGGCGGCGCCGGCGAGATCGCTGTCGAGCAGCACGCAGTCGAAACTTTGTCGCTCGGCTTCGGCGACGCCCGCCTCGGCGCCGTCGGCCTCGACGAGCGTGTATTTCAAGTTCGACCCCGCCAGCGCCGTCGCGACGGTCGCGCGTTGGCGCCCATCCTCGTCGATCAGCAATATGCGGGTCAGCGTCGGCAAGCGGGGCTCATCCTGGGGATGCCCGTGCGGCCAGCGGGGCAAGCTCGTCGTTCTCGCGGCGCGGTCGCACGCCGACAAGATGGCAGATGGCGAAAACGAGATCGGCGCGGTTCATCGTGTAGAAATGGAATTGCGTGACGCCGCGATCGACGAGATCGATCACCTGCTCCGCGCAGACGGCGGCGGCCACCAATCTGCGGGTCGTGAGGTCGTTTTCGAGCCCGTCGAACCGGTCGGCGAGCCATGGCGGCACGCTGGCGCCGGCGCGCTGAGCGAATGCAGTGGTTTGCTTGAAGTTCAGCACCGGCACGATCCCAGGCACGATCGGAACGTGGATTCCGGCCGCGGCGGTCACATCTAGATAACGTAAGTAAACCGAATTGTCGAAGAAGAACTGGCTGATCGCGCGGTCGGCGCCGGCGTCGACCTTGCGCTTGAGCGCTTCGACGTCGTGAAACAGCGTTGGGCTTTGTGGATGTCTCTCGGGATAAGCGGAGACGGAGACTTCGAAATCGCCGATCCGCTTGATCGCCGCGACCAGATCTTCCGTGCGTTGATAGCCGTCGTGCGGGGCGGCGTAGGGCGCATCGAGCCCGCCCGGCGAATCGCCGCGCAGCGCCACGATATGGCGCACGCCCGCGTCCCAATATTCGCGGATGACGTCGTCGATTTCGCCCTTCGAGGCGCCGACGCAGGTCAGATGCGCGGCGGGCCGAAGCTGGGTGTCGCGCACGATCCTCTCCACGGTCGCGTGGGTGCGGGTCCGGGTCGAGCCGCCGGCGCCGTAAGTGACGGAGACGAACTCGGGCGACAGCGGGGCCAGCCGATGGATCGCCTCCCAGAGCGTCTTCTCCATTTCCTCCGTCTTGGGCGGAAAGAACTCGAACGAGGCGCTCACGGGAGAGCCGGAGCGGCTGGGGCGGATCGGCGTGACAAGCATCAGGCGAATTCCCGGGAAGCGTTGCGAAGGTCGTCGGAAATGATGCGGGGATCGCGCGCCAGCCAGACGACGACCGTGAGTTTGCCGGTTTCCCCGGCGCGGGGCGCGATAAGGCGGGTCTCGACCATTTCGAGCCCCGCCTCCTGCATCAGCGCGGCGATCTCCTCGCCGCTGAAGCCGAGCCGGCGATGGGCGAAATGCTCGCGCAAAGCCTCTTCCTCATGCGCGGCGAAGTCCACCACCAGCAGCCGGCCGCCCGGCCGCAGCGTGCGCGCGGCCTCCGCCAGCGCCCGGCCGGGATCGTCGAGGAAGTGCAGCACCTGATGGATCACCACGAGATCGAAAGCCGCCCGCTCCACGGGGGGCGCATAGATGTCGCCCTGGCGCAGAGACACGTTGCGCAGGCGGCGCTCCTGGATGCGGGCGCGGGCGAGATTGAGCATGGCCGGGCTGAGATCGACGCCGACCGCGCGTTGCGCCAGCGGCGCCAGCAGTTCCAGCATCCGGCCCGTGCCGGCGCCGAGATCGAGCAGCGATTGCACCGGCGCGTCGCCGACGAGCGCGAGCACGGCCGCCTCGACCTGCGCGTCGGGCGCGTGCATGGCGCGGATGCGGTCCCATTCGGCGGCCTGTGCGGCGAAATAGGCCGCCGCCTGCTTGCGCCGCGTCTCGCGCGCCACATCGAGCCGGGCGCGGTCGGAGGCGAGCGTCGGATCTTGCGCGTCGACGCGGCCGATCAGGTCGCGGGCCAAGGCTCCGCCGGGGTCGGCAAGGCGAAAAAACGCCCAGGCGCCCTCGCGATGGCGCTCGGCGAGGCCGGCGTCGACCAGCAGCTTGAGATGGCGCGAAATGCGCGGCTGCGACTGGCCGAGAATGCCGACCAATTCGCTCACCGTCAGTTCGGCCTCGCATAACAGGCCGAGCAGCCGCAAACGGGTGACTTCGCCCGCCGCTTCCAAAGCGTCCAGCAGGGAATCGAAGGAAAGAGGCGTGCGCGGTGCAGACATAAAGATATGTTTATGTCTTTTGGAGAAACTTGGCAAGAGCAATTCGTAGCGGAAGGTCTTTTGCCGTTGACGCGGCCCGCCCGCTGTCAGAAGGCACATACGTAGAAATCCACGACGGAGGACAGGATGGTCTCGCGACGCGCCTTGATGGCGGGCTCGCTTTCTCTGGCCGCCTCGCTTTCTCTGGCCGCCTCGCGCGCGCTGGCTGACCAGCTGACCCTTCCGCGCCGGCTGGCGCCCGGCGTGGCGCGATCGGCGGAATTGGCCAGCCTGGCGGGAAAGCGTCCGCTGATCCGCCTTTCGCACCGACCGCCCAATTACGAGACGCCGATCTCCTATTTCGACGGGCCGATCACGCCCAACGACGCCTTTTTCATCCGTTATCACCTCGCTGACATTCCCGTCGTCGATCCGGCGAAATGGCGCCTGACCGTGTCGGGCGGCGCAGCGCCGCTGACGCTGAGCCTCGATGACCTCAAGCAATTTCCCAGCGTCGAAATCGCAGCCGTCTGCCAATGCTCGGGCAACCGGCGCGGCCTGTCCGATCCCCATGTCGCGGGCGTCGAATGGGGCTATGGCGCGATGGGGTGCGCGCGCTGGAAAGGCGCGCGGCTGAAGGACGTGCTGGCCAAGGCGGGCGTTCCCAACAATGCGATCGAAGTGGTGATGAACGGCGCCGACGGCCCGGTGCTCGACAAGACGCCGGATTTCGTCAAGAGCCTGCCGTTGTGGAAGGCGATGGATGAAAACACGCTGATCGCCTACGAGATGAATGGCGAGCCGCTGCTCCATTTCAACGGCGCGCCGGCGCGGGTGATCGCGCCGGGCTGGACGGCGACCTACTGGATGAAGCACATCACCGAACTCGCTTTCTCTGAAAAGCCGTTCGACGGGTTCTGGATGGCCAAGGCCTATCGCGTTCCCATCGGCCTGTTTCCCTCGATCGACCGTTTCGTCACGCAGGAAAACGCCGCCAACGCGCCGATCACCGAGATCATGGTGAACTCGCTGATCACGGCGCCGGCGGACGGCGTCCAACTCTCGCGCGGGCCGGTGAGGATTTCAGGTTTGGCGTGGGATTCGGGGCGTGGAATTGTCCGGGTCGAGATTTCCACCGATAGGGGCGCCAGTTGGCGCGAGGCGAAACTGGGCGAGGACGTCGGGCGCTTCGGGTTCCGCGCTTTCTCCTTCGAGGCGGAGGCGGCGGCGGGATCGCTCACCATTCTGTCGCGCGCGAGCAATAGCGCGGGGCAGTCGCAGGTGGCCAAGGCGCTGTGGAATCCGGCCGGCTATCACCACAACGTCTATAATTCCGTCACTGTTTCCCTAGCGTGAGGCCAGGAATGCGCGCGCTTTTTCTTCTTCCGCTCGCCTTCGCTTCGACGCCAGCGCTCGCCGACGAGGCGAAGTTGCAACTTAAGCCCGGCGCCGGCCTGGAGCAGACCGTCAACAATTGCGGCGCCTGTCACAGCCTGGATTACGTTGTGATGAACTCGGGTTTTCTCAACGAGAAAGGCTGGGACGGCGAGGTGAACAAGATGATCAAGGTGTTCGGCGCCAATATAGATGAAGTCGACGCCAAAGCGATCAAAGCGTATCTCTCAAGCAACTACGGCAAATAAGCGCCCTCGCGGCGCCTGCTTTTCCCGCTTGACGGCCCACGGTGTTAACGCCGATAATGTTGATGCGAAGGGCGCAGGTCGGTTCGCAAAGAACGCTCAAGCTGGGGAGGATATCCATGACGCCCGTGACAGCTATGTCCGCAGTTGACCGCCGCACGCTTGTAAAGTCCGCCCTGGCCTTTGGCGCTGCGCAACTGGCGAGCCCGTTCGTGATGACGGCTCGCGCCGCCGAAATGGTCAAGATCGGGCTCGACAATCCGCTCAGCGGCACCTACGCGGCGCTTGGCAAGAACGAAATGATCGGCGTCCAACTCGCGATCGAACAGATCAACGCCAAGGGCGGCATTCTGGGGCGCGAGGTCAAGTTGATCTCCGAGGACTCCACCAGCGGCGACGCGGGCACTGCGGTGCTGAAGGCGCGCAAGATGATCGAAGGCGACAAAATCGACTTCCTGCTTGGCAGCGTGAACTCGGCGTTGGCGTTGGCGATGGCGCAGGTCTCCAACGAAAAGCGCGTTTTCCACATCGTTCCGGGCGCACACACCGACGCCATCACCGGCGCGTCCTGCCACTGGAACGTGTTCCGCGTCTGTAACACGACCCAGGTGGAGGCGAACGCGGTGGCGAGCGCGCTCGTCAAGTCCTACGGGAAGAAATTCTACTACATCACGGCCGACTATGCCTTTGGCCATACGCTTGAAGCCGCGATGATCAAGGCCATCGGCGCGCTGGGCGGCGCGCGGGTGGGCGGCGGCCTGACGCCCGTCGGCACGGTCGATTTTTCCGCCTACCTCATCCAGGCGCAGGCGGCCAATCCCGATGTCATCGTCTTCCTGCTGGGGGGCGACGACATGCTCAACGCGCTGAAGCAGGCGGTGCAGTTCGGCTTGAACAACAAGATGCATCTGGCCGGCGCGCAGCAGGAGTTGGAGCCGCTGAAGGGTCTTTCGCCGGAGGCGCGCGTCGGCACCTGGGTGATGGAATGGTACTGGAACCAGCCCGGCGTGCCGCATGTCGCCGAGTTCGTAGAGCTGATCAGGAAACGGACCGGCGAAGTGCCGACCGCGCGCACCTGGTTCGGCTTCGTCTCCGCCTGGACCTGCGCGCTGGGGGCCCAAAAGGCCAAGTCGCTGAAGGCGTTCGATGTCGCCAAGGCGCTGCAGGATTTCGAACTGCCGCCCGAGGTCGCGCTGGGGCCCGGCCCGGCGCGCTATCGCGCCGGTCAGAATCAGTTGATGTCGACTCTGTTCGTCGGCGAGGCGCAGGCCGGGGGCTCGACGCCGGACGACGTGTTCAAAGTGCTCAAGACCGTCAATGGCGCGGACGTCGCGGGCAGCGTCGAGGAAAGCGGTTGCAAAATGACCTGGCCGGCCTGATGCGGCCCGCTCGCATGCGATCGATGCGCTGTTGTTTGTTTGTTGAAGCCGATCGCCTTGGGTTGGAGTCGCAGCAAAGCTCGGCTTGTGGTTGATTGGGAGCGGCGGACGGGAGCGTTTGGCCTCAAGCGGGACAAGTGCCGCTTGACGCGGTGTGGGGTTCACGTTGATAGTAGCTGGGGCGGAGTTGCGGGCGTTCGCCCGCCAATAGCATCATTCGGGAGGAATTCGCGTGACGTTTGAGGCGCCCGCTGTCAGTCGCCGTACGTTGGTCAAATCCGCGCTCGCGCTCGGCGCCGCGCAAGTCGCCAGCCCCTTCGTGATCACCGCGCGTGCGGCCGACACGGTCAA
>JANYIH010000120.1 GCA_025358745.1 Hyphomicrobiales bacterium | reverse complement strand
GGACATCACCGAGAAGCGCGACGTCGACATCGTGTTCGAGCATCCGGGTGAGCAGACCTTTCCGGTTTCCTGCCTGGTGGCCAAGCGCGGCGGCATGGTGGTGTTCTGCGCCGGCACCACGGGCTACAATCTGTCGTTCGACGCGCGCTTCGTCTGGATGCGGCAGAAGCGCATCCAGGGCTCGCATTTCGCCAACCTGAAACAGGCGAGCGCGGCCAACAAGTTCGTCATCGACCGCCGCATCGATCCCTGCCTGTCCGATGTATTCCCCTGGGGGCAGATCCCGCTCGCCCACACCAAGATGTGGAAGAACCTGCACGCGCCCGGCAATATGGCGGTGCTGGTCAATGCGCCGACGACGGGGCTGCGGACGCTCGAAGACGTGCTGGAGGCGGGGAAACCGGCTCGGCCCGCCTGAGGCGGGCCTTCACCACATTGTTCGCCGATACGATTCGGCGAGGGCGGAATCCAACTCGGCGGTATTTTGCGGCAACGCGAGTTGATCCCGCAAGATTTCGCCCAGCGTCGGCATCTCCGACCGCGCGGGCCAGGCCTCGTGATCCCATAGCTTCGAACGCATGAACGCCTTGGCGCAATGCAGATAGACCGCGCCGATTTTCACCACCAGCACGCTGATCGCCGGCCTGCCGTCCACCGCGAGGCGATTTCGCAGTTCGTCATCGACCGTCAGGCGCGCTTCCCCGTTCACCCGCAATGTTTCGTTCATGCCGGGGATGACGAACAGCATTCCGATCGACGGGTTGATCAGAAGGTTCTCCCAGCTGTCCAACCGGTTGTTGCCGGGCCGGTCGGGCACCAAAATCGTATAATCGTCGAGCGCCTGGGCGAAGCCGGGCCGGTCGCCCTTCGGGGTGACATCGGCGTTGCCGTCGCGATCCTGTGTGCCAATCAGTACGAAGGGGCTTAGGTCGAGAAACTTCCGTGCGTGCGCGTCGAGGCGTCGCAGCTCCTTGCGCAGCGGTAAATCGCCTGGCGGGGGATACACCTTGCGCAACTCTTCCCGGCTCTCAATGTACTTCACGCGCCCGCTCCCTCCTGAATGCGGCGCAAATCGCGCTTGCGCTGGCATATCAGCCTAACATCGTCCGCCAATTGCGCGCAATTGACAGCGTCACAGACCCGCCACGAACGCCTCGACCGCGCGGGCGGCCGCGTCGCGCGCTCCCTCTCGCGCGGTCAGCGTCGCACGCAAGGATTCCAGCTCCGTCTCGTCGGCGTCGAGTTTGCGAAGATAGCGCTTGGCCAGATCCGAGCCCGCCGCGACCGCGCCCAAGAGTTCCTTGAGCCGGTTCTGGTCCGATGTCGTCGCCTCGATCCGGCCTTGCGTTTCGCCGACCAGCCGCGCCGCTTCGGCCTGATCGGCGCGCAGCTTGGCGAGCCTGACCAGCGCGGCGCGGCTCTCGGCGTCGATCTCGCCGGATTTGACATAAAGGCTCAGATTGGCCTCATCGAGATTGGCGAGTGCGACCGCGCGGACTTGCGTGCGCTCCTGCGTGACGGCGAAAGTCTGCCCGTCGCCAGCATGAAGCGCGAACGGCACGCGGTATCGACCATCGGCCTCGGTGACGTCGGCAGCGGCCGGCTCGGTCAACTTGCCGCCCGCGAGCTTGGGCGCGAACGCGATCAGCTTGCGCGGCGCGTCGGCCTTGACGCGGAACACGGCCCGGCGGCGGATCAAATCCTCAAGCGTCAGCACGCCTTTGGCGATCCGGGCGCGCCGGAGCGAGGTCTGGTCGGATACATCTTCCTCGATCGTCGTCTTCTGGTCGAGCGCGAAGCTCAGCATCCGCTTCTCTCCCATCGGCGTCGCCGAAAGCCGGGAATCCCCGACATAAGTCGCGCCCGCTTCGCCGCTTTCGTAGATCGTGACGATTCCCGGCGGCAGCGCGCTTGTCCCCGCGTTGGTCAATTCGGCCGCGCTCAAGGGATGGCGCGGATCGACGCTCGGATCGTATAGAGCCACCCGCGCTACCGGCTCCTCGCGGTCGACGATCGGCAGCGACAAGGTGCGGCCGTTGGCAACGCTGACGGGGAAGGGGAGATGGAACGAGACCTGCGTCTCGCCCTCCTGCGCCGCCGCGGGCTCGGCCGCTTCGGCTTCGATCCGTGGCGATTGCGGGCGCGGCGCGGCCTTGGCGAGCGCGGGCATGGCCGCGCGGCTTCTCGCGATCTGCGTCGGCGCCGGCGCCGGCGCCGCCGTCACCTCGTCCGCCGCGATGGCGCCTCGATCGACGCCGGGGTCGAGCCGCGACCCGATATCCACCGGCGCGTCCGGCCGGTCGATCATATACGCGCGATAGAGCGCCTGCCGGTACGAGACAGGTCGGCCGGAGACGAGCGTGAGATCGACGCCGCTCCAATCTTGGCCCGACAGGTTTTCCAGCGTCGCCCAGCCTTGCAAGGCGCCTTTTTTCGCGTCCGGGGCCGCGTCGAGCACGAGCCTGTACGAGGTCTTCCACACCGGCGCCGCGGCGAGATAGGCGACCCGCAGCTTGCGTTTTGGGCCGCCGCGCGAGTGCAACTGGATCGCGCGCGCATTGCGCTGCGCCCCCGCCGCCGTCGCCTGCAACGCCTTGGTCAGCGCCTCGCGCACTTGCGGATCGACGAAGCGCAGGCTCTCGGCCTGCTCCAGCACGAATTGCTCCAGCCCCGCCTCGCCCATCACGCTCACCCGATGGCGCACGGCCAGCGCGCCGCCGTCGGGCTTGGTCTCGGTCTCCTCGGCCACCGCGACGATGCGGCCCTTGATCGCGTGTGGGCCGCCGACCTCGATCTCGGCGCCGCGCAGCGCGCTGAGCAATTGCGGCGTCGATTGCAGGTCTTCGGCCGTGAAGGGCAGGGCGCGGAAAGTCTGCGACAGCGGTTCTGGACCGGGCAGATCGAGACCACCGATTCCGCCGTGGTCGTCGAACACGACCAGGCTCTTCAAGATGTCGTCGATCTGGTCGAGCGGGGCCTTGAGTTCCACCGTGGCGTCGCCCTCGACCTCGGCCTCGTATTCGTACAGACCGACGCCGCCGGTCGACAGCAACACCCGCTTCAGCGCGAGGTCGGCGGCCTGCGCCCCGCCCGCCGCGATCAGCGCCGCCGTCGCGACGCCCGCCCACAGGAATGCCCTAGACTTCATCGCTTCCTCCTTCGCCTAAGGCGCGACTTCACTCCGGGCCTGTGGCTGCATTACGGGATGCGCGTGTTAAAAGGCGGCGAAATCCCGTCGTTCTTGTGTTGAACGCTCAGGTCGCCGCGTCGCGCACGGCCGGCAACCGTGCGCGCTCCGCGCGCAACACCACAAGCCCGCTGGCGATGATGAGCGCATTGCCGATGAGAATCGGCGGGGTGGGCGTGTCGCGCCAGATCAGCCAGCCGAGCACGCTCGCCCACAGAATCGCCGTGTACTGAAGCGGCGCCAGCACCGAAGCCGGCGTCAGCGCCAGCGCTTTCGTCATGAACACGAAACAGACCATCGCCACCACGCCAAGCAGGAACAGCAGCGCGAGATCTCTGACATCAGGCGTGACGAAGGCGAACGGCAGCGTCGCCGCGCCGATCAAACCCGCGCCGCCGAACTGCCAGACGATCAGGTGCAGCCAATGCACGCCGCGCAACGCCCGCGTGATGGTCTGGCCGAGGCCGTACATCACCGCGCCCAGCAACGCGAGCGGCGAGGACGATGCGAATATTTCCGCGCTCGGCCGCAGCGCGACAAGCACGCCGACGAACCCTAAGCCCACCGCCGCCCAGCGGATCGGCTCGACATCCTCCCCCAGCGCCAGCGCCGACAGCGCGGTGATGATGATCGGCGCGGCCATGTAGAACGTCATCACGTCGGCCAAAGGCATCGTTCGCGTGGCGTAGAAGAAACAATAGGTGTCGCCGGCCATCAACAGGATGCGCAAAACTTGCAGCCCGAGATGGCGCCGGTCGGTGAGATCGACCTTCCAGCGCATGACCATCGGGCCTAACAGAAAGGCTGCGCCGACCGAGCGCAAGGCCAGCAACTGACCGACGGTGTAGCTGGCGACCAGCCATTTGCCCATGGCGTCGTTGAGCGCGAACAGGAAGATCGCGATCAGGTAAAACACGACGCCGCGCCCGCGCTCCGCGGCGGGAAAGAGCTTCATCGTCGGGCTCAGAGAACCTTTCGCACCCAGCCGTGGTCGTCGGCGATCTCGCCGCGCTGCACGCCGACCAGCCTTGCTTTCAGCTTGTCGGTGACCGGGCCGCCGTCGCCCTCGCCGATCACGAAATCGCCCCGCGACGATTTGATCTTGCCGATCGGGGAGACGACCGCCGCCGTGCCGCAGGCGAAACATTCGCGCAACCGCCCGCTGGCGGCGTCCGCGCGCCATTGGTCGATGCTGTAGCGCTCTTCCCGCACAATGCGCCCTTCGGCGCGGGCGAGCGTCAGGATCGAATCGCGGGTGACGCCGGGCAGGATCGTGCCGCCGAGCGGCGGGGTCAGCATCGAGCCGTCGTCGAACACGAAGAACACGTTCATGCCGCCGAGTTCCTCGACCCATTTGTGTTCGGCCGCGTCGAGGAACACGACCTGATCGCAGCCCTGCTTGCTCGCTTCCGCCTGCGCGACGAGGCTCGCGGCGTAATTGCCGCCGCATTTGGCAGCGCCCGTGCCGCCGGACGCCGCGCGGGTGTAATGGTCCGACAGCCACACCGTGACGGCCTTCTTGCCGCCCTTGAAATAGGCGCCGACCGGCGAGGCGATGACGACGAACAGATATTCGCTGGCGGGTTTGACGCCGAGGAAAGTCTCATTGGCGAACATGTAAGGGCGCAGGTAGAGGCTGCCCTCGCCGCCGGGAATCCAGTCGCGGTCGATCCGGACGATCTCCTCGATCGCGCCCAGGAACAAGCTCTCGGGCGCGGCCGGCATGGCGAGCCGCTCGGCCGATTCCTGGAACCGCCTGGCGTTGCGCTCGGGCCGGAACAGGACCACGCCGTCCTTCGTGCGATAGGCCTTCAGCCCCTCGAAAATCTCCTGCGCATAATGCAGCACCGCGCTGGCGGGGTCGATCTGGAACGGCGCGCGCGCTTTGATCTCCGCGTCATGCCAGCCCTGACCCTCGCTCCAGCGCACGGTGACCATATGGTCGGTGAACACGCGCCCGAAGCCGGGATCCTTGAGCTTTTCGGCGCGCGCCTCGGCCGAGGTCGGCGTGGGGTGGGCGATATAGCGGAAAGGGGCGCGGGGCTCCCGGCTCATGGCGTCCTCTGTGTCAATTGTTGGTCCGACCTTTAGGCGCATTTGCAGGCGCGGGCAATCGGGCGCCCTCGTCTGATCCGCCTCCCGTCGGACGTGCTAGGATCGCGCCCAACCCGCTTCTCCGCCTCTCGCCGCCGGTCCCGCCATGATCCCCTGGATAGAGCTCGATTCCTTGCCCTTGCCGCGCGGCGGCGTGCTGCGGCTGATGCGGCGGGGACGGGAGTTCTCGATCAAGCTCGGCGTCGCCGAACTCATGACATCGCGTCTGTTCGGCTCCGAGGAGGCGCTGGCGACGCTTTCCGCCGCCAGGCTCGCCGGTCGGGCCGCTCCGCGCGTGCTGATCGGCGGGCTCGGCATGGGTTTCACCATGCGCGCGGCGTTGAAGGCGTTCGGCGCGGACGCCAAAATCGTCGTCGCCGAACTGGTTCCGCAGGTCGTCGGCTGGGCGCGCGGGCCGATGGCGGAATTGTTCGGCGCCAGTCTGGACGACCCCAGGGTCGAACTCGTCATCGCCGATGTCGCCGGCCTCATCCGCGCGCCCGGCAGACCCTTCGACGCCATCCTGCTCGACGTCGACAACGGGCCGGAAGGCATGACGCAGGCGGTCAACGACGACCTCTATTCGCCACGCGGCCTGGCGGCGGCGCGCGCGGCGCTGCGCCCGCAGGGCGTCCTGGCCGTATGGTCGCAGGGACCCGACCGGACGTTCGCGCAAAGGTTCGCCAAAGCCGGTTTCGTCGTCGAGGACAAGCGCGTGCGCGCCGGCGGTTCGCACGGCGGGACGCGACATGTGATCTGGCTCGGAGTGCGCGGGTAGGGCGCGGGGGAGGCGCGTTCTGCACGCGGCGGCGTTCCAACCGCAGACGAAGCGAACAAGCGCCCCCGCGCCGGTTGAGCCTTTCACCCGGCGCGGGTAGAAGGGCGCCGATGCAAGCTCCCAACCCCCACGTCCGCATCGGCCGCGGCCCGCACGCCGCCACCTTCGGCGCCGACTTGCCGCTTAGCCTCATCGCTGGCCCGTGCCAGTTAGAATCCCGCGCGCATGCGCTCGAAGTCGCCAGCGCCCTGAAGGAGATCGCGCAGCGCCGCCAGATCGGGCTCGTCTTCAAGACAAGCTTCGACAAGGCCAACCGCACCAGCGGCGGCGCTGCGCGCGGAGTGGGTCTGGAGGCCGCGCTCCCCATCTTCGCCGAAATCCGGGACAGCCTCGGCCTGCCGGTGCTGACCGACGTGCACGAGATCGCGCAATGCGCGCTCGCCGCGCAGGCCGTCGACGTGCTGCAAATTCCGGCCTTCCTCTGCCGCCAGACCGACCTGCTGATCGCCGCCGCGCGCACAGGGCGGGCGGTGAATGTGAAGAAGGGCCAGTTTCTCGCGCCGTGGGACATGAAGAACGTCGTCGCCAAACTCACCCAAGCGGGCGCGGGCGACGTGCTCGTCACCGAGCGCGGCGTTTCGTTCGGCTACAATACGCTGGTGTCCGACATGCGCGCGCTGCCGATTCTGGCGCAGACCGGCGCGCCGGTGATTTTCGACGCCACCCATTCCGTGCAGCAGCCGGGGGGCCTCGGCGGCGCCTCGGGCGGGCAGCGCGAGTTCGTGCCGGTGCTGGCGCGGGCGGCGGTGGCGGTCGGCGTCGCCGGGGTGTTCATCGAGACGCATCCCGACCCCGACAGGGCCCCCTCCGACGGCCCCAATATGGTGCCGCTGCGCGAGTTCGAGGCGCTGATCGCGGAGCTTCAGGAATTCGACATTCTCGCAAAAAAACGCAGAGCTTCCGCGTAGGGAGCAGGCTTGACCGTCACGGCTCGGTCACCAATCCCCGATATGACGACCCCATGGACGAATATCTGTTCAGCTACGCCACGCCCGCCGATCCCCCGGTCAAGCGCGGCCTGATTCGGCTCGTCGAGCGCGCCACCGGGCAGCCCAAGCTGAAGCGGATGTATCTGGAGAACCAGCGCAACCCGCGCGCGGGCGAAAGCTTCTTCGCCGCCGCGGTGCGCAAGCTCGATCTCGACGTGCGTTACGACGCCGCCGCGCTCGCCCGCATCCCCGCGATCGGCCCGGTCGTGATCGTCGCCAACCATCCCTACGGCGTGCTCGACGGCATCGTCATCTCGTGGCTGATCGAGAAAGTGCGGCGCGATTTCGTCGTGCTGACCAACGCCGTGCTGATGCGCGCGCCAGAGGTGCGCCACCATATCCTGCCGATCGATTTCGCCGGCACCGAGGAAGCCACTCGCACCAATATCGAAAGCCGCGCCGCCGCCCGCGCGTTGCTGGAGCGCGGCGGCTGCGTCGTCGTTTTTCCGGCGGGGGCCGTTTCGACCGCGCCGGACCGCTGGGGCCGCCACCCGGCCGTCGACGCGCGCTGGCAGCCCTTCATCGCCGCGCTGGTGCAGCGCGCCCGGGCGACCGTTGTGCCGGTCTGGTTCGGCGGGCAGAACAGCCGACTGTTCCAGATCGCCAGCCACCTCAGCGCGACGCTGCGCCTGTCGCTGATCTTCCACGAGGTCAAGGCGCGCATCGGCACGCTTCTGCCGGTCGTGATCGGCGCGCCGGTCCCCTATCCCGCGCTCGCGCATCTGCGCGACCGGCAGGCGCTCGCCGACCATCTGCACGATGTCGTCTATGGGCTGGCCCTTCACGGCGCGCGGAGGGTGTCGTAGCAAACTCTCGCCGCGGCGCTGTCATTCGAACGCTATCGATGCGTCAAGCTGCATCATACTCTTGAGAAGCGCCGCGCAGCCCAGTTGACGGTCGACCACATTGGGATCGAAATGTCCGTCCGCGACGAATTTCCCACGCTTATATTGATTGGTGGACGCCCAGACATACGGCGAAGCCACTCCACGCGCCGCGTAGCCTAACCCGTTATATTCTTCGAGCAACACAAGGCTGCCGCCAACCGACCAATCCTTCCACTTGGCTGCAAACGGCGCGCAATTTTCCAGCGCGTCGTCGGCGGCCTCCTCCCAACTGTCGAAGGGTCCGCGTCCCGCAGGCACATGTATGGAAACTTTGTTCCAGGGATCGCCCTGCGCAAGATTCGCTTTCCAGCTTTGCGAAGCTTCGCGTTCGTGAATCACGGCGATGACAAACCAGGGGACGTCGGTCTCGTCGGAGACTTTCGTGTATCGCTCTTTCGCGCTGTCGGCGACCAGTTGCGCTGCAATCGTGTTGACCTGTTTGGCCAAATCGGGAACAATCTCCATGTCGTTCCAACGTTGACTGTTTTTCGCTTTCAAATCGGACAATTTGATCATTGTGCGACCCTTTCGATGCGATTGCGGCGGCGCCGTCCTCAGCTAGTCGGACTCAACTGTCCCTGGAGGGCCACGAGTATTTGATGGAGGACGCTCGAATAGCTGGCGGGATGCACATGATCGACCCCGCTGACAAACCCGCCCGCGAACATCACATCGGCCCCCTTGGCAATCTCAGCCAGCGTCTTATTTAATTGTAAGCCGATTTCGCCATCGACGTTGAATGTCGTCGAAACACCTACGAGCGCGACTTGCGCGCCTGCATCGATCAAAGCCGATATTTGAGATTTTACGATTGCAATTTGAGCAGTATTGTTACTTACGCCGCCGGAAAGGGCAATAATAGCGCCATCTACCGAGTCCGGCGCGGCTGTTATCAACGCCTTTATGTTGTTTAGTACGCTCTGCGGCCCAATACCCTGTTTGGCGATCACGATCGCGT
>JANYIH010000065.1 GCA_025358745.1 Hyphomicrobiales bacterium | reverse complement strand
GCTCACTTCAGCGCCGCCTCTTTCTCGCGCAGCTTGAAGCGCTGGATCTTGCCGGTCGCCGTCTTGGGCAATTCGGCGGAAAACTCGATCCAGCGCGGATATTTCCACATGCCCACGCGGGCCTTGACGTGGTCCTGCAACTCGGGAACGAGCGCCGCCGCGCCCGGCTTCAGCACGACATAGGCTTTGGGTTTTTCCAGCCCATCCGCGTCCCGCGCGGCCACCACCGCCGCCTCCAGCACGCTCGCGTGGGCGATCAGCGCCTGCTCGATCTCGAAGGGGGCGACCCAGATTCCGCTGACCTTGAACATGTCGTCGGTGCGGCCGCAGTAGCGATAGCGGCCGCCGCCGAGCCTCTCGTATTTGTCGCCGGTGCGGGTCCATTGGCCCTCGAAAGTGGCGCGGCTCTGCGCGCGGCGGCCGAAATAGTCGAGCGGCGCGGAGTCCCCCTTGACCAGCAATTCGCCGATCGCGCCCTCCGCAACCTGCGCGCCGGCCTCGTCGACCAGCCGCAGCTCGTAGCCCGGCACGGCAAGGCCGGAGGTTCCATAGACGACGTCGCCCGGTCGGTTCGACAGGAAGATGTGCAGCATCTCGGTCGAGCCGACCCCGTCGAGAATGTCGCAGCCGACGAGCCTCGCCCATTTGGCGCCGACCTCTTCCGGCAAAGCCTCGCCGGCCGACAGGCAGCGTCGCAACGGGTGCTCGATCTTCGCCGCGCCCGCTTCGAGCCTGGCGTCGAGGGCGGCGTATAGCGTCGGCACGCCGCAAAACACGCTGGGGCGGAATTTGGCGAAGATGTCGAACACGGCCTCCGGAGTCGGGCGGCCGGCATAGAGCACGGACGTCGCGCCGACCGACATCGGGAAGGTCATGGCGTTGCCCAGACCATAGGCGAAGAACAGTTTGGCGGCGGAGAACACGAGGTCGTCGGCGGCGACGCCCAAAACTTGCGCGCCAAACGTGTCGGCGGTGTATTTGAGGCTGCCGTGGGCGTGGCGCACGCCTTTGGGCTGGCCGGTCGAGCCGGAGGAATAGAGCCAGAACGCACATTCGTCGGGGGAGGCGGGCGAGGTCGGGCCGGGGGCGCCGGCGTCGAGTTCGGGGCCAAGGCTAAGCGCTCCCGCCGGCGCCTCGCCGCCCGCGACGAACACGGCCTTGAGCTGCGGGCAGTCCGCCAACACAGGCGCGACCACGGGGTACAATTCGCGCGACACGATCAGCGCGCCGGCGCGGCAATCGGCGAGGATGGCTCCGTAAAGCTCGGTCGACAGCAAGGTGTTGATCGGCACGGGGACGATTCCCGCCTTGATCGCGCCCCAGAAGGCGACGGGAAAATCCACCGTGTCGGTCATCAACAGTGCGACGCGATGTTCGCGGGCGACGCCCCGGGCCGCCAGCATCGCGCCGACGCGGGCGCTGCGCGCGCCAAGGTCGCCATATGTCAGCGTCCGGCCTTCGCCGCCCGCCTCGATGAAGGCGGGATGGTCTTTCGCCGGACCCTCGGCATGACGATCCACGAAATAGGCGGCGGCGTTTCCGGCGACCTCGTACATGCGTCCTCCCGATGTTCACTTTGATCCGAACTTTGTGCGCCGCCTATAGCATCGCCCGCCACGGAACGCGCGCGCCGCGCTCGCAAATTTGGCGCATTGCGTCTATAGGCGGCCCGCGATCCCGCAACGGCATCCGCCGCCCTACAGGAGCCTCCATGTCTCTTTCCACCGCCGCGAGCCGATTGACGCTCGCCGCCATGCTCTCCCTCGCCGCCTCTTTCGCGTTAGCCGACAGCAAGCCGCTCGCCACCGTCGATGGCCAAGCCATCACCGAGCAGGATGTCGACGACGCGCTCGCCGACATTGGCTCCGGATTGCCCGAGAAGCTCGACATGCCGGCGCGGCGGAAATACGTGCTCGATTATCTCATCGATCTGAAGCTCGTATCCGCCAAGGCGCGCGCCGAAAAAATGGATCAATCGCCGGATTTCCAGCGCAAGCTTTCCTATTACGCCAACAAGCTCGCCATGGAGGCCGAACTCGGCAAGATCGCCAAGGACGCCGACACCGAGAAGGCCGAGCACGACGCCTATGACGCCGCCGCCAAGGCGCAGCCGCCGCAGGAAGAACTCCACGCGCGCCATATCTTGCTGCCGGACGAAGAGACCGCCAAAAAGGCGCTGGCACGGGTGAAGGGGGGAGAGGATTTCGCCAAGGTGGCCAAGGAGTTGTCGAAAGACCCGGCCTCCGAAGGCGGCGATCTGGGCTGGTTCACCAGGGATCGGATGGTGCCCGAATTCTCGGAAGCCGCCTTCAAGATGAAGGACGGCGAGATTTCCGAGCCGGTCAAGTCGCAGTTCGGCTGGCACGTCATCCAGGTAGAGGGCCGGCGGACCAAGAGCTTCCCTCCCTTCGACAAGGTCAAGGAGCAGGCCTCGCGCTACGTGCAGCAGAAGGCCCAGACCGACACGATCACGGGGCTGCGAAAGGACGCCAAAATCGAGCGTTTCGACGCGCCGCCGGCCCCCGCCGCGACATCAGCGCCGGCGGAAACGCCCGCCAAGTAACGCGATCCCCGACCGCGCGGCCCGCGCGGTCGGGTTATTCTTATCGTCGGGTTATTCTTGTCTAGGCTTGGCGCCCGTGCCATCTTGCCCGCAGCCGTCGTCGAAGAACGGTTGGGGGACGGAGACGAGCGAGTTTGCATTCACATCAGTTCCGAGTCGCGCGGATCGTGCGCCATGCGCGCTGAAGGGGGCGCCGGCGTGACGCCGCTTGTCACGTTGCGCGGCGTCGAAAAGGCGTTCAAGAGCGGCACGGTCGCGTTGCAGAACGTCGATCTCGACATTCGCGACGGCGAATTTCTCAGCCTGCTGGGCCCCTCGGGCTGCGGCAAATCGACGGTGCTGCGCATCGTCGCCGGCCTCACCACGATCAGCGGCGGCCATGTGCAATGGCGCGGCCAGCCGAGCCTAGGCTTCGTGTTCCAGGAGCCGACCCTCGCGCCGTGGTCGGATGTGTTCGACAATGTCTGGCTTCCGCTGCGCCTGAACGGCGTTTCGCGCCGCGACGCGCGGGCGCCGGTCGAGGAGGCGCTAGCCAATGTCGGGTTGACCGGCTTCGAGCGCGCCTATCCGCGCGAGCTCTCGGGCGGCATGAAGATGCGGGTGTCGATCGCCCGCGCGCTGGTGCTGAAACCGGCGGTGCTGCTGATGGACGAGCCGTTCGCCGCGCTCGACGAGATCACTCGCGCCAAACTCAACGACGATCTCCTGAGCCTGCGCGCTAACTTGCGCACGACCATCGTGTTCGTCACCCATTCCGTTTACGAGAGCGTTTATCTCTCAACCCGCATCTGCGTGATGGCGCCGCGTCCGGGCCGGGTGGTGGCGGAAATCGCCGTCGATCCCTCGGTCGTCCGCGACGAGGAATATCGGCTCGGGCCCTATTACGCCGACCGCGCCCGCGAGGCCTCGACCGCGCTGCACGCCGCCATGGGCGCCTCGAAATGCGCCTGAGTTTCAGCCAAGCCCAGAGGCGCGCCGCGTGAGCCGCGAGACGATCGAAGATTATCTGTTTCCCGCGCTGATGCTGGTCATCGCGATCGCCGCCTGGGAAGCCTACGTGCGGCTCGCACACGTGCCTTCGTTCCTGCTGCCGGCGCCCAGCGAGGTTATGACCACGCTGATTCAGGACTGGTCGACGCTGTTCGCCTCGTTGCTGATCACGCTGATGACCACCTTCGAGGCGCTGCTGGCGGCGATGATCGGCGGCGTCGCGCTGGCGCTGATTTTCCACCTTTGGCGCCCGTTGGAGCGCGCGTTCTTCCCCTTCGCGGTTATCCTGCAAGTGACGCCGGTGATCTCGATCGCGCCGTTGTTGCTGGTCTATCTCTCGTCCGGCGAAGCGGTGCTGGTGTGCGCGTTTCTGGTCGCGTTCTTCCCGATCCTGTCCAACACCGCGCTGGGCCTCGCCTCCGCCGACCACAATCTGATCGATCTGTTCGAGCTTTACGGCGCCTCGTCGTGGCAACAACTGCGTTTGTTGCGGATGCCGGCGGCGCTTCCGTATTTCCTCGGCGGGTTGCGGATCGGCGGCGGCCTGTCGCTGGTCGGCGCCATCGTGGCGGAAATCGCCGCCGGCTCGGCGGGCTCGGGCTCGGGCCTCGCCTACCGCATCGTCGAATCCGGCTTCCGTCTCAACATTCCCCGCATGTTCGCGGCGCTGTTCCTGATTTCGATCACCGGCATTCTGATCTTCTTGTTCTTCACCGCCCTCACTTACATGTTGCTGCATCGTTGGCACGACAGCATGAGGGCGCGGGAGCGATAGGCCGCCGCGCCCGCGCGAGGTCAGCGCGTCACGATATCCGACTTCAACGGCGCGAGAATGGCGACCAGTTCCTTCTGCTCTTTCTTGGGCACCTTGAACTTGTTCAGCGATTTGCCGAGATCCTGAACGAGCGCGTTGAAATGCTTGGACTTCACGCCCATACCCGCATGCGCGGTCTTCATGTCGCGGCCGGTGTAGGTGCAGGGGCCGCCGGTTGCCGAGCAGAGTTGGTCGACCAACTCCATCTTGAGATGGGCGATGTCGGTCTTGGCGAAAAAGCCGTTGATGCGCTTGTCGGCGGCGACATTGCCGACGAAATCGTCGACGACCGCGACGATGGCGTCCTTGCCGCCGAGCCGATCGTAAAGCGACTTCTGCTCAGCCGCGCCGGCGGCGCCGACGAGGCCAAGCACGAAAGTCGCCGCTAGCCACAATGTTTTCATCCGTTCCCTCCACCCGCTCAGACGAAGCGAACGCATTTCGCTCCGCACCGTCGCTCTTACGAACGGGATGGTCGAAAAGATTTGCGGCTTTTCTCCGGCGATTGAAGTTCATCACGCGGCGGTGCGCTTCCAGGTCTGATGTCGCAAATCCTGCGCCGGATCGAGCATAATTTCGTCGTCCAACTTCAGCCCGGCGCCTTGCAACACAACCTCCGGGGGACGGCCCGGTCGAACCGCGCTCAGCACGGGCACGCCGCCGGGCAACGAGACTTTCCCCGCACGACACAGGTGGAACGCGGAATAGTCTGGCAAAAACATGTCATAGGCCGACGTCCCGCCGAGGACGGCGACGACGCCCTGTTCGATCCCAAGCGCATCGCAAACCTCGGAAAACGGGGTCGCGCGCGGGCACCATAGCCAGACGTTCGGCTCGATCGGGGTAGTCGAAAAGGGGCCGGCCGCGCGGCATAGCAACAACCGCTTGCGCGCGCCCGAATTGGGCTGCGCCTCATGGCTTTTGCGACCATGCACCAGCAAAACCGCCGCGTCGAGCGACGTGTTGAGAAAGTCCTGATCCACTTCGAATTTCAGCGAATTCGGCATCAACCCGTCCGCGCCGGCCAACATGCCGTCGCTGGAAACGATTGCGTAACCCTCGATGCTCAACGCCATCTCGCCGCCTCCGTGCCTCCCTGATACGCGCGGCGGAAAAAAAAGTTCTCAGGCGCCCCCGCCGCCGCCGACCGCGCGCAAAAATTCGTTGCGGGTGCGCGGATCGTCGCGGATCGCGCCGAGCAGCCGGCTGGTGGAAAGCCGCGCTCCCGGCGTGTTGACGCCGCGCAGCGTCATGCAGGAATGTTCGGCCTCGATCATCACGCCGACGCCGAGCGGGTTGAGCACGTCCTGGATCGTCTCGGCGATATCGAGTGTCAGCTTTTCCTGGATTTGCAGCCGGCGCGAAAACCCCTGCACCACACGGGCGAGTTTCGAGATGCCCACGACCCTGTCGCGCGGCAGATAGCCGATATGCGCGCGCCCGATCACCGGCAGCATGTGATGCTCGCAAAAGCTCACCACGCGCACGTGGGTCAGCACGATCAGTTCGTCGTAGCCGCCGGTCTCCTCGAACGTGCGTTCGAGATATTGGCGCGGGTCTTCGCGGTAGCCTGAGAACAATTGCTCGTAGGAGCGGGCGACGCGGGCGGGCGTGTCGCGCAGGCCCTCGCGTTCGGGATCGTCGCCAGCCCATTCGATCAGCACTCTGACCGCCGCCTCGGCGTCCGACTGGGTGACCGCGCGCTTCCCGGAAGTATCGTCCATGCCGCCTCTCGTCGCCGCGCGCCAAAAGGCGGCTGCGCGGGGAGAGTTAACACACGCAGGGACGACGCGGAAGCTCAGGCGCCGACGACGCGCAGATCGAATTCGGCGCGATCGCGGCCCGCCCGCTTGGCGCGGTAGAGCGCAGCGTCGGCGCGGCTCAGCAGCGCGTCGGGCGCCTCGGGACAGGCGGGATTGAGGCAGGCGACGCCGAGGCTGACGCTGACAATGCGGCGGTCGCCGAGCGCGGGATGGGGCAACCGCAGCGCCTCGACGCCGTTGCGCAGCCGCGCCGCCGCCGCCGCCGCCGCATCGACCCCCGCCTCCGGCAGCACCAGGGCGAATTCCTCGCCGCCGATCCGGCCGGCGAAATTGGGCGCCGGGCCGGCGGCTTCCGCCAGCGCCTGCGCCACCGAGCGGATGCATTTATCGCCTTCGGGGTGGCCGAGCTTGTCGTTGTAGAACTTGAAATGGTCGATATCGGCCACGATCACCGCGAGCGGGCGACCATTCGAGCGGGCGTGCTCGACCTCGGCGGCGAAGCGGGCGTCGAAATCGCGCCGGTTGGCCAATCCAGTCAGCGCGTCGGTGCGCGACAGCACGGAAAGCTCGGCGTTGCGCAGATTCTCCCTGACAAAGTTGAGGTAGTTTTTCCGCTCCGCCAGCTCGATGCGATAATTGGCCAACAACGACAGCCCCGCCGCATAGACATACATGAACGACATGAAGGCGGCCGCGGCGAACGAGAACGTCGGGTTGAGGTGGGCGTTCAGCAACAGCGCCGGCATGTAGAGCGCAGCCAGCCAGAGCGCGGTCGAGAACGAGACATTGGAGATGATGTTGAACGTCACCGGCAGCATCACCATCGAGAACGCCTGGTACAGTGCGATCTGACCGTCGAGATTGTTGTTGATGGCGATCAGGCCGAGCGTGGAAAAGGTGCAATTGGCGATCGAGACGCGGTCGATCCGGCGCGCGAGGGAGGGGCGGCGTCCCAGCAGAGCCAGCGTAGCGAGGATGGGCGTGTCAATCAGCGCCAGCGCCAGAAGAGTGAGACGAAAGACGTGGTTCGCGCCGACGAAGCCGACCCCGATAGCCCCCGCGACGCCTATGTTGAAAGATATGACGCCCAACACGCCGCTGAGGTGAACCATTTTGCCATTGAGCAGCGCGCGTTCGTCCTGAAAGCGTGTTTCGAGTTCGCCGCCGAAGCGCAAACGCCTGGGCGGGGCCGCGAGGTAGCGGTCGATCTCATCTATGATTTGCGCATGACCGGTCACGGTAAGTCTCGACATCTTCAGCCGGCGCGCCAGCTCATTTGTAATGACTATGCGCGCATTTATACTGCCTATCTGTGAACAGGCCGTGCAGGAGAGCGGTTAAATCGGCGGCAACGCCTAGCCGCCCTTGCGAACAAAGCCTAAACGGGCTTCCCTCGCCCGATGGCCGCGAATCGCTCCTTCCTCGCCGAACTCAACGACGCGCAGCGCGCGGCCGTCGAGCATGACGGGGCGACGCCGCTGATGGTCATCGCCGGCGCGGGCTCGGGCAAGACCAATACGCTGGCCCATCGCGTCGCCCATCTCGTGCTGGGCGGGGTCGACCCGAAACGCATCATGCTGGCGACCTTCTCGCGCCGCGCGGCGGCCGAACTGAACCACCGCGTCGAGCGCCTGCTGCGCCGCGATCTCGGCCCCGAAGCCGCCGCCGCCGCGACTCCCGCCTATGCCGGCACGTTCCACGCCATCGGCGCGCGACTGTTGCGCGAATATGCCGAGCGGATCGGGCTCGACGTCAATTTCACCATCCACGACCGCGAGGACAGCGCCGACCTGATGAACCTGACGCGCCACGCGGCGGGATTGTCGGAGACGGGGCAACGGTTCCCGACCAAAGCGACCTGCGTGGCGATCTATTCGCGCGTCGTCAATGCGCGCGCGACGCTGGCCGAGACGCTCGGCCGCCGCTTCCCCTGGGCCGCCGCGCACGAGGCCGCGCTGGCGCAGCTGTTCGCGGCCTATGTCGAGGCCAAGCAGGCGCAGGGCGTGCTCGATTACGACGACCTTCTGCTCTATCTCGCGCAGGCGCTGGCCGAGCCGGCGCTGGCGGCCGAGATCGCCGGCCGGTTCGATCACCTGCTGGTCGACGAATATCAGGACACGAATTCGCTTCAGGCCGAGATCGCGCTGAAACTGCGCCCGCGCGGCGTGGGGCTGACCGTGGTCGGCGACGATGCGCAGTCGATCTATTCCTTTCGCGCCGCCACGGTGCGCAACATCCTCGATTTCCCGCAGCAATTCGATCCCCCGGCGCGCGTGGTGGCGCTGGAGCGCAACTATCGCTCGACCGCGCCCATTCTCGCCGCCTCCAACGCCGTCATCGCTTTGAGCCCGGAGCGGTTGCCGAAAACGCTGTGGACGGAGAAATCGGGCGGCGGGCCGCCGCGCCTCGTCCATGTCGGAGAGGAGATAGATCAGGCCCGCTATGTCGCAACCCGAGTGCTGGAGAATCGCGAGGCGGGAGCTACCCTCAAGTCTCAAGCCGTCCTATTCCGCACTGGAAGCCATTCCGCCGCGCTGGAACTGGAACTGACCCGCCGCAACATCCCGTTCGTCAAATTCGGCGGCCTCAAATTCCTCGACGCCGCGCATGTGAAGGACGCGCTGGCGCTGCTGCGCTTTGTCGAAAACCCGCGCGACCGCGTCGCCGGTTTCCGCGTCATGCAATTGCTGCCGGGCGTCGGTCCCAGCCACGCCGAGCGCATGGTCGGCGCGGCGGCGCAAGGCGACGCCTTCGCGACGCTGGCCGCCTATACCGCGCCCGCCAAATCCCGCGCGGCCTTCGCCGAGTTTGTCGCGCTGGCGCAGCGGGTCGCCGCCCTGCCCTGGCCCGCCGATCTCGCCGAAATTCTCGCCTGGCGGCGCGCGACGCTGCCGGAATCCTACGACGACGTCGCCCCCCGCATCGCCGATCTCGATGCGCTGGAGCGGATCGCTGGGAGCTATCCCTCGCGCGAGCGTTTTTTGAGCGAACTCACGCTCGACCCACCCGACGCGACCTCAAACGAGGCCGGGCCGCCGCTGCGCGACGAGGATTATCTGATCCTGTCGACCATCCATTCCGCCAAGGGCATGGAATGGAAGAGCGTGTTCGTGCTGAACTGCGTCGACGGCTGCATCCCCTCCGATCTGGCGACGGGCAGCACGCCCGAGATCGAGGAGGAGCGTCGCCTGCTCTATGTCGCGATGACGCGGGCCAAGGAGGATCTCGACCTGATCGTGCCGCGCCGCTTCCACGTCCATGGCCAGCCGCGCAACGGCGACCGGCATGTGCTGGCCGCGCGCACGCGCTTCCTGCCGGCCTCGTTGCTCAAGCATTTCGAGGGCGTCACCTGGCCGCCGGCGGCTTGCGCGCCGCTCGCCCCGGCGCGTGAGGGGCCCAGGATCGACCTGAAGGCGCGGATGCGGGCGATGTGGGGCTGAGCGCTCAGTCCGCCCCGATCCGCGCGATTTCGAACGGCGTCGTCTGATATAATTCGTTGACCCAGTTCGACAGCAACAAATGCCCATGCGCGCGCCAGGTGTTGGGCGGCGCCGCCTGCGGGTTGTCGCCGGGAAAATAGTTTTTCGGCAGTTTGATCGATATGCCCGCTTTCACGTCGCGGAAATATTCGTCGGCCAGCGAGGTGGCGTCATATTCGAGATGGTCGAGCACGTAGAGCCGCCGCGCCGCCGGCGTCGCCGCCAGACTGACGCCGCGTTCGGGATTGAACGCGAGAATTTCCAGCCCCTCGCGGCCCGAGAGGTCCTCCGGCTCGATCTGCGCCCAGCGCGAGATCGGGGTCGCGAAATTATCGGCGAAGCCGCTGACGTAAGGCGAGGTCGGCGCGAGTATTTTTTGCGGATAGACGCCGAACGCCTTCTCGGACAATTGCCGCTTGGGCGCGCCATGGAAATGATACAGCGCCGCCATGGCGCCCCAGCAGACGAACATCGTGGCGTGCACGTTCGAGCGGGTCCATTCGAAGATCTGCCGAACCTCCGGCCAGGAACGGACGTCCTCGTAGGGAACCGTCTCCAGCGGCGTGCCGGTGACGATGAAGCCGTCGAATTTGCGTGAGTAGACCTCCTCCCAGGTGGAGTAGAAGGTCATCATGTGATCCTCGGGCGTGTTCTTCGGCGTATGCGTGCCGAGCCGCACCAGCGAAAGCTCGACCTGCAACGGGGTGGCGGCGAGCAGCCGCGCGATCTGCAATTCGGTCTTGATCTTGTTGGGCATGAGGTTCAGCAGGCCGATCTGCATCGGACGGATGTCCTGCCGAACGGCGGCCGCTTCCGGCATCACCCGCACGCCCTCGGCCATCAAGGCCTCGTAGGCGGGCAGCGTGTCGGGGATTTTTATCGGCATGGGCGCGATCCTGGATGCGGAATATCGCCTACAGGTCGCGCGAAAGCGGCCCCTTTAGCGATTTTTTTAACGTGGCTGCAAGCCGGCCGGCCAAATCACCACG
>JANYIH010000031.1 GCA_025358745.1 Hyphomicrobiales bacterium | reverse complement strand
GCTTTTGTGCTGCTCGACGAAGCGCAGAACGCGACCGCCGCGCAGATGAAGATGTTCCTCACCCGCATCGGCGAGGATTGCCAGGTCGTGGTCAACGGCGACGCCGGCCAGAGCGACATCAGGGAAACGTCGGGCCTCGCGGTGGTGCTCGATCTGGTCGCCCGCTCGAAGCTGCCGGTGCCGGTGATCGAATTCACCCACGCCGACATCGTGCGCTCGGAAATCTGCGCGATGTGGGCGCGGGCGTTCAACGAAGCGGGAATTTAAGGCCGCCAAGCGGAAGCGCCCGCGCAGGAGGGCGCTTCCGTGAGCTTTGCTGACAGTCGCGAAACCTTCCGTCAGCGGCCGGCCACGGCGACGCAGGGCGAGGCTTCCGGCTTGACGTCATGCGTGGCGTCGCGCAGCTCGGCCCGGCCGGAAAAGGCGAAGGCTCCGGGTTCGAGATAACCCTGCCTGACCAGTCCCTTCAACTTGTCGTACAGGGCGACGTCGCGCGGGCCGGACCAGGTGAGGACGAAGGGATCGGGATTGGCGACAGGCTCGCCCGTTTGCGCCGAACGGTCGAGCATCCGAATCTTGTCGGCCAGCCCGTGCGCGGGCGATGTGCGGCGCGCGTCGTCGCGCGACCAGAGATAGATCTCCATCGCGTCCGCGGCCTGCTGCCGACCCTCCGGCGCGCAGAAGCGTCGCGGGTCGCCGTCAAGCAGGCAACTGACCAGGTTTACGGTGGCGTCGTGCTCATGAAATTCCAGCAGGTCGCGCAAAGTCCGCTCGACGCTCTCGCCGGAATTTCGCAGGCAGGTGGAAAACACCATATGCACGCCGCCGCTGGCTTCAACCATATTGCCGCGCGCCGGCGCGGTCGGATCGGCCTCGACCATTCGAACCACTGCGGCCGCGCTGTCCAGGATCTTGTCGGCGACCTCGCGGCCGAGTCCGCCGCCGCCGTCAATCACCCCCACCACCGCGCCCGCCACCGCTCCCAGCGTGATCAAGAACACCGGTTTCGCCATCAGCGGCCTCCATCTAGAGAAAGCGCCGAGGCAGCGAACGTGGGGTTCGGCGCCTCATGCGCTCCGCAAGCATACGACGCTAAGCCTCGTCGATTTGAAGCGACAACTTTGCGTCCAAAACGTTAAGACTTCCATTCCAACTACAAAGCACGCGCTTAATTCCTCTTAGGAAGCATTTCATAACACTGCGGAGCGGGGCGCCCTATGGCGTTTCCGTTTTCGTGTATAGAAATGTGCGTAGGAGGCTCGCCATGCACGATTCCCGCCGCCCCGCCGCACGCGCCAACGCTCAACGTCTCGACCTCGTCCATCGTCCCCGCCGCAACCGCAAGGCGGAATGGTCCCGCCGCCTCGTGCGCGAAAACGTGCTGACGACGAACGATCTGATCTGGCCGCTGTTTCTGGTCGAGGGCGAAAAGGCGCGCGTGCCCGTCTCCGCCATGCCGGGCGTCGAGCGGCTCAGCGTCGACGAGGCCGTGCGCGACGCGGCGCGGGCGGTCGAACTCGGCGTGCCGGCGCTGGCTTTTTTCCCCTACACCGAGGCGTCGTTGAAGGACGAGGCGGGCAGCGAGGCTTTCAACGAGCGCAATCTCGTCTGCCGCGCCTGCCGCGCGATCAAGAAGGAGTTTCCCCAGCTCGGCCTCATCACCGACGTCGCGCTCGACCCCTACACCAGCCATGGCCACGACGGCCTGATGCAGGGCGAGCGAATCGTCAACGACGAGACCGTCGAAGCGCTGATCCGCCAGGCGCTGGTTCAGGCGCGCGCCGGCGCCGACGTGATGGCGCCTTCCGACATGATGGACGGGCGCGTCGGCGCGATCCGCGAGGCGCTCGACGAGGAAGGGTTCCTCGATGTGCAGATCATGGCTTACGCCGCCAAATACGCGTCGGCTTTCTACGGGCCGTTCCGCGACGCAATCGGCTCGAAGGGCGCGCTGAAGGGAGACAAACGCACCTATCAGATGGACCCCGCCAATTCCGACGAGGCGCTACGCGAGGTCGAACTCGATCTCGAAGAAGGCGCCGACATGGTGATGGTGAAGCCGGGCATGCCCTATCTCGACATCATCCGCCGCGTGAAGGACGAGTTCGGCGCGCCGACCTTCGCCTATCAGGTCAGCGGCGAATATGCGATGATCATGGCCGCCGCCAACCACGGCTGGCTCGACGGCGACAAGGCGATGATGGAGAGCCTGACCGGATTCAAGCGCGCCGGCGCCGACGGCGTGCTGACCTATTTCGCGCCCCGCGCGGCGGAAAAACTGAAGGCGGAACGCTGACATGCTGACGTTCTATTACGCCCGCAACACCTGCGCGCTGGCGACGCATATCGCGCTGGAGGACGCCGGCGCCCGCTACGACGCGCGAAAGATCGATTTCGCCGCCGCCCAGCAACGCTCGCCCGAATATCTCGCGATCAACCCGAAGGGCCGCGTGCCCGCGCTGGTCACGCCGCGGGGCGTTCTCACCGAGACGCCGGCGTTGCTGATCTATATCGCTCAGACGCACCCCCAGGCCGCGCTGGCGCCGTTCGACGACGCCTTCGCTTTCGCGCGATGCCAGGCCTTCGCGAGCTATCTCGCCTCGACCGTGCATGTCGCCCACGCGCATCTTCCGCGCGGAACTCGCTGGGCCGACGAGCCGGCGTCGATCGAGGATATGAAGCGCAAGACCCCCGCCAATATGCGAGACTGTTTCCGGCTGATCGAGCGCGACTTGTTTATCGGCCCCTGGGCGATGGGGGAGACTTATTCGGTGATTGACCCCTATCTGTACACGGTCACGAGCTGGTTGGGCGCGCACGGGATCGAGGTCGCGGAATTTCCGGTGATCGCGGATCATTTTCGCCGGATGGGCGAACGCGACGGCGTCAAACGGGTTCTGGCGGCGGAAAGCGCCTGAGATTCCAGGGGAAACGACCCCAGTATGGGGCCGCTCCCGGTGTCGCGCTCAGTACCAGTGATGATGGCGCCAGTGGTGATGACGCCAATGGTGGTGGTAGTGATAGTGGCGCCAATAGTAGTGGTGGTGGTGGTGATGCCCGTGCCGCCAGTGATTGTGATGGTGGCGCCAATGGGCTTGCGCGCCTGACGACGCCATGAGCGTGAATGTCGTCACGACGACGAACAGAGCAAGCAGAGTTTTCTTCATGCCGCTACCCTCCTTTGTCGCCTCCTGCGAGGCGTTCACATTGAAGCGGGGGCTCCGTGAACCGCAAATGAACAGCGTTGCGAAACATGCGAAGCCATCCGGCGATTGTCCCTAACGCTTGCTTAACCCGACGTGGCTGAAAATTCGTGAGCAAAACGTAACCTGCTCGCTTCTGTAGGATTGGCGCGCTTCGCTGGCCTTCATCAACCTTTGGCGGAACGAGAAACCTCAGTCAGTATTCGCGCTTTCTCGGCCGCGCCAGCAATAATTCCACGGATTCGCGCGCTGTGATCTCGCCGCTCAACACCGCGTTGACGGCCTCGGCGATGGGCATGTCGACGCCTCGCGCGCGAGCGAGGCGAACCAGCGCGGGGGCGGTGTGGGCGCCCTCGGCGAGGCGGCCGCCGCCCGCAGCGATGGGCGCGAGCCCGCGCCCGAGATCGAAACCGAAGGCGAAATTGCGCGATTGCGCCGAAGCGCAGGTCAGCACGAGATCGCCCAGCCCCGCCAGCCCCATCAGCGTCTCCGGCCGCGCGCCGAAGCTGGCGCCCAAGCGGGTCAACTCGGCGAAGCCGCGCGCGACCAGGGCGGCGCTCGCGCTGGCGCCCAGGTTCAGGCCCGCCGCCGCGCCACAGGCGATGGCGAGCACGTTCTTGGCCGCGCCGCCGATCTCGACGCCGCGCGGGTCGTCGCTGTCGTAGAGGCGGAAGTTCGGCCCCTGCAAGGCGTCCGCCAGCGCGGCGGCGAGGCGGGGATCGGCCGCCGCCAGCGTCACCGCCGTTGGCAGGCCCGCCGCGACGTCGGTCGCAAAGCTTGGACCGGACAGCACGGCGAGCGGGAAACCGGCGGGCGAGGCGACGTCGGTTAAAAATTCGCCGCTCGCCGTCTCGACGCCCTTGGCGCAGAGCACCAGCGGGGGCCGGCGGCGCAGCGCCGCGCCCAGTTCGGCGAGCGCGCGTCGCGTGGATTGCGCGGGCGTCGCCAGCAGCAGCGCGTCGCAATCCTCCAATTCGCCCATATCGTCGGCGAGCGCAATCTCAAACGGCAGTTCGACGCCGGGCACGAGGTCCGAGCGGCGGTGGGCGCTGAGTTGGGCGAAGGCGCCGCCCGGCCGGCCCCAGAGACGGACGTCGCGGCCAGCGCGGCGGGCGGCCAGCGCCAGCGCGAAGCCCCACGCGCCGGCGCCGACGATTCCGATGCGAGAAAACGACTTGGGCATACGCCTTTCCTAGCCAAACCAGATGCGAAGCCCTAACTACCGCTTGTCACGGAAACAAGGCGGCCGCCATGAGCATCGAAACGATCATCTTCGCCGTCGTCGCGATCTTTGTCGCCTGGCGGCTGTGGTCGGTGCTGGGAACCCGCACCGGGGCCGAGCGCCCGCCGGTGGACGCGGCGCCGGTCGGCCGGGCCGGCGGCGACGTCGTCGATTTTCGCCGGCCGCAGGCGCCGCCGTCCTCGCCCGACCGCTGGAAGGGAATCGCCGAGCCCGGCGGCAATCTGGCGCGCAGGCTCGACGCGATCGCGGCCGGCGATCCGAGTTTCGACGCGCAACAGTTTCTCTCCGGCGCCCGCGCGGCCTACGAGATGATCACCAAAGCCTTCGCCGACGGCGACGTCGGGGCCTTGCGCAGTTTGCTCGCGCCCGAGCCGTTCGCCAATTTTTCACGCGCCATCGCCGCGCGCCAAGCGGCCGGGCAGAACATGCTTGTTACGCTGGTGTCGATCGACCGGGCCGAGATCGTCGACGCCGCCGCGCCGAACGGCGTCGCGCAGGTCGCCGTCAAATTCACGGCCAAAATGAGCTCGGCCACCACCGATGCGTCCGGCGCCGTGGTTGACGGCTCGCTGACGGCGGTGGCCGATCACGTCGAGGCCTGGACCTTCGCCCGGCCGTTCGCCGCGCGCGACCCCAACTGGCTGCTGACGGCGACCGAGGCGACGCACTAAGCCGATGTCCAGCTTCGAGCGGCTGCCGGGCTTCGCCGGCGATGCGCTTGAGGGCTTTCGCGCCTTTCGCGCTGTCGCCGATACGCTGCTCGCGGGCGGCGCGCCGTTGCGCGCGGCCAGACCCCCGCCGCCCGCGTTGCTCGACGTCGCCCACGCGGGCGCAGCGTCGCAGATCGACGACGCGGAGACGGCGGCGGCTTTCTTCGTCGCCCATTTCGAGCTTCGTCCGCTGGGGCGCGGCTTTCTCACCGGTTATTACGAACCCTGGGTCGAGGGCGCGCTGGCGCCCTCGGCGCGATTCACCGCGCCGCTGCTGGCGCGACCCGCCGATCTGACCACGCTCACGCCCTACCCCGTCCGCGCCGAGATCGAGGCGGCGGGACGCGATCCCGTGGTCTGGCTGGAGGACGCGGTCGAGGTCTTTCTCATCCAGGTGCAGGGCTCGGCGCGGGTGCGGCTGCGCGATGGAAGCTGGCGGCGGCTGATCTACGACGGGCGCAATGGGCGGCCCTACACGTCCATCGGGCGGCTGCTGATCGAGGCGGGCGAAATCGCGGAAGCCCAGATGTCGCTGGCGCGGCTGAAGGAATGGCTGCGCGCCGACACCGAGCGCGGCCGGGCGCTGATGCGGCGCAACGAATCGTTTATTTACTTCCGCCTCGGCGACGATGCGGGCGACGGGCCGATCGGCGGCGCCGGCCGGCCGCTGACGCCGCTACGCTCGCTTGCCGTCGACCGCACGCTGTGGAGCTACGGCTTGCCGTTCTACCCCGTCGGCACGCTCCCGTGGCGCGACGACCGCCCCGAGCCGTTCGCGCGCATGATGATCGCCGAGGACACCGGCTCGGCGATCGTCGGCCCGGCGCGGGCCGATCTGTTCTTCGGCGGCGGCGCGGCGGCGGGCGTGCGGGCCGGGTCGATCCGGCACGAGGCGGAGATGTTCGTGCTGTGGCCGCGAGGCGCGGCATGAAAATCCTGCGCGACGTTCCGCGCCGGCGCATCCGGCGCCTTTCGGAAGAGGAAATCGCGCTCTGGGCCGAAGTCGCGCGCAGCGTGCAGCGCCGCCCGGGCGTCGCCGCCGCCCCGCAGCCACCGACGCCCCCGCCCGCGCTCGTCGTCACCACGCCGCCGCGCGGCGAGCGGCCGCCCG
>JANYIH010000047.1 GCA_025358745.1 Hyphomicrobiales bacterium | reverse complement strand
GCGCGATGCGCGCCGCCGCGCGAAACGCCATGTCCGAAGAATCGACGGTGTGATAGGAGCCGTCGAGCAAAGTCACCGCCACATCGACGACGGGAAAGCCCAGCGGCCCGCGCTGCATGGCCTCCTTCGAACCGATCTCGACGCTGGGGAAATATTGCCGCGGCACCGTGCCGCCGTGGATCTTTTCGTCAAACGCGAACCCCTCGCCGCGCGCGCGCGGCCTCACCTCCACCAGCACATCGCCGAACTGGCCGTGGCCGCCCGACTGCTTTTTCAGCCGTCCGCGCGCCTGCACCGTGTCGCGGATCGTCTCGCGATAGGCGACGCCCGGGCGCGACGTCTCCACCTCGACGCCGAACCGCGCCGCCAGCCGCTCTATCGTCACGCGCAGATGCATCTCGCCTTGACCGTGCAGCTTGAGCTCGCCGCTTTCCGCGTCGTGTTCGAAACCCAGGGCGCCATCCTCCTCGGTCAGCTTGGCGAGCGCGGCGGAGAGCCGCGTCTCGTCCTTGCGCTCCTTGACGCGGATGGCGATCGATTGCGTCGCGGCCGGGCTCTGCGACGCCGCCGCCGGCTCGGGCGCCTGTCTCCCCTCGCCGAAGCGCTCGCCGGTGACAAAACCCTCCAGCCGCTGGAACGCGGCGGTGTCCCCCTCTTCGGCGCGGGCGATCTTGGCCGAAGTCGCGCCCATCAGGCGCTGTAGCCCGGCGATGCGCGCTTCCGTCGCGCTCGACGCCGTCACCGTCGCCCCGTCGGGAAAGGCCCCGCGCAGCACCCGCCCCAGCGACAACTTGCCGCCATGGGCGGTGTGGATCGTGCGCAGGATCTGCGCCAGCGGCGGCCCCTCGGCGGGAACGCCCAGCCGCGCGCGCGTGGCGCCGACGCCCGGCGCCTCGTGCCGCAGCGCCTTCAGCAACCGGGTGACGCCATGCCCCTGCGTCGCCGAGCCCATCAGCAGCGGCGCGACATGGCCCTCGCGCAATTCGCGCGCGAGATCGTCGAACACCCGGTCGCGCGGCGGCTCGATGTCGTTGAGCAATTGCTCCATCAATTCGTCGTCGTAATCGGCGAGCCGCTCCAGCATGGAATAGCGGGCGCGCTTCTCGTCGTCGTCGACGCCGGCGGGCATGGCGACCACTTCCGAAGGCGCGGATTCGCGATAGACGAAGGCGCGCTCCAGCGCGAGATCGACGAAACCGGTGGCGACGCCCTTCTCCCACAGCGGGATTTGGCGCAGCAGCAGCGGCGTGCGCGAGGCCGGCTGCAACAGCTCCAGCGCCTCGAGCACGCTGCCGCCGGCGAGATCGACCTTGTTGAGAAACAGGAAGCGCGGAATCCTCAGCTCTTCCAGCTCGCGCAGGATCATCCGCAGCGGCTGGATCTTGCGCGCATCGGCCTCGCACACCACCACCGCCGCGTCGCACACCGGCAGCGCCGCGCGCGCCGCGTGAGAGAATTCCACCGAGCCGGGGCAATCGACGAAGGTGATCCGGTCGCCCATGTAATCGACATGCGCAATATTGGGCTCGACGCTCATCTGATGCGCGCGCGCCTCGTTGCAAGCGTCACCGACGCTTGTGCCCTCGCGCACCCCGCCCTGCCGCGCCACGCCGCCGCCGCGCGCGAGCAGGCCCTCCAGCAGGCTGGTCTTGCCGCTCTGAAACGGTCCGACAATGGCGATCAACCGGGGGCCGGCGATGCGATGCTCCCCCTGCGGCGAAGTTCCAACCACGGCTGCCTCCCGAACGCGCGTTTGCGGCGCGTCTCGGCTCGTCGGGGCGCCGTCGCCCCATGCTGGCGCAGGTTGGGTCCGCGCGCAAGGCGGCATTCGCATCCGCTTGCGCCGGCTCCCGCGTCGCCGCAATGTGGCGCGATGGTGGACGCAACGATTCCTGTTTTCGACATCGCCGTGGTCGGCGCCGGCGCCGTCGGGCTCGCGCTGGCGGCTGCGCTGAAACGCGAGGCGCGGCTCAAGGTCGCGCTGATCGCGCCGCCCGCGCACGGCGCGCCCGACCGGCTGCGCACGGTGGCGCTCAGCTCCGGCTCGCGCTCGCTCATGGAGCGCGTCGGCGCCTGGGAGGCGTTGCAGCCGCTGGCGCAGCCAATTCTCGAAATGGCGATTTTCGACGGGACGCCGCAGGACGCCGTGCGAATCGCGCAACTGCGCTTCGCCGCGCCGAAGGGTGGCGAGCTGGCGCATATGGCGTTCAACGACGACGTGACGTCCGCGCTGGCCCGAGCCGCCGAAACGGCGGGCGTCGTCCGCATCGACGGCGCGGTCGAGGACTTCGCGGCGGGGCCGTTCGTCGCGACGCTCACCCTCGGCGACGGGCGTCCTGTCCGCGCGCGGTTGGTGGTCGGCGCCGACGGGGCGCGCTCGAAACTGCGCGGCCTCGCCGGGATCGCGACCACGGGCGGGCCGACAGGCCAGGCCGGGATCGTCGCCACCATCGCGCACGAGCGCGAGCACGAGGGCCGCGCCGAGCAGCATTTCCTGCCCGCCGGCCCGTTCGCCCTGCTGCCGCTGAAGGGGCGTTTCTTCAGCATCGTCTGGAACGAACCGCCGGCAGAGGCGGAGCGCCTATGCGCCCTGCCCGAAGCTACTTTCATCGACGAGCTGGAACGGCGGTTCTCGCCGGCCCTCGGCAAGCTGCGTCGGATCGGCGAGGCGCGCGCGTTCCCGCTCGAATTCCGCTTCGCGCGGGCTTACGTCGCCAAAAGGCTGGCGCTGATCGGCGACGCCGCCCATCTCGTGCATCCCCTCGCCGGACAGGGCCTCAATCTGGGCCTGCGAGATGTCGCGGCTTTGGCCGAAATTCTGGCCGAGCAACTGCGGCTCGGGCTCGATCCCGGCGCGCGCGAGCCGCTTGCGGAATACCAGCGCCGCCGCCGTTTCGACGCGCTGACCTCGGGCCTCGGCATGGACGCGATGAACCGCCTGTTCTCCAACGATGTCGCCGTGCTGCGAAGTTTACGCGATCTCGGCCTGCGCGTGGTGGATCGGGCGGGGCCGCTCAAGCGCGCGCTGATCGCGGAAGCGGGCGGCGATGGGATCGGCGCGCCGAGGTTGCTGCGGGGGTTGGGGCTTTAGAGCAAATTGAGTTTGCGTTGATCCATCGTTATTGCGAGCGCAGCGAAGCAATCCAGCCTTGCGAGACCGCCCGCAACTTTTTGCTCGTGCGGCGGCATTTGGATTGCTTCGTCGCTTCGCTTCTCGCAATGACGATTCCCCCCAATCGCCGCACGCCTCAACCCCCCTTCGCCTTCCGCTTGCGCTCCACCCCTTCGAGATGCACCCGCCGCGCTTCGGCCTTGCGGCGGCGCTCGATCGCGCGGCAGCGGCGGCACATCGAGGGGCCGGAGAACGGATCGCCTTTGGCGGTTTCGTACCACCACTTTTGCTGATGCGGCGTCCACACCTCGGCCTTGCCACAGGATTTGCACGCGAACGGGATCGGCAGATACGTGCCGCGCAGTTGAAAATCGGGGTAGCCGTAGCTCCCCGTCGGCGCGAGCGTGGCCTTGTTGACCGCGACTTCGCCGCGCGCCAGCGCCGCCTCGAAAGCCTCGCGCCTGCGGCGCTCGGCGTCCAGCCTTTCGCCCTGGCGCGCCTTGTCGCGCTTTTCCGCGCGATGCGCCTCGATCTCCGCCCGCTTTTGCCTTCCGCTCTTCAATGCCGGAAATGCCGCATCCCCGTGAACACCATCGCGACATCAGCCGCATCGGCGGCGGCGATCACTTCGGCGTCGCGGCTCGCGCCCCCCGGCTGGATCACCGCCGTCGCGCCGGCTTCGATCGCCGCCATCAGCCCGTCGGCGAAAGGGAAGAACGCGTCGGAGGCCACGACCGAGCCCTTGGTCGCACCGGGAGCCGCGTCGTCGGCCTTGCGCACCGCCACGCGCGAGGAATCGACCCGGCTCATCTGCCCCGCGCCGACGCCGACCGTCGCGCCGTCTTTCACGTAAACGATCGCGTTCGACTTCACGTGCTTGCAGACCACCCATGCAAATTGCAGATCGCGCATCTCCGTCTCGGTGGGCGCCCGCGCGGTGACGACCTTCAGCATGCCCTCGTCGAGCGCGCCATTGTCGCGGTCCTGCACCAGCAGGCCGCCCGCGACGGAGCGCACCGTCAGGCCGGGCGCTTGGCGGTCGGGCAGCGCGCCGGCCAGCAACAGCCGCAGGTTCTTCTTGCCCGCAACGATCTCGATCGCGTCGGCGTCGGCGTCGGGCGCGATGATGACTTCCGTAAAGATCTCGACGATTTTGCGCGCCGCCGCCGCATCCAACCGACGGTTCAGAGCCACCACGCCGCCGAAGGCGGAGACGGGATCGCAGCGAAAGGCCTTCTCGTAGGCTTCCAGCGGGGTCGCTGCGGTCGCGACGCCGCAAGGGTTAGCGTGTTTGACGATGACGACTGCGGCCTCAGCGAATTCGGCGACGCATTCGTAGGCGGCGTCCGTGTCGTTGATGTTGTTGTAGGAGAGTTCCTTGCCCTGCGCCTGTCTCGCGCTGGCGACGCCGGGGCGGGCTTCCGGCGTCAGATAAAACGCCGCGTTCTGATGCGGATTTTCGCCATAGCGCAGCGGATGGGCGAGCCGGCCGCCGAACGCGCGCCAGACCGGCTGCGTCACGCTGATCTCGCGCGCGAACCAGTTCGAGATCGCCGCGTCATAGGCCGCCGTCCTCGCATAGGCCTTCTGCGCCAGCGCGCGGCGGAATTTGAGGCTGGTCCCGCCGCCGTGCGCGGCCATTTCCTGCGCCAGCGCCTCGTAATCCGCGACATCGACGATCACGGCGACGTCGTGGTGGTTTTTCGCCGCCGCGCGGATCATCGCGGGGCCGCCGATGTCGATGTTCTCGATCATGTCTTCGAAGTCGGCGCCGCGCGCCAGCGTCGCCTCGAAGGGATAGAGATTGACCACCAGCAGGTCGATCGGCCTGATGTCGTTGGCGAACATCGCCGCCTGATGCGCCGGCTCGGCGCGGATCGCCAGCAGCCCGCCATGCACGCGCGGATGCAGCGTCTTCAGCCGCCCGTCCATCATCTCGGGGAATCCGGTGAGGTCGGCGACGTCGAGCGCCTTCACGCCGGCCTTGGCCAGCGCCGCCGAGGTGCCGCCGGTCGAGACGATCTCGATCCCGCGCGCGGCGAGGGAGCGCCCCAATTCGATGAGCCCGGTCTTGTCGGAAACGGAAATAAGGGCGCGTCCGATCGGCGCGGCGTCGCTGGCCATGAGGGCAGTCACTTTCAATTGCGAATTTTGTGCGCCGCACATATCACGCGAGCGCGGCAGGCGAAACCGGCCGCGCCGGCCCGTGCAAGATGCAGTCTGCGCGAAGGGGGACCGTTGTCCACACTTAAAAATTTGCTATTTCTGGTAAATCCTAGTACGTCGCGATAATGTATCTCAACTTTCGGAGATTTGACTTGCCATCCACCCTGCGCGCCATATTGGCGCTAGGCGCGATGGTCGCAGCGATAAACGCGGCCGGCGCCCGTGATCTTGACCCTGAGCTACGTCAATACGTGATCTCGAGCTGCAGCGAAGACGCCTACCGTCTTTGCCCGCAATCGCTGGGCAACGAACGCGACGCTGTCAGCTGCATGAAATCCAACCGCGCCAAGCTGAACCGGACCTGCCGTTCGGCCTACGACAAGGCCGCGCACTCGCTCGCCATGCGCTAAGACGCGTCCTCGCGCCGCACATCTGGCAATCCCAGCACGAAATCCGCTCCGTAAACCTCCGCTGGCGCGGCGTAGCCGGGCCGCGTGTCGCCGTCGAGCGCCCTTTCCGCCAGCGCAACGATGCAATCGCGCGTAAACGTGTAGACGTTGGGCGTGAACAACCGCGCGCGCATGCGTCGGCGGTAAACGTCCTCCCCCTCGGCGACGATGATTTTCGGCGTCGCCGCCCGCTGCGCCTCGCTCGGCCCTTCGGGCCAGAACTCCGCCACGCTTTCCAGGATCTGCCGGGAGAAAGGGAGTTGCGCCGCCGGGGCGAATAACGAGGCGGCGCGATAGGCTGTCCGCGCCAGGACGTCGGCCTCCAGATAGGCCTCGATGTCGGGCGCGCCTGTGGTGAAATAGGCGGAATAGGGGTCGGGCCAAGGCGCCGCCATGCAGCGGCTCGGACCCTGCCCGAAATCGAAATCGCGTTGCAGGCTGCCTGCGGGGATCGCCACCAGCCGCCCGCCGCGCCGGATCGTCACCTGCCCGTCGGCGAGGTCGAGCATCGAGGCGAAGCTGCCGCGCGAGATCGGGTCGGCGCGCGAAAACCCAAGCCACAGCCGCCGTATATGCGGCATACGCCCCGCCACATGCGCCGCCAGCGCGTTGGAGGCCGCCATGACGAAGCCGGCGCCGGGCATCACCATGATCTTCGCCCGCCGCGCCGCCCCATCGTAGCGGTGCAGCGCCTCGAACACCGGCCCCTCGCCCCCGACGTCGAGATAATGCGCGCCCACGCTCAAGCACGCCTCCAGCACCGGCAGCGCGGTCGCAGGGAACGGACCGGCCGCGTTGATGACGACGCGGGCGCCGGCGAAAGCGGCGCGCAGGGCGTGCGGAGCGTCGGCCGCCGCGACCCGAAATGGAAAGCCCATCGGCTCCAGCCGCGCGCGACTGCGCCCCGCCAGGGCAAGATCGAGGCCCCGCTCGCGGGCGCGCGCGGCGATCAACCGCCCGGTGTAGCCGCTGGCGCCGTAGAGGACGAGCGCGCTCATCTGGGCTCGACGTCGACGACGTAAGCGTCCCCGACGCGGCGAAGCCCGCGTTGCGCCGCCCATTCCTCCGCCGCCGGCCCGAGGCTGGTGGCGGGAACGCGCGGGCCATAGCCGCTGCCCGCGCGTTCATTCTCCCAGCCGTCGTCGAGGATCGCCTCGAACACGCTTTGCAACTCGCCGAGTTGCTCGACCGCCGCGCACGCCTCGGCGCGAGTCATCCGCAGCCAGC